>JARKQH010000280.1 GCA_029974925.1 Verrucomicrobiota bacterium
CTTCCGGTCCAGGTCCCCCGTCGGCTCGTCGCACAACAGCAGCGTCGGATCGGTGACGATGGCGCGGGCGATGCCCACCCGCTGTTGTTCGCCGCCGGAAAGCTGCCGGGGATAATGTTTCGCCCGATGCGAGAGGCCCACAATGGCCAGCGCGGTGGCGACGTGCTGCTTCCGCTCGGCCCGCGACAAATGCGTCAGCAGCAGCGGCAACTCCACATTCCGTTCGGCAGTCAACACGGGCAGCAGGTTGTAAAACTGAAAGACGAATCCAATATGACGCGCCCGCCAGGCCGCCAGCTTCCGGTCCGGCAGTTGGTCCACCCGCTCGCCGCCAACGCTCACCGTCCCCCGCGTCGGCCGGTCCAGGCCGCCAATCAGGTTCAGCAACGTGCTCTTGCCCGAACCGGACGGCCCCATCAGCGCCAGACACTCGCCCGCTTCCACCCTCAAGTGGAGGTCGCGCAGGACATGGATCTCCTCCGATCCGCGGTGAAAGACTTTTTCGACGCCGTCAACTTTGACCAGCGCGGTGTTGGCTGTTTCGTTCATTATGGCAATTCCTCGACCGGAGCGCCGTCCGCCAGGCTCTCGGGCCAGTTGACAATCACTTTCTCTCCGTCCTTCAGGCCGGCACGGATCAACACGCTGTCCGGGTCCCGGCTGGCAACGCCCACCGCCCGCCGCTCGGCCCGCCCGTTGGTCAGCACCATGACCACCTCCCGGCCCTCAAGCGTCCGCACCGCGGCTGTGGGCACCCTCACGACCGGGACGGCGTTGGATTCCGAACCCGGGCCGGACTCGCGAAACGCAACCTTGACTCCCATCTCCGGCAGAATCCTCGGGTCCAGCCGATCGAACCCGACCCGGACACGCACGGTGGACTTCTGCCGGTTGGCCGTGGGGATAATGGCGATGACTTTGCACGCGATTTTCCAGTCCGGGTAAGCGTCGAGGGTGGCCTCGACGGCCTGGCCGGGCTGCACGCGGTTGATATAACTCTCGTTGACATCAATCTCCACCTCCAGCGAGTCCATGTCCACGATGGTGCAGATACCAGTCCGGGTGAAACCACCGCCGGCTGACACCGGCGAAATCATCTCCCCGGGTTGCGCGTTCTTCGAGGTGACAATGCCGGAGAAGGGCGCCCGGATGATGGTGTCGTCCAGTTGGGACTGCCAGGACGCGACTTCGCGTTCGGCCACCCGCACCTGGGCCTGTTGCTGGGCCAGACGGGCCTTGAGCGACTCGACTTCCGCTTCCGCACGGTCCAGCTCCGCCTGGGCGGAAATGCGGCTCTTGGCCAGGTCCACGGTTCGCCGCAGGTGGATTTCGGCCTCCTTGATTCGAACCCGGGTTTCCTCCAAAGCAGCCTGGGCGGAAGCCAACTGGGCTTCGGCCAGGCGAAAACCCGCCCGGAGATTGGTGTCGTCCAGCCGCGCCAGCACCTGCCCTTCCTGCACTCTCATGCCCTCTTCCACCAGGACCTCCACCACTTTCCCGGTGACCTTTGAGGAAACCGTCGCCTCCCGCCGCGCGATCACGTAGCCGGAAGCGTTGAGCACAATGCGCTCGGCTCCAGCCCCCCCAACACTCCTCGCCACCGCGGTCCGCACCGTCAGCGGTTTGGGACGGCTGAACCACCAGAGGAGCGCGGCGCCCCCAACCAGCAGCAACACCAGCAGCGCCAGCCAACCAAGGGACCATGAGCCCCTAGATTGCGGGCGCGCGATGCGCAGATCATCCAACGATGGCTTGTCGGCTGCCATGAAAACCGGGAAAAGGAATACCCTTTTGAACGCCAGGTCAAGCAGACGCTCTCCCGCCCTTGGGCTGAAGCGCGCGGGGATGCCGGCCGGCCCGGTGCAAACCGAGCCGGGCGGCCAGGCTTAAGCTTGAAGGGGATCAGGTCTGAAGCCACCACCGGACTGGCCGGGACACCCGATGAGAAGGCGCGGCCGCCGTGTCTCAAGTTCCGTCCTCAGCCGTCCATTCGGCCGGGAAACGCAAAGCCCGCCACCCCGCGCCGTCGAACAGGGTGCCCCCCTCCGCAGCGCTTGCGGCCCCCCAGACCATCACCGGGGACGAGTCGGAACCCCGGTTCGCAATTCGTCAATGGCTTTCTGCGCCGCCGCGTCGCCCTTGTCGGCAGCCTCATACATCTTCTGGTTCAGCGCCGCGGCGGCGTTTTGCACCGCCTGGAGCTGTTCCGGGCTCAGGTTCGGCGTGCGGAGCAACTCGAAATAAGCTTTTCCCGCCGCCGCGTAATTGTTGGCTTTGTCATCCTGCAGCGCTTTGTCCCATTTCTGCTTGATCTCCGGCGGGGCGTTGTTGAACGCCTCCAGATTGGCGCCGGTGACCTTGACGGTGTCCCCCCCGCAGCCGGCCAGCAGCAGGACGGCCGAGACAAAGAGGCCCAAGGCAAAGAGCCGTTCTTTCATACGCAAGAAAAGTCCGGCGCGGTCAGCGGCCGTTCGAGGAGCCCGGGTTGCAGTAGAGGCGGTTCTTGATGGGCAGTTTGGCCTCGTTAAGCCATTCCTGGTATTTGATGAACTGCACCTGGCCACTGAAGCCCAGGACCACGCCGCCGTTTTTGCCGTGGCGCTTGCCCAAGCCGCCGTCCACGGTCGGATCAGGATAGCTCGAGGCGTCGTTATAGACCTGCGCGCCGAAGGGACTGGTCGCCTCCTCCGGTTCCCACATCATGAAGGCATCCTGACGGAAATCGGCGATGGCGTAGGTGCGGGGCGCGATGCCGCCGTAGCCGCAAATCGCGCCGTTCTGCACGTAGGTGGACAGTTTGTTCTTGCGCTGCTTGAAATAGGTGGTGTTGGTGCTGTCCAGCGGGCAACGATACACCGCCATGTTCTTGATGTACGGCCACAGGAGCCCGTCCTCGTATGCCCGGATGGGATACATGTTGTAAGGCGCGGCCGCAAGGTCAGGCGGTTGAGTCTGTCCCTTGGGATCATACAACCACCCGGCCTGCCAGGGCGGATTCCAATTGGGAAAGGCCATCTTGTCGCGAAAATCGTTGGCATACATGTGCGTGGCCAGGCCCAACTGGCGGTTGTTGTTCACGCACTGGGTGCGCTGGGCCTTTTCCTTGGCCCGGGAAAGGGCGGGCAGAAGCATCGCGGCGAGGATGGCGATGATGGCGATGACCACAAGCAATTCGATCAACGTGAACGCCCTCGAGGGGGCTGAAACGCGTCGCAGCAAATGGGGCGCGCCGGGTGGGTTTCGCGGGCCCTGTTTCTTATTTGTCATAGCACTGGTAAATGGTTAGCCGAATCTTCATCGGTTTAACAATATTCTCCATCTTAGTATATCCCCATTTTGGGTGAGAGGAAAGGCCGCTCCGGAGGGGTCCCCCGTTTGTGGTATTGTGCCAAAGCAGCCGGCGGGGTGATAGTATGGCCTGTTAGCCCGGTGTACATGACCAGTTCAAGAGCAAAGCACGGGACGCGGCGTTTGCCCGC
>JARKQH010000333.1 GCA_029974925.1 Verrucomicrobiota bacterium
CGGTTGACCGCCGGATGGGCCAAAGGCCTGCAAGTTTCGGCCACCGGCCGGCTGGGGGACGACGCCAACCGCGGCAGTATCCAGCTTGACCTCAGTTATCCCCTGATGAAGGTGCTGTCGGGGAGCTTCAGCGTGTATCTCTATGCCCAATACTTCAACGGCTACGGGGAAAGTCTGCTTCTCTATGATCGCCGGAGCGACGCGCTGCGGTTCGGGTTTGCCCTCTATCGGTAGCCGGGCCGATTTCCTTCTTCCCTGCGCCAGGGTTCGTTGGTACACCTTCCGCCGTTGAACACCCGCTCCCATGCGCTCATTGAATTCTGATCCCGTCAAAATCGCGCTGTTATCGGCATTACTGTTGGGGACACTCCTGCCGAACTTTGACGTTGCCGTGGCGGCGGCTGGCCCCCCGCGAATGTCGCTGGCCGGCAGCTGGCGGTTTGCGTTGGAGGGCGGAGACGCGGGCCTGCGGGAGCGATGGTTCGAACAGACGCTGCCCCAGAGGGTGATGCTACCCGGCTCGCTGCCCGCGCAGGAGATCGGAAACGACATCACCCTGGACACGAAATGGACCGGCGACGTCGGCACGGACCGCTGGCTCAAGGACCCCCGGTATGAGAAGTATCGCCAGCCGGGTAACATCAAAATCCCGTTTTTCCTCCAGCCCGGGAAGCATTACGTCGGGCCGGCATGGTATCAGCGGGAGTTCCACCTCCCCAAGGCCTGGACAGGCCGGCGGGTGGTGCTCACGCTCGAACGGGCCCATTGGGAAACGCGGGTGTGGCTGGACGGGCGGGAACTCGGTTCCTGCGACAGCCTGTGTACGCCCCACGTGTATGACCTGGGCGTTGGACTTGCGCCGGGGCCGCACACGCTGACCCTGCGGGTCAACAATCAGATGCTGGTGGACATTGGCTCGTGGTCCCACAGCGTCAGCGACCATACTCAGGGCAACTGGAACGGCATCATCGGCCGAATCGAGCTCTCCGCCACCAGCCCCGTTTATATTCTCGACGCGCAGGTTTATCCCAATCCGGAGATGAAACGCGCGCGAGTCAGGGTGCGGTTGGGCAACAGCACCGGCCAAAGTGGTCGGGGCACTTTGACCGCCGGCAACACCACTCAGCAAGTCCGTTGGGACGCCACGGGCGGCGAAATCGAGTTGCCCGTGGCCTTGGGCGAGACGGCGCGCGTCTGGGACGAGTTCAATCCTGTGCTGCAGACACTGGAGATTCGGCTTCAGGGGCCGGGAGCGGAGGACCATCGCACGGTTCGCTTTGGCTTGCGCGAGATCAAGGCGCAGGGCCGCCAGTTCCTGTTGAATAACCGGCCGGTCTTCCTCCGCGGCACGCTGGAATGCTGCATTTTCCCCCGGACCGGTTATCCGCCAACGGATGTGGCCTCGTGGAAACGAATTATCCGCATCTGCAAGGCACACGGCCTGAATCATATTCGATTCCATTCGTGGTGCCCGCCGGAAGCGGCATTTGTCGCCGCGGACGAGCTCGGGTTTTATTTTCAGGTCGAATGCGGAGTCTGGACGAACCCGGGCGAGACCGCGGCCGTCGGGGAGTGGATTTACGCGGAAAGCGAGCGCGTGGTGCGGGCGTATGGGAATCATCCGTCGTTCGTGCTGTTCACGCACGGCAATGAGCCGCACGGCAGGAACCGGGAGGAATTCTTGGCGCACTGGGTCAACCACTGGAAACAGCGGGATGGACGATTCCTGGTGACCAGCGGCTCGGCTTACCCGCAACTGCCGGAAAATCAATATCACGTATATTATCCCTGCCGCGGTCCGCACGGCTGGCTGGGCAAGGATTACTTCAAAGACGTGCAGGCGCTCGACGTCCCGGTGATCGTGCACGAGATGGGCCAGTGGTGCGTTTACCCGAATTTCGACGAAATCCGGAAATACACCGGACACCTCAAGCCGAGGAACTTCGAGATCTTTCGCGATTCCCTGAGGGAACAGGGAATGCTGGACCAGTGGCGCGCGTTCCTCCATGCCTCGGGCCGGTTGCAGGCGCTCTGTTACAAGGAGGAAATCGAGGCCGCCCTGCGCACGCCGGGGATTGGCGGGTTCCAGCTCCTTGACCTGCATGACTTCCCCGGCCAGGGCACCGCGCTGGTCGGCGTGCTCGATGCCTTCTGGGATTCCAAAGGTTACATCAGCGCGGCCGAATTCCGGCGGTTCTGCAATCACACCGTCCCGCTGGCTCGGCTGCTGAAGCGGGTCTGGACCACCGACGAGACTCTGAAGGCCGAGGTGGAACTGGCCCACTTCGGGCCCAAGCCCCTCGAGGACGTGGTCCCGCAGTGGAAGCTGGTCGGGGCCGACGGCAAAGTGTACGCGCAGGGTGAGTTGCCGCGCCGCACATTGCCGCTGGGGGCTGGCACGAAACTTGGGGTTGTCGAGGCCCCTCTGGCCGGGCTGCCGGCGCCGAAGGCCTGCCGGCTGGTCGTGGGCTTGCGCGGCACGCGGGTTGAAAATGACTGGAACCTGTGGGTCTATCCGGCCGAAGCGCCGCAACCGGCCATTTCCCCGGAGAAGGTGTTGGTGACAGAACAGTTGGATGGCCGGACGCTCGAGCGGCTGGAGAGGGGCGGCAGCGTGCTGCTGGTCCCGCGAGGATTATCGTTTCAACATCCCCGGCTGGGCTTTACCCCGATCTTCTGGAATCGTTACATGTTCAACACCCAGGGACGGCAAACGCTCGGTTTGCTCTGCGACCCGAAACATCCCGCCCTGGCCCGGTTCCCGACCGAAGGTTTTCAGGATTGGCAGTGGGACGAAGTGGTTTCGGGAGCGCGGGGTATGGTCATGGACTCGCTTCCGCGCGAGCTGCGACCGATCATACAGGTGATAGACGACTGGAACACCAACCGCAAGCTGGGTTTGCTGTTCGAGTGCCGGGTGGGCGCCGGCAGACTGCTGGTTTGCTCGGCGGACCTGCGACACGACCTCGGGAAACGGCCGGCGGCGCGGCAGTTGCGCGCAAGCCTGCTTGAATACATGGCGAGCCCCCGTTTTGCCCCCAAGGCAACCATCGCGGCGGCCGAACTCGTCGCTCTGCTGCAGGCCGGGTTTCCTTCGCGCCTGGCCACGCTTGGCGCCCGGGTCATTGACGTGAGCAGCGAGGACACCGCCAACGGCAACGTGGCCGCCAACGCCGTGGATGGCGACCCCAACACGTTCTGGCACACCCGCTGGCAGCCGCGCAATGACCCCATGCCGCACCATTTGGTGATTGATCTCGGCTCGGAACAATCGTTTGCGGGGATCATCTGCCTGCCGCGGCAGGACATGGCGAATGGCCGCATTGCCGAGTGCGAAGTGTACGCCGGCAACGATCCCAAGGCGTGGTCCGGGGCGCTGGCTAAAGCCCAATGGCAGAATACCGACCAGCCTCAGCAGGTGAAATTTCAACAACCGGTCACAGCGCGCTACTTGAAACTGGTCATCCGGTCGGAAGTAAACGGAAATCCGTTCGCCAGCCTCGCCGAGTTGGACGTGTTGAGCGACGAAAAGAAATATGGCTTGGCGGCGTCCGGCCGCAGGTCGCGGATTCTTCGTCGGTTCGAGCAACGCACGTCAGCAGCGCCTGCGCGCAACCCCTTGACCCGCGAGCGCAGCACCGCGGTTCCCCAAACGAGCAGTTGCCGACCCTTGAACAGGCCGGCCGTTCCACTCCTAAACAGCGCCCGCTCCCTCCAGAGCCTGATTGTCAACCGGCACCTGGCGGCCATGCGGGGAAAGGCAAATGCCTCCCGGCTTGGGATGAAGCCCTCGTGAAATCAGGGCCAGCGCGGAAGCGTGAATCAAAGCGGTGAACTGGCCCGCTCGGCCATCCAAGGCTGGTCCCGAGCCGAGACTTTTCCGGTCCCGACGGAGGGATTCTGCTTCAGAATGGGCACCTTGGTGTTGGCATCAAACCACTTCTTGATTTCGGCATGGCCGTCCGCGAAGGAGAGACCTCCCGCCCCGTTATGGTAGGAGGCGGGCACATCGTCCCACGTGGTGGCCGTTCGCGGCCAGGCCAGGACCGGAGGCATGTGCATGCCGAACAGGCCGTCATTGATGCTGTCGGGATGCTCGTCCAGGAAGACGAACGTCATGGCCGGCCGGTTGAAATCGCTCTCCTTCAAAAAGATCCGGTAATTGGAATAGCCGTAAACATCGCGCATGGTGGTGCCCCCGACAAACCCGCTCATCGAGATGCTGCGCACGCGGGGACCGATCTGGGTGGGCACCTTGTCGGCCGGGCATTTGTAAATGCCCAGCGTCTTGCCGGTGTAGGGGCCCAAGGCCCCGTTGAGCAGATACTCGGTGTTGGTGTTGGCGCCGGCGGGCACCCCCGCGCCCCACGTCAGCCACCCCGTGACCCAACTGTTGGTATTGATCGTGAACGCGCCAGCATTGAGGACGAGACGCCCCCCGTTATCGGTCGTATAGATGTGGTGGGCGAGCTGCAACTGTTTCAGATTGTTGAGGCAACTGATGCCCTCGGCCTTGGTTTTGGCGCGCGACAATGCGGGCAGAAGCATCGAAGCCAGAATGGCGATGATGGCAATGACCACCAGCAGCTCGATCAGCGTAAAGCCACCGAACCGGGGCGCCTTGCCTCTGGGATAACTCTGTTTCATAAAACTCAAAAGTTTCAGTCTCATTTTCGCCCCGTCAAGCCAATTGCCGCGTTTCAGCCCCGGACGTGAATAATATAGCCTCCTCTGGCGCCGGTGCCAAACTTCGAAATCCAGACACGGCGGTCCCGCCGGGGCGGGGGGCAGGGTCACAAGCCCATGGAAACCAAGAGGAGGCATCCGCCGAAAGGGGCGGATGCCTCCCGGAGACACAACCGCTTTCGCCTACAGGTGACGAATCCGGTAGAACTGAACGGCGGCCGTCGAGGAGACCACCGCCTGGTAACTGTTCGGACCGGTCTGCGTGATGGTGGCCGTGGCGTCGGCATACGGCCCGCCGACGACCGAGGCGCTTTGCACCCGGAAGTTGGACGCCGAGTCGTTCAGGTCAAAGGAGAACTGGATCGTGGTGTTGTTACCCGACCGCTGCACGTTATTGACCTTGATGCCCGAGAGGCTCACCACGCGCACGTTGTCATAGATGACGGCGCACTCGCCGGCCCCGGCGCCGCCATTGCCGATGGAGTCATAGCCGTCATTCATGCCGAGCATGATGTTGCCGCTCGTGTAAGGTGTCGTGTTGGTGTAGGTGAAAATCACCGTGTTATCAATCTTCAGCGTGACCGCGTTGTTGATCTGGCTGATCTCCACGTCCACCCAGCTCGGGGTGAAGCTGAACGGCGGATTGGCCGGCGCCCCCGCGTAGGCAAACGGCGGCGCTTTGAACACGCCCGTCAGCGTGGACGCGTTGCGCCCCGGGGTCAGCGCCGTCGGATTGTTGCCGGCCGTCGTCGGCGAGCTGTAGAGCACATAGTCCCCCAGCGCCGCGGCGTCGGTTTCCACCCCGTAGAACAGGCCGTCAAACAGCCAGCCCGCCGGCACCCCGCCGGCCGAGTTGCGGAACCAGTTGGTCTTGGTGCCGGAGTGGTTGATGCCAAACAACGCGTATTCCGTCGTGCCGGAAATGCTGTTCACAATCAGGAACATGTCAAATCGCAGCGCGAAGTTGCCGCTGAAACTCTTGCCTTTCGGATACAAGTTCAGGGCCGCGGCCGCGGCGATGTCGTCGTTCTTGTTGACGGCCAGCCTCACGCCCAGGGTGTCCGCGCTGGAGCGCGGCGCGGGCGGAATGCCTTGGGACGCGTAATAGTCGTAGGCGAAATTGACCGTGTAATCCTCGGGCGCATTGTTGGTGGTGGCAAAGAACACGTCCCAACTGGCCGAGGTGTCCACGTTGAAGTTGTCCGACCAGAGCACGGTTTCCGCCGCGTTCTCATCATCCACCAACGTGGCGGTGACGAGATTGGTGGCGGCGGTGAAGCCGTCGCCGGCGGCGGTGCCGATGATGATGCTCTCGTTGCCTTCCAGCACGTTGTCATCAATCGGGAACAAGAGGTAGATGTTGGTGGTCACCTGGCCCGGGTCCAGGGTGGCCGGCATGTAGGGCCAGAAGTTGGTGACGTAATAATCCGCGCCGAGTGTCGCCGTGCCGGCAAAGGTGAAGTTGGTGGTGTCAATCACCAAGGAGGTGTTGGTGTCGCCCCAGCGAGTCACCGTCACCCGCACGTAATCGTTCGTCAGCCGCTCGTACATGCTGGCCGAGGCGGCGGTGGCCAGGATTTGGGATGGCTCGTTGTCCACCACCACCTGGGTGATGTTGCGGGCGGCGGGATTGATGCTGTAATTCCCGCCCGCCGCCAGGTTGATGGTGACGGTTTCGGTCGGCTCGATCACCAGGTCATTGGTGGGATAAGTCTCCACAAACACCAGGTTGGTCCCCGCCGGAATCACAATCGAGTTGCCACTCACAACCACGCCGTTGGTCCGGAAGGCATAGTCCCCCGAAGCCAGGTTGGCCGCGCGGGTCGCAGTCCCGGCGATGGTGAGGTTCACTGTCAGGGGCTGGGAATAATCCTCGCCGTCGCTGGCCCGGATCAAGGCAAAGGAGGCACTCGCGTTGCCCTGCTCGTAAGCCGTGGCCACCGCGTTGCTGATGGACACCGTCGTGGCCGGTGAGGAGATGAGGAACTGGCCGTCCGAAGTCGTGATCGTGGTCGCCGTCACGCCCAGACTGTAGTAGCGGACCTGCCCCAACCCCGAGCTGGCGATGAAGATGTTGTTGGCCGGGTCCCAGGCGACGTCACGACCCGCGGCAGCACCGCCGATGGCCAGGTTGAACCGCTGCGACAGATCGGGAATCCCATTGGTCAACGGAACGATGATCAGGTTGTTGGCGCCATAGGTGAGGCCGGCGAGATACCGGCCGTCGCGGGATACCGAGACACCATTGATGTCCAGGAGGTAATCCGATCCGTTGGAACCAATATCGGTGCTGGCGCTTTGCGATTCCCAAATGAAACCAGGTCAGGTCCTCGGCCATCTTCTTGGTCAGCGTGGTGACCAGCACCCGCTCATCGCGTTCGGCGCGTATTCGGATCTCGCCCAGCAGATCGTCGATCTGGCCCTTGGACGGCTTGACGATGACCTCGGGGTCGATCAGCCCGGTCGGGCGGATGATCTGCTCGACGACCCCATTGCTCCTGGCGACCTCGT
>JARKQH010000377.1 GCA_029974925.1 Verrucomicrobiota bacterium
GTCGCGCGCCACCCCGGCCGCCCCGGCGCCCCGCGCCGCCCCGGCCCCCGTGGCCGCCGCGCCGACGGTCAGCACCTTGGACACCGCGCTGGCCATTGCCGCCGCCGTCGTCGGTGTGGCCGCCGTGTTCTCCAGCGCATACCTGATCTGGATTCTCCCGCACTGACGCGCCCCTGGCGCCTTTGCGGACCCTTGGACAGCCCCTTGAACCGCGGCCGAGTGCCGCCTGTTTTTGATTTATGAGTTCGCCAAACATTGTCACGTTGACCCAGAACAACTTCGGGCCTGAGGTGCTGCAGTCCTCCACGCCGATCCTCGTGGATTTCTGGGCGGAATGGTGCGGCCCCTGTAAAGCGCTGTCCCCGATCCTTGATGAATTGGCGGACGAATACGCCGGGCGCGTGAAAATTGCCAAAGTGGACGTCGAGCAGAATCAACAGCTTGCCAGCCAGTTCGGCATCTCCGCCATCCCGACGCTCCTCCTGTTCCAGAATGGCCAGGTCGTCGAGCAAATCCGCGGCCTGCGCAGCAAACGCGACCTCAAGGCCACCCTCGACCGCGTCGCCGCCTAGCCCGGCGCCCGCCGCGCATTCGGTTTCGGAGTTGGAACCCGTCGCTCGACGGCGGGTCCTCGGGGTGAGGTTTTTGTCTGAGTGCGAATCCGCCGCCTTGACCTGCCGCCTGCATCCGCGCGTCAAACCCCCGGATGCCCGCCCGGCGGTTTAGCTTCCAGCGGGCGTTTCGGCCCTCGGTTCGGCCGCGGAATCCGCCGCTGTCACCCGCTGATACACCTCGTCAAACACCCGGCCCTGCTCGTCAAAGGCCAGAATCTGGCGCGCTTCGGGGGACAGCGTCACCAGATACAAATGCCGGATCGAAGCCGCCCGCTGAAGATACCAGCGCGCGTGGGCCCTGTCCGGCTTGCGCAAATTCACTCCCCACGCCCCGTCCCCGAGGTAAACCACCCCGTTGGGGTCCGGCTTGTTGCCGCGAATCGGGCGAGTCCGCTTGAAGGCGTGATCGTGATTCTCGAAAGCGACTTTCACCCCGAACTCGTCAAATAGCGGGCACCAGTGTTTTCGAATCAATTGCGTGATCACGGCGCTCTCCCCCTCTTGATCCGAACGAACACACGGGTAGGCCGGGATGTGATAGACCGGAACCAGGTGCGGCGCCTGCCGTCGCTGCGCCAGCGCCGACCGGAGCCAATCGGTCTGCGCCCCCTCGACCGGATGCGTAATCCCCGAGTCCAGCAGGAACAGCGAGAGGTAATTGCCGAAATCCAGCACGTTGTAGCCCCGGGGGCCGGGCATCGAGAACAAGGTGTAATAAACCGCCGCCCGTTCCGGCGGCTGGTTATACGCGCCGGGCACCTCGTGGTTGCCAATCGTCACGACCAGGGGCACCAACCGCCCGTCAGCCGTCCGGGCGTGCTTCTTCCAGGATTCAAAATAGTGGTCCCAGCGCTCCATGTTCTCCGGCTTTGAGGCCTTCTCGCAGGAATAGGCCAGGTCTCCGCCAATCACCACAAAGGCCGGGTCGAGTTTCCCCGCCAGCGCGTTCATCGTGTCCATCCATCCGCGTTCGTGATAGACGTCCCCGCCCGTCACAAACCGCAGCGGCTGGCTCAAATCCCGCGGAGCGGTCCGGAAATAAAACGCCTTTTCCCCGGGCCAAAAACAGAATTCGTAATCCGTCCGGGGTTGCAGCCCGCTGATCTCGGCGGTGTGCACGGTTCGCTCCGACCCGGGCAGCGCCTGGCTTTTCCCCGATACCGCCCGCCATTTCTCCGCGCTTCCCCTCGGGCGCACGAACAACTCCGGCTTCGCTTCCTCGACCGTGTGCCAGTGCACCGTCATGGTCGAGGTCGGGTCCCGCTGCCAGGTCAGGTAAAGCGCCGGCGGGTCAAAGGCCTCGTTCGCGCTCAACCCCGCCGCGCTCCAGAGCACCACCACGCCAACAACCAGGCGCCTGCAATTCAAAAACACGCTCATCCTGACAGTTTCGAGGATTTCCGGTTCGTGTCAACCTGGGCGCGCCGGGTGCGCGCGGGCGGGCGGAGGATGCGCTCGCGCCCACCTGCGGACACAGGCATGACTCCCCCGGGCATGTTTTGACTTCCCCGACCCGCCCCCGTCATCCCGGACAGATGGTCCGGTCCCCTATGCTTTGCCCTCCTTCCGGCTGACGTCCAGCAACCGGACGCCCACTTTGTTCAGCGCGTAGCCGGTTTCGCGGAGGAAGTTGCCGTAGGACATCATCCAGTGGAACCCCTTCATTTGCTGCAGCAGCGCGGCGCGGTCGCCGAGAATTTGCATTTCAATCTGCGAGCGGCAGATATCCAGGAAGGGGTTGCCGACAATTTTGCCTTCAAACCCAACCCATTCGCGGCACTCGAAGTCCGGCACCAGGTTGGTGCAGACCTGCCCGATCTTCATCTCCACCTTGGGCGCCGCCCCGTAATCCGACTCGAAATGGGTGAGAATCCGCGCCCGCTCCGCCTTCCGCCCGTCCATCTTTCGCGGCGCGGTGCAATGCGCCAGGGTGACCAGGTCGTCATGGGGGGTGGTCGGATCGTTCAGGAACACCGGCAGGCCGGAAATATAGTGCAGCAGCACGCCGGAGGGAATGACCACAAAATCCGACTCGCAAAACGCCAGGTACCCTTCGTCGTTGAGCAGGCTTAACGGCAGGCACGCCGTCGTTTGCGACACCCGCATGATGGTGCCCATGCAATGGTGCACGGTGATCGCATCCGTTTTCGCCTCCGCCATCAGGTCCTTCATCACCTCGTTGAGCACGAAGGCCTTGTTCACAAATTCCGGGGCGGTGTGCAGCGACGTGCGCGGCCCGCGCAGATACCGGCGCGCCGCCGCCTCGCACCGCTTCACCAGGTCGGCATTCTGATACGCCGCCTTCAACCGCGGCTCCAGTTCCGTGTACGGACAGTCCACCAAATCCATCCTCCACACCGTCCGGGCGATCTCCGGCGCTTTGCGCCCGCCTTCGCCCCATCCGCCCGCGCCGCCAATGGCCACCATCCGCTTCCCCAGCGTGTTCTTGAGCCCGTGCAAGGCGCGGAACCGCCAGGCCAGTTCCTCCAGCCGGTCCACCACCACGTCATTCACATCCATGCCGGGCTGCCCATACGGGTCCACCGTCTTGCGCAAAAATCGCGGATGCACAATCTCATACCACAGATAGACCGGCCCCGAATCGTGCCGCAGGAACATCAAATTCCATTTCTCCGGCCGCACCAGGGCCTCGAGAATCCTCCCATCCCCGCTGGCCGCATACACCAGCATCACATCGTGTGGCCCTTTGCTCAGCGCCTCGCCTTGCGCCGGATTTTGCGCCGTGGCCAACGGCAGGATATCCACCGCCACCCCGCACTGTCGCGCCACCCGGCTCAGTTCGGCCGTGATCCGCTTCTTCTCCTCCTCCACGTGCGCTTCGGTCTGGATGGCGCCCCAGCCCCGCCAACTGGTCCCCTCGTGCCGCCGCGGCAGTTGATACGTCAACACCGGCTGAACCCGCAGCGCTTGCGCCGGCAGCGGCGGACGATGCGGCAGCGCCAGGGCGGTCTGGTCCGCCCCCAGCGCACTCCACGCCGGCAACGCGACCCCCGCCGCGGTCGCCGCGCCGATACGGGCCAGAAAATGCCGCCGCGTTAAACCCGCGGACGAAACAGGGTGAGCAGGGGGAACCGCGCAGCACGAACAGCCGCACACCGTATGAGAGCAGGGAGTGGTCATAATGTCGTCAACCTTTGGTCTGAGCATGAGGGCATGCCGCCCCGGATTGGGTTTTCCGGTTTCACTGGCCCAAAGAAAACAACAGTCCACCTCATTTGTAAACCGGGAAGTTTTAGAGGATGTCGGCACTTCGCTGCTCCCGACGCAGGCAACTCGTGGCTCCGCCAGCGCGCTTCGGACGCCGAATCCTGGAATCCACGTCCGCCCCACTTCATCGCCGTCCGGTTCCTTGTTGGTCCCGCCGTCTCCCGCCATCTCCCGGTGTTCCGGGCGACCCCCTCCCGCCCCTCCGGGAGAATCTCCCGGTGTTCCGGGAGATTCTCCCGGCGCGTCGGGAAATTTTCCCCTTAGAGAGAATAGAAGAGAAGAGAATAGAGGGAGGGGAAGGAACGGGCCGGGCGTTCCGGCAGCCCGGGAGGACGAGGCCCTCCTCCCCCCCACCCAAGGATGAGGGACGGCGCTGCCGCGCCGCTATTAAGGTGGCGCTCGCAGTCCTCTGCGAGCCGCCGATGGGGTACTGATAAGCAATCGCTTTTTTTGAGTGCGCACCTTTACTGAGCACTCCGCGGGTGATGGCTTCCATCCCGTTTTGAGGTGGGGCTGGGGCGCGAATGGCATGGCGCACTGCGGCCAGGTGATCATTGTCAACCCGCGCAGCCGGGAGGCGGCGGCGCGCCTAAGGCTGGGAAGCCGTGCCCACGCTCGACGGCGCCATCGCTCTGGGCCGCAGCCGCCAGCGCTAGCCCGCCAGCCTCACCGTCATTCACAACCCCCGCTGGCGATATCGGCGGTGGAGTGACAAGAGTCCGGACCAGGAGAAGGCACGGATGACGGCTCCCAACTTTTCGGAAGGAGAAATGCCGCGAGCGGGTTGTGCCGCGTTGAATGATCTGTCTGGCACTGTCCGAACGATTTCCTGTCTATTCAACGTGGTTTGCGGGTGGTATAACCCAAGCCATGAATGATGCGGTCTTGATATCGCGCGTTGTGCTCAAGAACTACAAAAGCATCGCTGCCTGCTCGGTCCCGTTGCGCTCACTGGTTTTTCTGGTTGGCCCGAATGGTTCAGGCAAAAGTAATTTCATGGACGCTCTCCGGTTCGTCAGCGAGTCGCTCAATACCTCACTCGATCACGCGCTCCGCGACCGGGGCGGCATCAATGAGGTCCGCCGCCGCTCGTCCGGCCATCCGACTCACTTCGGCATCCGGCTCGATTTCATTCTGCCGAATTCGACCACGGGCCATTACGCCTTCCAGATCGGCGCCAAACCCAGGGGGGGATTCGAGGTTCAGCGCGAGGAATGCCGCATCTATGGGCTGCCCGACGACCAGTTTTATGTAGTCGAATCCGGCCAGGTCAAAGATTCCAACCCCAAATTGCTCCCTCCGGCCACGGATGACCGGCTTTTCCTGGTGGCCGCCTCCAGCGTGCCCGAGTTCCGTCCCCTGTACGACTGCCTTACCCGGTTCGGTTTTTACAACCTGAATCCTGACGAGATTCGGGACCTGCAACCGCCGGATGCCGGCCAGGTGCTGTTGCGCGATGGTCGCAATCTGGCCAGCGTGCTGAATCTCATCAGTTCCCAGAGCCCTGAGGCCAAAGCGAAGGTGGTCGAATTGCTGTCCAAAGTAGTTCCCGGCGTGGTGGATGTGTCCACCCGTCATGTCGGCAAGAAGGAGACCTTGGAGTTCCGCCAAAAGGTGGGGGAGAACAAGACCCCCTGGCGTTTTCTGGCGGAGAACATGTCTGATGGCACGCTGCGCGCCCTGGGGGTCCTGACCGCGCTCTTCCAATCTTTCAACGGCGGTGCCTTGAAGCGAGTCCCCCTCGTTGGCATCGAAGAACCGGAAGTGGCCTTGCATCCCGGCGCCGCCGGGGTGCTGCGTGATGGATTGAAGGCCGCCTCCCATCATACCCAGGTTCTGGTCACCAGCCACAGTCCTGACCTGCTCGACGACAAATCCATCTCCGATCAGAATCTCCTGGCCGTGACCAATCGCAACGGCGACACCCTTATTGGCCCGGTGGATGCCGCCGGCCGCGCCGCGATCCAAGACCAACTTTACACGGCGGGTGAATTGCTTCGGCTCAGCCAGTTGATTCCCGATGAGCATGAAGTCGGGAACACGCCGACAGTCCAATTGGAACTTTTCGGAAAAGGCCCGGCCTGACATGCTGCGCATCGCGTCCATCGTCGAGGGGCATGGGGAATGTGAAGCCGTTCCCATTCTTGTCCGGCGCATTGCCCGGACGCTTGACCCCGGTTTGGTGCCCCTCGTTCACCCTGTCATCCTCGTGCCTGCTTCGAGGCTGGTCAAACAAGGTGAAATCGAACGCGCCATCGAACTGGCCGCCCGCAAGAATGCGGGCCAGGGCGGAATCCTGGTGTTGCTGGATTGTGACGACGCCTGCCCGGCGGAATTTGGCCCGGCGCTGCTCGACCGTGCCGTCCAGGCGCGTTCCGATCTTCCCATTTCCGTGGTTCTCGCCAAGCGCGAATATGAGGCATGGTTTCTGGCGGCAGCGGAGTCTTTGCGCGACCAACGCCGCTTGCCTCCAGACCTCGTCGGCCCCGCCGATCCGGAAGGCATCCGGGGCGCCAAAGAATGGCTGACGGATCGGATGCCGCGCGGTTTCAGCTACTCCGAGGCCTTGGATCAGCCTGAGCTGACCAAGAAGTTCGACATGAACGCCGCCCGCCGCGCGGATTCTTTCGACAAATGCTACCGCGAAATCGTGAGGCTGATCACCCATCTGCGGGAAACAAAGGCATGACCACGGACAACTCCAGGACCTTTCGGAGCGACTGAAGCGATAAGAATCTGCTTTCGGGTCATGGTTCTTAGCCTTTCTTTACTGGGTTCTTTTTTCTTCCCAGTGGCTTACCATGACCCGCTTCATTTTGCAGAACTTTTCCGACACTATCCGTTTCAACGTTGAGTCAGGGGTTTGGAGATTGCAGAAGTCCTGAAGGGACGACTGACTGGGGGGCGAGGGGAGGGGGGGGAGAAAGTAGGAAAGTAAGAAGGTGCGAAGGTGCAGCGTGAGGAGGTCAGCAGTCCGTCTCTAGGTTGCGCAGTTGTGCGCTCTCGGAATCTTGTCCCTGTCTTTGTGCCGTTGCGCGCTTTAGTTGGGATTCACCGCCCGGCAGTCGGCCTCACGCCAAGGACCCAAAGCTCGCCAGGAACCTTCCGCGTGTTCTGCGTGTTCTACGGGCCAGCCCTCCCCCCCGAAAAAAAGTTCAAAGTTGGACCGGAGTTGTCCGAGCTCGGACAGGGTTTGTCCAACTATATAGGGTAAAAAGCTATGAATGAGAGCAACATCACCTCAAACGGCGGGGCGACCGCCCCGGTGGACGTTCCGGTTTACCGCGTGGCCAACTGGGACGAGGAGTATGAGACCAACGAGACACGCAAGCTGAAGGAATTGCGCTGGGTGCGATGGCGCGGCCCGTTGGACGAGCTGAGCTATCGGCGGGTGGCGGCGCATCCGCGGGCGTGCGAGGTGCTGGCGGCTTGGGGGGTGATTTTGCAGGTGGCCAGGGGAGGAGCGCACGGGGAACGGGGGTGGTTGATGCGGCGGGGGAAGCCGTTGACGGCGGAGGATTTGGCGTGGGTCAGCGGGCTGCCGGCGGCGGTGTTCGAGCTGGCGCTGCCGTTGTTGGCCAGTCCGGCCATTGGGTGGCTGGAGGTGGCGCCCAAGGGCGAGGGGCAGGCGGGGGCAGGTGCGGGCGGGAGCCAGGGGTCCGGGCGGTCGGAGGGTTCGACACCGGCGGGGACGGCAGCGGCGGCGGAGGCGGAGGCAGGTGGCGGGTTACGGTTCGAGCCGGTGCGGCGGGGATTGTATCGGCGGGAGTATGAGGCGATGCTGGCGGACGTGGAGGGGGAGATTCGGGCGATTGTGGAGGGGGCGGGGAACTATGAGCGGCGGTTGCGGGCGGAGGAGGCGGAGCTGATTGCGCGGCTGGAGCGGGAGGGGCGGGCGGAGCGGGCGGCGGAGGTGCGGCGGCGGCAGGACGCGTGGGAGCGGGTGGGGTTGCGAGCGGAGGCGGCGGGGCGGTTGCGGGCGTGGCAGCAGCGCAAGGCGGAGATCAAGGCGGCGATGAGGGGGCTGGTGACCGGGGGGCCGTCGAGCTGAGGGCGGGGGCTGCGGC
>JARKQH010000387.1 GCA_029974925.1 Verrucomicrobiota bacterium
GGCGCTCCGCCGGAACCGATCGGGGTCCCGTTGGCGAGGTGATCGGTCCCGAAGAAAGCGGAACTCGGGGCGGCCGGATCACTGGGCTGAAGTTGCCATTTCCCAGAAAAAAAAGACCGGGCCCGAAGACCCGGTCGTGCAAGCCGTCAGCCGCCGGAGATCAATCCACCAGACGGAAGAAGCGTGTCGGTTCGGTAAAGGTGTTGGTCCACGGCGCAAGGAATGCGCCCAGAGTCACGTTGGTATAAACGTTCGGACTCCGCACCTGAGGAACATTGGTATAGGCTCCCGTGACGTTCACGGCAGTCTGCAACCGATGGCCGCCGACCCAGTTCAGAACCGTTTGACCGTTGATCACGTTGGCCGCCAGGGTCGGCGCCGGCGGCGGCGGCGGCATCGTGCCCCCGTCGGGGATGTAAAGGACCCGAATGATAATGGGATCATTCACGTTCACTTGCGGATTACCGACTCCCGAAGTAGTCAGCCGCAGCCATCGCGTGTTTACCGTGGAATTCCAAGCCCACTGCACCCGCATGGCCTTCGTGCCTTCGTAGGCGGCGTTGTTCACCACCACCGACGAATTTGGCGCTCCGGCCAGGTTTCCGCTGGTGGTTCCCGAGAAGCTCGGAGCCCGCAGCGCGTAGTCCGCCGTGCCCGCTGGCGCCGGCTCCATGTTGTAGAACACAGTCGAGCCGTTCTGAATCGTGTCAATATACAGGTCGTGCGGCCCGCTTGAAGTCAGGTCGTCAATGGCGATGGCAATCGCGTCAATGGTGTACCAGTTGCTGCGCAAACCGTACATGGTCCCCACCGGATCAGGATCGCCGCTGGCAGAGTTCCATTTCACGGACGGTCCGGTCTGCACCCGCGTGGGCGTCACGGTACTGCCGAAACTCCACGCGCTGTTCGCATCACTGAAGGTCGTGGCACCCGGCACATCCACGTATTCCAGGTAGCCGACATCGTTGAGGTTCCGTAACAACCGATAGCCCTCCGCGCCGGCCACGCTGTTCCAGGACCAGTTGACGGTGAAGCTGTCGTTGCTGGTGACCACGGCTGACTGTGCGGGCACGCTCGAATAAATCACGGTTCCTCCTGAAACGGTGCGGTAGGCATACACCTGAACCGACACGGTGTTCCCGGCGAAATAGCCGGAGCCTGCCACGGCCGTTCCGGTCGCGCCGGAAGCATTGCCAACGCTCTGAATCCCGGCGTCGAACACCACCGTCTGCCATACATTGTTGCTCGGATAGAGCACATAACCCGGCGTGCCGGGCGCGCTGCTGATCCGGTTGGTGACTCCGAGGAAGTGAATGTTGGCAGGCGTCGTGATCCCTGGCGCGCCCACGGGCCCGGTACTGGGCGTCTCACGAAGACTCAACGCCAACCGAATACGCGGATTGGGGGTTCCCACGATGACTCCTGTCGGGATTCCCCACAAGCAACTCTCCTGGCCCCCCAAGACCTGGGTGGCTGCAAGTTGACCGCCCTTCACCAGCCCGCTTACCGGAACCGTGAGCGTGGCGTTGGTGATGGAGGTGGTTCGTTGGCCCACCAATGTCCAGGTGTCGTTGGCGTACTGGTAAACCTTGATCGCCGTGGCGCTGGTATTGATGCCGGCGACGGTCACACTCGTCGAAGCCACCGTGTAGGAGCCCGTAACCGAAACCGGCGCCACCTCGGCGCACGGCTCGCTGACAAAGAGAAAGGTGTCAATCAGCAACCGTCTTTGCGCAACTGCGTCCACCGTGCCCGACTCGTAGTAGAAGTTGATCCGCGGGGAAGCGGTGTCCGCATTATTGGTGAGGTACCCGAGGAACTGCCACACGTTCAGGCCCCCGGAGGCGACGCCGTAGGCACTCTGAAACTTGTCCGTATTGGTAAAGGAGAGGGTGCACCCCTCCAGGTTCGTGACGGCCAAAACCACGTTGGTGCTGACGTTCCCGGCAGCGGAGCTGAAAACATGATAGATCCGATATACTCCCCCGATTACGGTCAAAGGCGGGCTGAGTGTGACGCCAAAATCGGGTGTCGAATTGGTAAAGGCGTAACTGAAGTAACGCGCTCCCCGGGTCGCGGGCTTGCCTGGCGCCAGCGCCACGGCCGTGGTGAAGCCCCCGGCCGGACCGGCTTCACTATAGACCGGCCAGAAGCTGTTGAAGTTGATATCCGTGTTAATTTCACCGCACGCGACGTCAGTGCAGTTGGACGGCGTCGAGGTGACGTAAACGAACTCCGCGAACGCCGAACTGGCGCCGAAAGCAGCTAAAAGCAGGGTCGCCACGCTGCGTTTGAGGGAAGGGATTTTCTTATTCATAAAGCATCTCAGTCTGAGTTGGTCTTTCCCCTTATCTTTGCACGAAACCGCATCTACCGTCAAGGAAACATGCGCCAAAACCTAAAGGAACAACTGGTTACAAACTGGTTACAAACTGGTCACGGCGTTTGACCGCCTGGCGCAGACTCCCGGCCCGCAACCCCGTTTGCTGGTCACAAGGAATCCGGACAATTCGCGTGACCTTCGCCGGGCAGTTTTCTACGTTGGGAGGGCAAATGGATCGTGAGCGGATTGATGGCTGGTGTGAGCGCGGCATCCTGGCGCTGGTGCTGGGCATCCTCGTGTTTGGGCCCCTGGCAATGGGAGCAGTTGGCACTTTGGAGTTTCTCATCCTGCAGGGGCTTGCGGTGGGCGTATTGCTGCTGTGGACGATCCGGTTATGGGTCAACGAGCGGCCGAAGCTCTTATGGCCGCCCCTCTGCTGGGCGGTGCTGGCGTTTGCCGCCTACGCCATCGCCCGCTATGGGACCGCCGATATTGAATACCTCGCGCGCCAGGAACTCATCCGCGTCCTGATCTACGCCTTCCTGTTTTTTGCCATCCTCAATAATCTGCACCGCCAGGAATCCACGACCCTCATCGGGTTTACCCTCGTTTTCCTTGCCATGGCCATCGCGGGCTACGCCGTCTATCAGTATGCCACCGGGTCGGACCGGGTGTGGCACCTGCTCAAGCCGTATCAAGGCCGGGGGTCGGGCACCTACATCTGCCCGAATCATCTGGGGGGTTTTCTCGAGCTGCTGCTGCCCCTGGCCCTGGCTTACACCTTGACCGGCCGGCTCAAACCCGTGACGCGCGTCCTGATGGGGTATGCGGCCCTGGTCATCACCGCGGGCATCGTGGTCACGCTCTCCCGTGGAGCCTGGCTGGCCACCGGTCTGTCTCTGGTGTTGCTGTTCGGGGTCCTGGCGATGCTGCGGCGTTACCGGCTTCCGGCCGCTGCCTTCCTCGTCCTGCTCACCGCCGGACTCATCATTCTCGTCCCTCGCAATTTCACCTTCCAGCACCGCGCCCGGCAGTTGGTGGCGGCGGACACCCAGGTCCGGGACGACCTGCGCTTCGCCCTGTGGCAGCCGGCGTGGCGCATGTGGCAGGACCATCCCTGGTGGGGCGTTGGCCCCGGCCACTTTGACGCGCGTTTCGGGCAATACCGCCCCGACAAAGTCCAAATGCGCCCCGACCGCGTCCACAACGACTATCTCAACACGCTCGCCGACTGGGGGCTGGCGGGCGCCGGCCTGGTCGCGGCCGCGCTCGGCTTGCTGGGCTGGGGGGTGGTGCGCACGTGGCGGGGCGTCCGGGTCTCGAACGCGGAAATCGGTCCCCGCCGGGGGAGCAACAAATTTGCGTTTGTGGTCGGGGCGGCGGCGGGCCTGGCGGCGATCCTGGCCCATTCAGTGGTGGATTTCAACATGCACATCCCCGCCAATGCCATTTTGACCATTTCGCTGATGGCCCTGCTGAGCGCCCACCTGCGCTTTGCCAGCGACCATTACTGGGTGTCCGCGGGGTACGGCCTTAAAACCCTGGCCACGCTCGGGCTCCTGACCGGCGCGGTCTGGCTCGCCTTCCAAGGCTGGCGCCGCGGGGCCGAATACGCCTGGTTGCGGCAGGCCGAACGCGCCGAGAAATTCTCGCCCGACCAGGTCCAGCTCTTGAAGCGCGCCCTTGCGGTGGAGCCCCACAATTACGACACCACTTTTGAAGTCGCCGAAGCCCTGCGCCGCCAGAGCCAGGAAGGGGGCCAGTTCTACGAGGGGTTGGAAGGCGTGACCTACGCGGATTTGGCCCGGGAAGCCTTGGAATGGTTCGACCGCGGCAGCCGGCTCAACCCGTGGGACGCGCGCAATTTTCTGGGCGCCGGCTGGTGTCTGGACTGGCTCAAGCGCCACGAGGAGGCCCGCGCGCGGTTCCAGCGCGCGCTCGAACTTGAGCCCAACAGTTACCTCGTCATGAACTACCTCGGCCTCCATTACATCGAAACGGGCAACTACGCTGCGGCCCGAGCCTGTTTCGAGCGGGCGTTGCGGCTGGAGTGGCGTGAGAATGACACCGCGCGGAATTACCTGGCCATTGTCAACAGCCGGCTGCTGGAGGCCGCCGAAGGCGGGTTGGGGGCCAGATTGAGAAATCCGTCACCTTGATCCGGAATTGGCCCGATATATGCGGTCAAAAGTCGCGTGACGCGGGGTTTTTGTGCCCGGTTGCCGCCTAAAAAAAATTTTGGATTACCCGTTGACAACCAACGACCCCCGCTTAGAATTCGATTAAACGATGCAACAAACTGCAGTTCAGATTCCAGGAGCAAATATGAAAAGAACGCGAAGCTTACTCAACGGCTTGGTTGCATGCGGAGTTGCGCTGGCGATGGTGTCCACGCTGGCCGCCCAATCGGCGATGGAAGGCGCAGCTAAAGTTGTCCGCATCAAGGGGTCCGCCCGATACACCACCGGCAAGGGTGCGTGGCAGCCCTTGAAGGTCGGCGCCGTGCTGCGGCCGGGCGCTGTGATTCAGACCAGCACGGACAAAGGTTCCTACGTGGATTTGGTTCTCGGCGATGGCGAAGGCGTCATGCCCCGTCCGGTCGCCTACAATCCTTCCGCTCCGTCCTCCTCCGCTTCGGTGACCTACCTGCCGCGCAGCGAGCAGAACACCGTTCGCGTCATGGAAAACACCGTGCTGGGCATTGACAAGCTTTCGACGCTGCAGACCGGCGCCGATGTCGTGACCGACACGCAGCTTGACCTCAAGGCCGGCCGCATCATGGGCAACGTGAAGAAGATGTCCGCTGCCTCGAAGTATGAAATCAAACTGCCCAACGGCGTGGCGGGGATTCGCGGCACGTTTTACGACATCACCGCTGACGGCATTGTGCGCGTGATCACCGGCTCGGTCGTCGTGGCCACCGTGAGCGCCGATGGCACCGTGGTGACCCAGGTGGTCAACGCCGGCCAGCAATATGACGCCCGCACCGGCCAGATCAGCCCCATCTCGCAGGCCGTGATGAAGGAAATCGAACCGGTCATTCCGACCGGCCCCGCGCAGGCCGCCATGCCCACCAGCTACAAGGTGGGCCCCGAGGTTCACTATGTCTCGCCCGTCCGCGGCAAGCCGTGGTGGGTGCCCGGTCCGCCGCCGGTCGTTCCGCCGCCGCGGCCTTGACCGATCGTCAAACCGTTTCCCAAACCAGAGCAGCCTTGTGTTGCTCTGGTTTTTTTGTTTAGTTCCCGCCTGTGAAGGTCAAACCCTTCAAGACCGTCCCCGCGTTGATCGTTGCCGGCGTCATCTTGCTGGTGTGCCTCGCCCGAATCCTCGACTTGGATTTCTTCCAGCGACTCGAGCACCTGACCTACGATATGCGCGTGCGCTGCGCGCTGCGCTTTCCCTCCCCGGTCGCCACCAACCTGGGCTTTGTCTTCATCAACGAGGAGAGCATCCGCGCCGTTGCGGACGGCCGGCTCGGCTACCGGTTCGGCCTTTACTGGCCGCGCCAGGTTTACGGCCGGCTGGTTCATGAACTGGCCGCCCAGGGCGCCAAAGCCCTCGCCTTTGACGTGATTTTTGGCGAACTGCGTCCCGACCACGCCCCCGTGCAGTTGCGCGAAAACGCGACCATGGAGTCCGATGAGTTCTTCGCCCAGCAAATGCTCCTGGCCGGCAATGTCATCCTGGCCGTCACCCGCGAAGTCATTCCCCCGCCCCTGTTCCTCACCAACGCCATCGCCCGCGGCGACATCTCGACCGACAAAGACCCGGACGGCATCCTCCGCCGCGCCCGCGCCTTCCGCACCTACCGAAGCTGGCACCCCTTGTTCCGCCAGGTTGAAGCCGACCCGGAATACGGGGTGGACCTTCGCCGGGCGCGGGTTGAACCCCGGCGCATCGTGCTGCCGCGGACGCAGGGGGACGACATCGTCATTCCGCTGGATGAGGAAGGCAACTTCGAGCTGGCGGACTTTGTCGGAGACAAGCTGCCGCCGGGCCTGCCCGCCAAAGCGAAACCCTTTACCGAGGAACGCATCTGGCACATGGGCGTTGTGCTCGCCGCGCGGGAACTGGGCCTCGACCTTGACCGCGCGGAGTTGGACTTTGCCCACGGCAGGATCACCCTGCCCGGCGCGGGAGACGCCAAACGAATCATCCCCGTGGATGCCGAGGGCTGTTTTTACATTGATTGGTGCCTGCCCCCGAATGATCCGCGTCTGACCCAGGAGGCCATCCATGATTTGCTCCGCCAAAACCGTCAACGCCTCGAGGGCCAAACCAATCTTCCGGCCCGCTGGCAGGGCAAGCTCGCCGTCCTTGGCTCCAGCGCGATGGGCAACGACCTCACCGACCGGGGAGCGACCCCCCTGGCGCCCGACATGCTGCTGGTCAGCAAACACTGGAATGTGGCCAACTCGATCCTGACCGGGCGATTTGTCCGCCGCGCCTCGCTGCCGCTCGAGCTGGGTCTGATCGTCTTGCTGGGGCTGCTGGCGGCTTTTCTGACCTGGCGCGCTCACGCGCTGCTGGGCGCGACGCTGATCCTGCTGGCGGCCCTGGGCTACGCGGTCCTGGCCGTGATCCTTTACGTTCAGTCGCGTTACTGGCTGCCGGTGGCGCTGCCGCTCCTGGGCGCCCTGCTCATGACCCACGTCTGCCTGGTCACCTGGCGGGTGGTTTTTGAGCAGGCCGAAAAACGCCGCGTCAAGTCCATTTTCTCGACCATCGTCTCGCCGAAAATTGTCCAGGAGTTGTTGCAGGCCAAATCCCTCGCCCTGGGCGGCGCCCGCCGCGAAATCACCGTCCTGTTTGCCGATGTCCGCGGATTCACCGCGCTGACCGACGCCAGCCAGGAACACGCCGCACAGCAGGTGCGGGAACGCCAGTTGACCGGCGCCGCCGCCGAAGCCGTTTTCGACGAGCAGGCCCGCGACACGCTCCAAACCGTGAACCTCTACCTCGGCCTGGTCGCCGACACGATCATCAATCAGGACGGCACCCTGGACAAGTTCATCGGGGATTGTGTCATGGCCTTCTGGGGCGCGCCGGTCGCCAACCCGCGGCATGCGTTGCAGTGCGTCCGCGCGGCCATTGACGCGCAGCGCGCCGTGCATGCGCTCAACCTGCAACGGGCGCGGGAAAACCAGGAACGCCGCCGCCAGAACCAGAGCCGCGCCGCCGCCGGCCAGCCGCCGCTGCCGCTGCTGCCCCTCTTGTGCCTGGGCACCGGCATCAACACCGGCCTGGCCACCGTCGGCCTCATGGGCGCCGAATCCAAGGCCGTGGTGCGCCAGGGCAACTATACGGTCTTTGGCCGGGAGGTGAACCTGGCCCAGCGCCTCGAAACCCTTTCCGGCCGCGCGCGCATTTTCATCAGCCAGACCACCCTGGACCACCTCCAGCGTGATGACCCCGCCCTGGCCGCCTCCTGCCTCGCACTGCCTCCCGTCACGGTCAAAGGCATCCGCACTCCGGTTCAGGTTTACGAAGTCCCCTGGCTGCCCCCCGGCGCCCCCCCGATCCCCGATGAAGCGGACGAACCGGCCGACGCGCCCGCCTCCCCGCCAGCCTGAGGCTTCTTCTCCGGTGGCCGCATCGCCCGCACAGTGGGCCGCCAGCCAGTTCTCCCCCACCCCGATCTCCACCACCAGCGGCACATCCAGCGGTATGGCATGGGTCATCCGCTCCCGCACCAGCGCCCGCACCTCTGTTTCCTCCGGTTCATACAAATCGAAAACCAGCTCATCGTGAACCTGCAGCACCATCCGCGTTTTCAAGCCGCCGCTCTCCAAATCCCGATGGATCAGCACCATGGCCAGCTTGATCAAATCCGCCGCGGTGCCCTGGATCGGCGCGTTGATCGCGTTCCGTTCCGCGGCGCTTCGCACGGTGTTGTTTGATGAATTGATGTCCCGGATGTACCGTCGCCGGCCCAGCAGCGTTTCCACATAGCCATGCCGCCGCGCAAACGCGATGGTGTCATCCATGTATTTCCGAATCCCGGCGAAGTGCGCGAAGTACTGCTCGATGATGTCCGTTGCTTCCTTTCGCGGGATGCCCAGCCGCTGCGCCAGTCCAAAGGCCGAAATCCCGTAAGCGATTCCGTAATTGACCATCTTGGCCTTGCGCCGCATCTCCGGCGTCACCATGTCCGGGAACACTCCGAAGACG
>JARKQH010000391.1 GCA_029974925.1 Verrucomicrobiota bacterium
GAGCACTGTGGGTGAAAAAGGCGTGCGCGATTCGTTTCTGTTGCGGTCCCGCGACGGGCAGAAGGTCTGGCTGATCGCCACCGATCTGTGCGTGCATCGGAATCGCGATTGGAAACGGAATGCCCAGGCGGGCAGCCGGTCCATCGTCGTCTGGGAATCGAGCGATCTGGTGCATTGGACGGAACCGCGCCTGGCGCTGGTGGCTCCCCGTGACGCGGGTTGCGCCTGGGCGCCGGAGGCGATTTACGATGAGGAGGAGGGGAATTATCTGGTGTATTGGGCTTCGACGACCGGGCGCGACAACTTTTCCAAGCAGCGGATCTGGGCGGCCCGCACGAAGGATTTTCGGTCGTTTGGCGAGCCGTTCCTGTATCTCGAAAAGTCGAATCATGTCATTGACATTCATATCGTGCGCGCCGGGGACGCCTATTATCGTTTCGTCAAGGACGACAAAACCAAGTCGGTCAGCATGGCGAGCAGCCAGAAGCTCGCGGGACCGTGGCAGGAGATGCCGCAGTTCATCGCGGGACGGGGAAAGAACTTCGAAGGACCGATTTGTTTTCAGCTCAAGCCGGCGGTGAACGCCCAACCGCCCGAGTGGTGTCTGCTATTGGACAATGTGAGCGACCGCATCGGCCCCGGGGCCTTTGGCTACATGCCGTTCCTCACCCAGGATCTCCGCACGGGCCAATTCACGCCGGCCAGGGATTTCCATTTCCCCTATCCGTTTCGCCACGGTTCGGTGTTGCCGATTACGACCGCCGAGCGGGAGCGTCTGAAGTCGGCTTATCCGGCATCGGAAAAGAAGGAACGATAAACGGGGCTTGGAACGTGATCGCGCGCCATGACCACCCACCTGGAGGTGGGTGTTAATGAGATGCTCTTCCAGGTCCTGGCGTCGGGTATGAAATATGCGGGCTAACCGTAATGCCTTTCGGAAATTCCAAGCTGGCGGCTTGCCAATCCGGAGGATTGGCAGAAAGTGGCCGGTGGTTGTTCCGGGGCGGGGGGGGAACGACCACCGGATCGCGGGCGGGATCGCCGGCGCACCCCGGCCGGGGTGCCAGAGTTCTGACGAAACCAAGAGCGCTGGGGTTCGTCGTGCCGGTTCTGGCACCCCTGGCGGGGTGCTTTGTCCTTGCGCACGGTTTCCCGGAGGTCGCGCCCCCTGGCCCGCGCGACCTCCGGCTACTGTCTGGCAACCCTGCCGGGTTGCCGAAGGATGCGGCTTTCTGCCGAAAGCCGCTGCTTCATTTGGAGCCGGCTCACGTTGGCTGACACAAAGAGGGGGAACCCGACCGGCTGAAGCCGGGACTCCAAACCTGAGATTGCCCCGGAGGCGAACGCCAACCCGCGAACTTTCCGAAACGCATTAGGGCTAACCGAGGTGCGATCCCGGCGTTCGGTGGAGCCGGTTTGTTCGGCGTCATTCCAGAACTCCGGTCTCATGCACAATCCACGGTGCGCGATTTCCGATCACGGCGATGAAGAACGAGGAGGCATTCCCAAGCAGCGAGGCGGCCAGCGCCCGCCGCCAAGTAACGACAGAACTGAGCGACAGCCGCCCCGCCGTGGTGACGCCCGTGACCCTCGACCACCAGAGCGCGCCGCCGAAGTCCACGTCGCTCGAACGGCGAAGCGGGGCGGCTGTTCGCTCCAGTGATCTTGTTAGCCCCTCCTTTCACGTCGTTTCTTTCTGAGCAATACCATCAAGACTCCTCCCCCGACCAACAGCGCCCACGTTGAAGGCTCGGGCACCGGACTGGCAAAAATCGGCGTGTTTGGAAGCGAATTGTAGGCCCAGCCCAGCAGCATCCCTCCTGCTTCCGCCGCCATGATGACGTCGAAGTAGCCGTAATGCCAACCGTCGTCCAACTCAAAGCCGATGCCGATGAATCCCCGCGCACCCGGACTCCCCGGCCATTCACTGGATGAGCCGCTGCTCAAATGTATCGCAATGGCCGCAAACGCCCATTCCCCCGGTGAAACATATCCTCCGAGCAAATCGCTTGAGCGCCACCCCAAAGTTGGCTCTAGCGAAGCCCCGATTTCAAATCCGTCCTCCAACCGTGCAACCAGCCCCCCCAGATTTGGCGGAGGGTCAGGCCGGTAAACCACCTGGTTCGCTCGCTCGGTGCGCAGTGAAACAGACCCAGGGCTTGCGGCAAACGTGAAATCCTCCAAGCCGTCACCGTTGAGGTCAATAGGCCAAAGCAGCGTGTTGAGGTCGCTTTGTATTACCATCGGTTCGGGCAAGACGGTGACAAGCGTGCCTTGCGCCGGTGACGGTGAGGCAGCCGGGCCGAGAAGCCCGACTGCCAGCAGCATCCAATTGAGGCATCTGGTGCTCATGGTCCGCGCCGCAACGCCCAGAAGCGATATTCAGCACTGCTGGCCAGTTGCACGGTGTTGGTGACGCCCTCAGCCAGCACCGAGCCGACGGTGGTCCAACTGCTCAAGGGTGTGGCTACATTTGTGGACGTCAGTATTGTGAAGTAAGCGCCGGGGTCGGCCACAAAAGTTAGCAAGAACTCATTCGTGCTGGGCGACTTCTCCAACGCGGTGATGACCGGCGAGGGCGGAGTCACTCCCCCCAAAACCACCGAAACCTTCTGTGTGCTGGGCGCGGGATTGCCCGCCAAGCCGCCGGAGTGAGTGACGGTGACGCGATACTCGCCGGCTTGTGGTGCGACGATGGATATCCGCTCCACGTTGTTGCGATTGTCCACGCCGCGCGTCGCCGCAGCGGAACGCGCGGCAGCGGTCTTGTTCGCCAAATCGGGATTCAGTATCCACGGGCGGAACAGCGTGCTATCCGAGAGCCGTTCCACGACTACGTCAAGGTTGTTGACCAGCATTGGATTGGGCAGGTCCGCCGCCGTAATGTTGGTGATCGCCGGCCCCGGCGGGTCACTCCATACCGTCGTCACGGACAGCGGCTCCGTGCCGCTGGCGGTGACCACCCACGACACGGATTGCGTCGGCGACAGCGTGAACTCCTTGATGAGCGAGCCGCGCCCCCAAGCGAAGTCCTGCTCCACACGTTCCACGGCACGCCGGGCGTTGAAAATCCCGTGTCCCATGCAGTAGTCCGGCCCTTCGGTGCCCACGTCATCCACGGTGTCAATCGCCACGGCCTTGAGTGTGGAATTCAGCCAGGCATCCGCCGCGTTGGTCAGCCCGGGATACAACTGCGCCCGCCGCTGCAACACCAATCCCAGCCCACCTGCAACCCCGGGCGCGGCGAAGCTCGTGCCACGGGCCGTTCCCGTGTAGAAGTTGGTGGCCGTCGCCGTGGGAGAAATCAGTCCCAAGATGTTCGTGCCGCTGACCTGTCCCAGTGCGTTGCGCAAGGCAAGATTCGGTGTGCCGACCGCTACCAAGTCGGGCTTCAGCCGCCCGTCGTCAGTTGGGCCGGCACCGCTGAATGCGGCTGGGACGGCGTTTGCTCCGGGGCCGAAACCAAAGATGACAAAGTTGTTGCTGACCCAATAGACATCCTCGCACGCCCCTACCGTCAGCACGTTCTTGGCGGTGGCGGGAGCGGAGAGGGAATCGTAACCGCCCTGGTCGCCGTCCTGCCAGTCCCGCGTGGTCGTGTCGGCGACAAACACGCCGCCCGACAGGCGATGATATGTCCCCGGCGAATTGTTTGGCCCCTCCAATCGGTCGTTGCCACATGAATACACCATCAGGTGCCGGAGAGCCTCGGCCTGATGAAACTGGTCAATCTGCACGCAACCCGTGTCGGTGTCGTTGGTTTGTGTGTAGAGTCCGAACTTGGGGTCTTCCGGAAAGCTTGCCGACCCCGGCCCCCACCAAACCCAAGCGTTCGTGACCACCACGCCAAACTGGTTGGTGATGGTCTGCTGCCGCCAACCGTTGGCCAGTCCCCAGGAGTGATTGCCCAGAAAGACCGGCGCGTTGGTGGCATCCCCGGCCGCTGCCGACTCACGCTCGCTCTTGAAATCCTGAACGTTGTAGGCAAAAACGCGCGCTTGATACGATACGCCGCGCGCTTCGTAAAACTGTCCAAAGATGCTGCCGACGCCACCCGCTACCATCGTGCCGGCTACTTGGGTAGCGTGGCCCGTGGTGTCCAGCGCCGCGTTGTCCCGCTGCCGGACCCGCGTGCCAAACTCAATGTGGTTCGTGCGCACCCCGCCGTCCACCTCCCACAGGGCGAGCGTGACATTCGTGCCGGTGAGATTTCGGCCCGTGTTGCTGTCCGAGTAGGGCCACGCGCCCAACGGCCACAACTCATCCGCACTGATGCCCGCCGCCGCCACCGTGTTGTGGCTGCTTAAGTAGGCGGGCGAGCCGGCAATCTCGTCGGTCAGAATCAGTTTCCGACCATCCGGCTCCTGAATCTCGCGCGGCGCGCCAAGACGCTTGGACAACTCGTCCAACGCGCGCTCCTTGGTGGGCTGCTCGGCAGCCGAGTGTGCGGCCTGCTCGCGCAAGGCCGCAAATTCCCCTTCGCCTTCTTGCCGCTTCTGCTCACTGGCAGCCTGTCCAACCGGGATCAGTGCCCGCGTCTGCGGCGCCAGTGCGCCCTTCTTCTCTTGCCATTTGGCCTCTGCCAGACGCGCGGCCTCCTCCGCTGCCTGTCGGGCCGCTGCCGCAAGAACGGGGTCGGCGGCGATGGCCTTGGCGAGTGCGGCGGCCTCCTGCCAACGCTTGCGCGCCTCGGCTTGCTGCAGCGTGTCGGGAATGGCCGTGTCGTCAAAGACGAAAATGCCCGGCGCGATCTCTACCGCATCAAGCTCGGGATGCGGGTTGAACGGCCAGGGCGGACTCCACTCGAAATCCTTGGCCGAGTAATATGTGCCTGGTTTGGGCGGGTCTTGGAGTTGGGCGAAGCTCGCGCTGGCCAACGCCAGTGCCGTGATTGCGACTGCGATTCCTTTCCTTGTTCCGATTTTTGTTTTCATGCTGGCGGTTTGTTTTGCTGTGCGTGTTCGATTCGCCCGCGACGTTCACGGGCTAACGACCCAGCTCAGCGACCGCCGCCGGAAACGCCCGGTCGGTTGCAATCCCGCAAAGCGGGACGAACAAATTACCTGAACCGCTCGACAGTCCAGCGGGGCGGCGGTTCGCTCCAGTGACCTTGTTCGGCGGTGTGTTATCGTCCATCACGACTCTTTCGTGGCGTGCTGCCGCATCAACGTGTCGAAATCTCTCCAGCCAATCTTGTATCCGTAGGTATGGTCCTTGGGTACCCAAACCACCGTGCCTTTGGAAACCTTCAATGTGCCGAGAACTGAACCGTCGTACTTGACTCGAAACTCCACGTCGGCCTTGCCGAGGTCTCGCTCCGGGAGAGTGAACGTAACGCTGTGTGCCATCTCTTGTCCTTTCGTGTTCGTGGTTGATGGTGAGTGTGGGGACTGCGCTCTATGTCGCCTAACTATGGTTGAATGGATTCGGCCTATGCAGATAAGCCGACGAACACGGAATTGGTATCGGGCGGCCGATCATGTGAATACCTTGTGAAAGTTGGGGCAAAAGGTCAAGCGCGAAAGCCTGAATTGGCCGGGCCGCGGGGCAGGTGCCGGTAAGCCGGGAACTCTTTGTCCCCAATCCCAAGCTCAAACTCCTGGACCAGATACGAGAGGTCAGGGGGTTGCGGCATTACTCGATCCGGACGGGGACGTGCCATCGCGATTGGATTCGGCGCTTTATCAAGTTCCAGGGGATGCGCTCACGGGCTGAGTTGGGGGCCGGGGGGGTCAAAAGTCCGCTGGATTGCTTGTGAGCATCGCCGCTCAAGCTCAAGCCGCGTCCGCCGGTCCGCGCCCTCGAGTTCGAAGGGGCGCGGCCGCGCCCCTCAACCCAAACCAAGCTGTGGCTAATGGGAACCACGCGAAGGCCGGCCTCTCCCCGGTGCGTGAGCGTCGCGTAAAGAGGATGCCGGCACTCATCGCGCCGTGAAGGGTTCCCAGCCCTTGCGGCGTGGGGTGCGCCCCCCCCCCAGCCATGGCGAGTGAGGCGGCGTGATGTTTAGTGACGGTGTGAGTGGCCGCTGTTTGGCAGCGGCCTTTCGGTCGGGATTGGCAGCACGGTCCCCTTTCCTTGTTCAGCGTTCCACTGCCCTGGTTTTTCCGCTTGCTTTCCTGACGCAGGTGAGAAATGTTAATCATAAGTTCAGCCTTAATTCCGAGTTAACCAACTCATTCGGTGAAGGCGTGCCCGCCATTCGGCGCCGGACGGGATCCTGGGGGAAAGATTCCGAGGGAGAAATTTACGCGTCGCTCAGTCTCCCCTGCCGCCCGCCGGCGGCATCCTGTGGACCTGGCCCCCCGCCTGCGAGCGATAATCCCGAAGCATGGGTTTGGCCGGACGTCCACGTTCAGCATGCCCTTTGGCTTTCTCCCCCCACCCTCAAACCAAGATCAAACCTATGAAGATTAAAACATGCATCAGTTGTTTCGCGTTGCTGGCGATGGCCGGCAGTCTGAGTCAGGCCGCGCCCCTGGGCACAGCCTTCACCTACCAAGGCAGTTTGCAGGATGGCGGGTCGCCCGCCCAAGGGGTTTATGACCTGCAGTTTTCGGTTTACGACGCGGTGGCCGGGGGGGCGCTGGTGGGAGGCCCCATTACTCATACGCCGGTGACTGTGACCAATGGTCTGTTCACCGTGGTGCTGGATTTCGGGGCCGGGGTGTTTACCGGAAACGCGCGCTGGCTGGAGATTGGGGTTCGGACCAACGGGGGCGGAGGCTTCACCACCCTGGGTCCGCGTCAGCCCCTGACGCCTTCACCCTATGCCCTCTATGCCGGCACGGCGCCGCTGGCGGATGGTTCGGTGACTTCCGCCAAGATACTGGACGGCACGATTGCCACCGCCGATTTGGGGGCCAACGCGGTCACGTCGGCGAAAATTCTCGACGGCACCATAACGGGCGCCGATCTGGCAAACAACACCGTTGGTTCGGCGCAACTGGCTGATCTGCTGGCTTTGGGCGATTCCTCGACCGCCGGCAAATTGGATGTTTACCGGGCGGCGACCGGTGTGCCGGCCATTACGCTGGACGGCGGCGACGGCAGCATCCGCACGATCGGCAGCGATGGGACTGTCCGGGTTGCCCTGCTCAACGGCACCACCTACGGCGGACTTTACCTCTACACGACCAACGGGTCCAATCGGGCGTACATCGTCGGCAGTTCCACCGGCGGGGAGATCAGCGCCTATGCCGGTGACGGGAGCCTCGGCGCGCGGATTTATGGTGACAGCGGCGGGGGCGGGCTGATGAATTTTTACAACGACACCGGCAATGTCCGGCTTTCGTTGGATGGCCTTGGCAACAGCGGCGGTGGTCAGATCAATCTTTACACAGGGGAAGGCAAGACCGCGGCGATTCTCTACGGGGACGTCGGCGGCGGAGCGCAGATGTATCTCTACAACACGAACAACGGGATGCGGTTGTGGCTGGATGGTTACGGTGCGAGTGGTGGCGGCCAGATCCAGGCCCTCGCCAACGACGGCAGCTACACGATCAACCTGCAAGCCGACGATGGCAACGGGGCGGGGCTGGTTCAGATCAAGAACAATGCCGGCTCGACCCGGGTTGCCTTGGCGGGCGAGACTGCCTCTGGCGGGGGTGAGATCTCCGTGTACGACACCGACGGCACGGAGACCATTGAGTTGCTGAGCGCCTACACTTCGACCTTGGGAGGCAAACTGACGCTGCGGCAGGCCAATGGCACCGTGGCGGTGGACCTGTATGCGGAAGCCTACGCGAATGATGGCGGATTGATTTCGATCAAGAACGCCTTGGGGAATGAGCGGATCGAGTTGGACGGTGACGACGGCGACGGGGGCGCCGCCATCCGGTTGAAGAACATCAATGGCGTGACGACCATCACGCTCGACGGGGATGGCCCCACGGGTGTCAACGGCCGCATTACCACGCAGGAACTGCAAATCACCGGCGGCAGCGATTTGTCCGAACATTTTGACATTCAGGCCCTGGAGAACGCGCCGCGACCGGGCATGGTGGTTTGCATAGACCCCAGTCACCCCGGCGAACTGACCGTCAGTTCAAGGGCTTACGACCGCACGGTGGCGGGTGTGATCAGCGGCGCGGGCGGGGTCAACCCCGGGATGTTGATGGGGCAGTCGGGCACCAAAGCCGATGGAAAGCATCCGGTTGCGTTGACGGGGCGCGTCTATTGCCTGGCGGATACCGCCAACGGAGCCATTCAACCCGGCGATTTGCTGACCACGTCCGGTCTGCCCGGTCACGCGATGAAAGTGACAGACCCTGGCCAGGCGCAGGGGGCCATTATTGGCAAAGCCATGACGGCGCTCGACCACGGTCAGGGGTTGGTGTTGGTGCTGGTTTCGCTCCAGTGATCCGGCGGCGATGTCATCTCTGCCATGGAAAGGTTTCCAATGAAAACGCCATCATCACCTGCCGGTTGCGGGCGCCTTTGGGCGGCCCGCCTCGCGTTGCTGGGCTTGTTGACGCTGCCGGCCGGCGCGCCGCTCTTCGCCGCGTCAGCGCCGTTCGGCGTGCCCGTGAGAGTCTCGTTCAAGTTCTTTCTCAACAACCTGGGCAACCGCCCGGCAACGGGCGAACTGAACACCGACGCGGAAATCGAGGCCCAAGTAGTGCGCGGCAACCAAATCCTTGCCGCCTGGACCAGCGAACTGCGTGTGCACAATGTCGAGATCGTGGACGTAGCCGGCCATTCGGAGTGGTACAACGCCACGACGGATGACCGGGATGCCATCCGTGCCGCCGCGATTGCCAATCCCGCCGGCTACGCCTGGCGCAACAATGCGGTCAACGTTTATATCACGGCGAATACCGGCTGTAGTGCGCGGTCGCAGTTTCCGCCGGACAACGACATCATCATCGTCTGCCAGTCCATTTATGACACGACCGTCATGCACGAGCTCGGGCACAGCCTGAACCTCTACCACACGCACCAAAGCGGTGGGAATGATGGCTGCGCGGACACCTTGCCCGACGACGAGGACTGGACGCGCGATCAGATCGCCACCAACGCCTACGGCATGGTGTACGCCCTGCTCAACTCGACGCAGCAGTATCAGGTCAACATGGTCTGGTCCAACCTGATGTCTTATCACAATGGCGACCACCGCTGGATGATGTCTTCCTGCCAGTTGGATCGCGCCAGCACGCAGGCTTCCAGCGACCAGACGTGGTTGTTGACCAAGCGCCCCGTTTACGTGGACGGCGGCTATGCGGGCACGCAAAACGGCACGTTTCCGCAACCCTACACGACCATTCAGAACGCCATCAACGCGGGGGTGCTCAACAGCCGAGTCCTGGTGCTGGACCAGGGCACGCACGACAACCCTTCCAGCGCCATCACCACGGCCACGGATGTTGTGCCGCGCAAGGGCAGCGCCACTGTTCGGGAGGCGAAGTTGCCCTACGACCTGCCCGCCAACCTCGAGGAGTCCAAAAATCCCCGCGTGCGGGAGGCGGTCGTGAGAGCCCAGTTCGCCGACCGGCAGCGGGACGTCCTGAGTGTCATCACTCATCTGCTGGAGGCCGAACAACATGCGACCGGTCGTGAAAGGGACGCCCTCCGGTTTGAGCTGGCGCAACGGTACCGCGACCTCCAGCGCTTTGACGAGGCGAGCGCCTGGTTCGAAAAAGCCGCTGCCGGCGCGGACCAGCCCGGGTTGAAACGGCGGGCGCAGGAGAAGGCCGACGCCATGAAAGCCGAGCTGAAACGGCAGAAACAACTGCAGGACGAAGGCGAAGAAAACGACGACAAACGGAACGAAAAACAAGCGGAGAAGAAAGGCAATCCATGAAACGAGCAAGCTGCATTTGCATGATGAGCCTCCTGGTGGCCGCATCCGCCGCCCTCGCCCAATACGCGATCAACTGGTTCACGGTTGACGGTGGCGGCGGCACGAGCACCGGGGGCGTTTACACGGTCAGCGGCACGATTGGACAGTCCGATGCCGGGGTGATGAGCGGGGGCAACTTCACGCTCACCGGCGGGTTCTGGGCTTTTGCCGCGGTGGTGCAGACACCCGGAGCGCCCACGCTGAGCATTGTGGCCTCCGGCCCGGGCCAGGCGACCATTTCGTGGAGCCCCGCCACGCCGGGTTTTGTGCTGCAGGAGACCTTGAGTTTGGCGCCCGCCTCGTGGGCCGACTCCCCCAGCGGCGCGACCAACCCGGTCACGGTGCCCGCCACCCTGCCGACCAAGTTTTATCGGCTGCACAAACCCTGAGGTGAACTCAGAAGCAGGCCGCTCCAGACTCTAAAGAATCAGACTGCACGCTCGCAGCCGTGCGCCGCGCTGTGGGTGAAAGCGCCGTGTGTGCGATGGGTTTGCCTCGCGGGGGCTGTCCGAGTTCGACCTCCATCCGGAGGGGAAACTCCGCAGGATCCGCAAGGTTCCTCTCCCCCTGCGACGGAAAGTGTGACCTTGACATTCTGGCATTCCGTGGTCAGAATCATAACTGCCTCACTCACCAGCACCAACGCTTTATGAAATCCCAACGCCTGACGCCGGTCGGGAGGTGCTCCTTTTGGGTTTCCCCCCGCAGTGCGGAATACTCGCCGAATGATGAATCAGCCGGGAGCGGCCGGAAACGGGACATGCCGGCGCTGGGACGACGCTCGACCGCCGCCATCCCGGCGCGCCACTGGTTTGGACATTGCCGCCGTTGCCTTTCGTGGAGCGTGGCAGTTTTTGTCCGCCTTTGGAGTTCCCAGCGCCTCGTGTGGCCCCGGCAAGGCAGCATTCTCGTCCGCTCAGGAACCCTTCTCGCCTTGGTGAGCTTGCTGGGAATCCTGGTGGCCCGAGCCGAAGTCATCCAATGGACCAACACCAGCGGTGGTTGGTGGAGCGGGGCGGCGAATTGGAGTCCGAACCAGGTGCCTTCCACCCACGACGTTGCCGTGATAACCAACGCGGGCACCTACACGGTTTCGCTGTTGGGTCCGGTGGGGGTGGCCGGGCTGGAGGTCGGAGGCGATAGCGGCACTCAGACGTTGAACACCGCCGAGCAGGTGCTGGAGGTCCATGGCAACAGCAGCGTCGGACCACACGGGATTCTCCAACTCGCCAATGGGGCCCTCGGCGGAACTGGCCGGGTGAACCTCGCCGGGCTGCTGTTATGGGACGGCGGGACGATTGATACAAACATCAGCATGACGGTCTCCGCTGCCGGACGCATCCAGATCGGCCCCGGCGCCAACTATTCGCGGGTTCTGCATGGCGCGATTACCAACGGCGGCAATATCGTGTGGACCAACTCCGGCTGGCTGTTCATTGGCGGTGTGCTGCACAATCTCAAAGGCGGCGTCTTCGATGCCCAGTGGACGGCGCCCATCGTCAGATACGGGAGCAACGCGGTGTTCATCAATGAAGGCGTTTTTCGCAAATCCGGAGGCGCGGGCAATCTGGAATGCCAGGTTCCCCTGGTCATCAGCGGCACGGTGGACACCCAAACGGGCGCCTTGCTGCTGGGCGGCGGGTCGCGGCTCAACGCCGGGAGCATTTTCAGCGGGGCGGGCGCGACCTGGCTCTACGCCGGGACGCACACCCTGAGCGGCGGCATTACCAGCGCGAACTTGGGCATGCTGGGTGACCTTGACGCCCTGTTAACGGGCAACGGGAGTTTGAGCGGTCTGTTTACCTGGGCGGGCGGCACCATCGGAACCAATGCGGTCTTGATGATCGCTCCCACCGGACGGTTGCTGATCAAGAGCTCAGGCAACTTCAACAAAGTCCTTTTCGGCCATTTGAGCAACGCGGGCACCATTTCGTGGCAACCGCTGGGCTGGCTGTTTCTGGGGGGAACCTTATGGAACCAAGGGCTGTTTGAAGCGCAGGCCAACTCCAGGATTGCTGCGCTGAATAACGGGGAACAAATCGTCAACCTGGGCATTTTCCGTCTGACCACCGCTGGAGCCACAGTCTGCGATGTGCCCTTTGTCAACTACGGGAGCGTGGAAGTCGGAGCCGGCACCCTGGGGTTTGAAAGAGATTTCATGCAGGCGGCCGGGTCGCTTTCCCTGGCGGGTGGCACGATCAAAATGACGCAGAGTCCGCCGCGACCCCTTCATGTGGCGGGCGGCCGGCTGACGGGGTGGGGCACGGTCGAGGCTGAGGTCACCAACGCCGCCTGTGTCCGGCCCTCGAGCTCCAACGGGGTGCTAACCATCTCGGGGAGTTTCGCCCAGTCGCTCGGCGGCATGCTGGAGCTGGAACTGGCTGGCGATCTGCCCGGGACCAATCAAAGCCGCTTGAACATCACGGGGCTGGCGAAGCTTGGCGGCACCGTTGCCATTCGCTGGCAGGAGGGTTACCTCCCGGATCCCGGAACCCTCTTCCCGGTGTTGAACTTTGCCTCCCGCCGGGGGGAATTCTGCTGCTTCGACCATTGCGTGCTTTTGGGTCAAGGCCGGCGGTTGGAACCCCTTTACGCGGCCACGAGTCTGACGCTGGCCATGGTCGCCGCCCCCGAGCCCCCCGCGGTGCCGCTGCGGGTGACGGCGGACGGCGGCGCCTTGATTTGCTGGCCTGCGGAATTCACGGGCTACGCCCTTTACTGGTCCAGCAACCTTGCTCAGCCGAACTGGACGCGCCTCAGCGGGGTGACCAACCGCTGGCTCGAGGCGCCGCCGCTGGCTCGCGAGAAATTCTTTCGTTTGCAGTCGCCCTGACGAAGCGGGTGGCGGCTCGCCGTGCGGGGCTGGGCTGCCGTCTTGTCCATTAGATAGACAAGTAAAAGTCAATGCAATTCGATTGATTCCGCCGCGGGCCGTGGCATAGTTCGACTGTAATCACTGAACTGCTGGCTGCGGCGCGATGTGGCCGCGGCAGCGGTTGTGGCAACCGAAATGAAGTGCTTGGCTATGAACCCGAATTGCAAGACCCTCCATCTTTTCCCCCTGACCGTGTTCACGACGCTGATTTGGAGTGTTTCGGCAGCCTGGGGCGGGCTCAGTCTGACCAACATCCCGCCAGTGGGTTCCGATCCCTCCAACGAAGGCCGGGCGATCACCCCGGACGGCAAATATGTTGGCGGTTTGTCCGGCACGGCTAATGGCTTCTTCTATGACGTGGCCAACGACTATCTGGCCGTGCCGCTGGCAGGCGGTTATGCTTCGATCATCACCGGCATTGGCTACCGCACGGACACCAACCAGACCCCGCCGGTGCTGCAAATTGTACTGGATGGCGCCAACAGCGGCTGGCACGGCCAGTACATGACAGCGGATGGAGGACTGACCTGGGGCGCCAAACGCCGGGATGTGAACACGTATGCCTGGACCGACTACCCCCCGCCGCCGGCCAATTCCCTCGTCGGCTCTGTGAGCGGGGACGTGTATTACACGATCTTCCGGGATTCGGCGCGCAACAACCTTTACACCTGCAGAGGTTCGAATTACTGGGACGCGTCCATTGCCGCGCAGGTCCAAATCATCGGCAAAGGGCTCGCCAGCGACCGGGGGGAGGTGTGGGGGGTGGCGGCCAGCGGACGGATTGTGGGTTACCGGCAGGTGACGGGGAATCCGCGAAAGAACTATGTGATGGACTACCCCAACAGCTCCGGCACGGCGTGGTTTTTCAACGGCCTCAATGGCACGACGGACGGCCAGGCGTTTTGCATCAGCCTGGACGGTAACGCGATCTTTGGCCACTCACCCATCACTGTGGGGGGCGTGGCTATGTATGGGTACAAAGCCGTGGTCACCAGTGCCATGAACTCCCTCCAGAGTGTCAACCCGCTGCCCGAGTTCTCGGATACCGGCGGGTCCACCTCCCGTGCCATTCCCTACGGCTGCACCGCCGACGGGCGTTATGCCGTGGGCATGAATTACCGGGGGCAGGAAAAAGCGGTGTTGTGGGACACCGGCAGTGCCGATCCGGCGCTGTGGACCATCGTTGACCTGACGGACCTGGCAGTGGCCAACGGCGTGCCAGACATTTTTACCCGCCTGGGGCGTGCGTACAGCGTGGGGACCAATGAAGTGGGCGACCCGGTGATCACGGGCGTCGGAACCGAGGGCAGCGTTTCCCGGGCGTTTCTGATGACCGTGCCAAAGTGGATTGCGGCCATTGGATTTCCGGGGCACCGGACCGTCAATTATGGGGCGACTGTTACGTTCAGCGTGGTGACCAACGGAGCGGATGCGCTTTCGTATCAGTGGTATAAGAATGGGCAGCCGTTGTCCGGGGCGACCTCGACTTCAATCAGTTTTGCCAACGTCAGTTGCGCAGGAGGGGAGGCGGGCAGCTACCAGGTGGTGGTGAGCAACGTTCCGATTTCCGGCGTGGTCACCAGCGGGGTTGCCAATCTCACGGTTTTGGACCCCTTCATTACTGCGCAGCCCGCCAGCCGGACCAATCTTGAGGGAACCGTCGCCACTTTCAGTGTCACCGCCGATGGCACGCCGACCGTGTTGTATCAATGGCAGCGCGGCGGGTTCAACCTCTCGGACGGAGACTCGGGCTGGGGATCGGTCATTGCGGGCGCCAACACGCCGACCCTGACGATTTCCAATGTGAATCAAAACGACGCCATGAGCGGGGATTACACCGTGGTTGTGACCACCACCGCGGGCGGTTGCAGCGTCACCAGCCGGGCGGCGAAACTGACAGTGGTGGGACTGCCGATCCTGTCCAGCGTCGTGGCTGATGGCATCGGTAATTACACCTTGAATATCACGGGTCCCTACGGGCAGACCTACAAGATTCTTTACAGCACCGACCTGTCACTTCCCCTGAGCAGTTGGATTCCGCTCTTTACCAACACGTTCACAGGCGGCTTCGATGTTTTCACCGACCCGGCCCCGGCCGATCCGCAGCGGTTTTACATTCTGGCCTCGCCTTACGTCTTGACGTCCCCGTAGTGCCCTTGCTTTTCAAACGCTTCGAGCTTCGTCTTGAAGTAATCGCCCAGACCGAGCACGTCGGCGCCGAGGGTGAACACCTGGTAGCCCTCGGCCTCGAGGGTGGCGCGGGGGGCCAGCATGCCCGGAATCATGGCAAACTTGCCGTGTTGGCGCGCCGCGGCGCCGACGCGCCGACGCGCCGCCAACACTTCCGGGGCGTCCAACTGTCCGGGCTTGCCAATGAGGTGGGCAAAATCCCCGGGTCCAAACAGGAGCATTTCGTAGCCGGGAACCGCGGCGATGGCTTCCACCTCCGCCAGCGCCTCGGGGGACTCGATTTGAAGAATCAACAACCGTTCCGAGTTGCTATGGGCCATGTAATCCCGGAGCGGGACCTGGCAGTAGCGCCCGTCGGCGTTGCCGCCGTCGGCGGCACGCCGGCCGAGGGGATGGAAGCGGGTCATTTGGACGATATGCCTGGCTTCGTTGGCGGTGGTGACGTGGGGCACCATGATGGCCGTGGCGTCGGATTCAAACGGTTTGATGTAGTCGCTGTAGCTCCCCTTCTCGACGCGGACGATGGTGTCCACATCATACAGCTTGGCGGCACGGACCTGGTTTTCGAGGTTGAACCAGTCGTTGCAGACGTGCTCGAGGCAAATCCAAACCGCCGAGGCGCCGGCCAGTCCGCACAATTCGATCACCCGCGGGTCCGCCAGGTTCAACTTGAAACAGGTGGGGGTCTTGCCCGCGCGAAGTTCCCGCAAAATGCGACTCGGCCGCAACGTCATAATGAAATCGTAAACCCGGCGCGGCGGGGGCGAAAGGAAATTGTGCCGGGAGCGACTTGTCTAAGCGGCAAACATGGCGCAGACTCTCCGGGCCGGGATGGAGGGCCCCGGTGGCGGCGTGTTTTCCAGCGGTGACGGCGGTGGAATGCGGAGAATTCGTTCCAAAGTATATTATGACAATCAAGGAAATGTTCGATTTGACGGGGAAGGTGGCGCTGGTGACCGGCGGCGCGCGCGATTTCGGCTTTCACGCCGGGGACGTGCTGGCCGAGGCGGGTTGCCGGGTGGTGGTCACCGCGCGCGAGCTGGACCGGGCGCGGGAAGCCGCCGAAAAGCTGGCGGTCCGCCACCACCGCGAAACCCTGGCGCTGGCGCTGGATGTCACGCGGCCCGAGGCGGTGGCTGAAACCGTGGGCAAGGCGGCGGCCTGGAAGGGCCATCTGGACATCCTGGTCAACAACGCCGGCGGCACTCCTTCCGGCGGAGGCGCCGCGCACCTGTTCGAGCGGAGTGCGGAAGCGGCGCTGGAGCTGATTTCGGTCAATCTGATGGGCACGCTTTACTGCTGCCAGGCGGCGGGGCGGGTCATGGCGCGGCAGGGGGCCGGCAAGATCATCAACATTGCTTCGATCGCCGGCATCCTGGGCCGGGACCGGCGCATGTATCAGCGCAACCAGATGCGCGGCCAGCCGGTGGATTACGCCGCCGCCAAAGCCGGCGTGATCGGCATGACCCGGGACCTGGCGGCCGTCCTCTCGCCGATGGGCGTCCACGTCAACTGCATCTCCCCCGGCGGCTTTCAGCGCAACCTCCCGCCGGAATTCGTCAAAGACTACAGCGACCGGACGCCGCTGGGTCGAATGGGGCGCGACGGCATTGATTTGCAGGGGGCGGTGCTCTATCTGGCCTCGCCCGCCTCGGACTACGTCACCGGCCACAATCTGGTGGTGGATGGAGGATTTACCATTTGGCAATGAAAACAGGCTCAATCGCAACAGGAGGGGCCAGGGCTGCCGGCCGCGGTGCCTGGCGGGCAAGAGCGCAGCGGGCGGGCCGGGGGGCGTGGATCGCGCTGTTGGGCGCGCTGTGGACGACCGGCGCGGGTTTCCCCAGCCGCGCGGCAGCGGCCTTGGATGATCTGACCGGTCCCTGGCAGTTGTTCGTGGATGATTATCCAGTGGCGGGCAAGAGCAATGTCGTTCGCACTTATCATCCCTTCGAAAAGTATTCCGGCAATCCTGTCTTGGTGACCGACCAGCCTTGGGAGGGGCCGGTTTACCTGTACGGGACAGTGCTGCCGACCGAGGACCGCACGGGCTACCGGATGTGGTATCACACCTTGAGGCCGAATGATACGAACAACGACGGCAGCCTGGAACTGTATGCCACCAGCAGCGATGGCATTCACTGGACCAAGCCCATCCTCGGGCTGCGCTCCTGGCATGGCTCGACCTCCAACAACATGTATTTCACCCGCCCCACCGCGGGCGGGATGACCTCGGTGATGCACACCCCGTGGGAGACCGATCCCGTCCTTCGGTACAAGTTCATGAACAAGGACGACGTGGGCTATTACGCCGGGTGGTCACCGGACGGCATTCACGTCACCGACGCCCCGAACAATCCGGTCTTCAGCGGGGGCAGCGATGTCGGGCACTTTTTGTGGGACCCGCACACGCAGCAGTATCTCGGCTACGTCAAGAACGCGTGGTTCGATGCCAACGGTTTGAAACGCCGGGCGGTGGCTCTGACCACCACCACGAACATTGCACACTGGCCCGCGGAGAAGCTGATCTTCTGGCCGGACACCTTTGACGACCGCTGGGCGCCCGCCGGCACGGTGCAGCGGACTCACTTCTACGGTTTCGCTGTCTTTCCCTACGAATCCATGTACCTGGCTTTCTTGTGGATTTTTCGCGCCACGGATGCGGAAGGATATTATGTGGGGCCGACGTTCGTGGAGCTGGCCAGCAGCCACGATGGCGTTCACTGGACGCGGCAGGAAGGCCAGCGGCCACCGATTTTGCCCCAAGGTCCTCCCGGCTCTTGGGATGACGGCCAGATTTACACCGCTCGGGCGCCCCTGCTGCAGGGCAACACGCTCAAGCTCTGGTATGGGGGGTTCAACGATTTGCATGGGGTGGCGTTGACCAAGATGACCGGAGGCATTGGTCTGGCGACCCTGCGCAAAGACGGCTTCGCGTCGCTGGATGCCGGCGCCAACACCGGCGTCGTGGTGACGCGGGTGTTGAGCGGGGCGGCCGGACCGCTTCGGGTGAACTACCGCGCCTCAGGAGGCTGGGTGAAGGTCGAAGTGTTGGAGGAGGACGGGCAGGTGCTCGCCGGCTACGGGCAAAGCGACTGCGTGGCATTAACCGGTGACAGCGTGAATGAAGCGGTGACCTGGGCCGGTCACACGGAACTGCCGGCGGGCCGAGCCAGGCTGCGGTTGCGGTTTCTGCTGCAAAACGCCTCCCTCTACTCGTTCATGGCCGGCACCTCGGTCACAGTGCTGCAACCACCGGCAATCACCGAGCAGCCTGCCAGCCGGACCGTTGCGCCGGGCGGCTCCGCCAGTTTCACGCTCGCCGTTACGGGGACCGCGCCGCTGAGCTACCGCTGGCAGAAAAACCAGCTTGACCTGTCCGATGGCGGGCATTACGCGGGGTGTGAAACGGCCACGCTGACAATCAGCAGCGCCGGCACCAACGACGCGGCGGTTTACCGTTGCGTAGTGAGCAACGCCAGCGGCAGCGTCACCAGCAATCCGGCGGTGTTGACGGTTGGCAAGAACTCCTTCGGCTCGGTCACCCTGCGCCCCGTGCCGCTGCTGTCCGGGGAGCAGGCCAATGAAATCCGCGCCCTGACACCCGACGGACGATGGGCGGTCGGCATTGCCGGCGCGCGGGGCTTTTTATACCAGGTTGATTCCAACCGGGTCGTGAATGTGCAGAGCGCTGACGGCGCCCAGGCGGGCTTGTTGACTGGCGTCGGGTACCGCACCCACGGCGGGCAACAGCAGCTCGTCCTGTCCGGCCTGTCCTCCGGTTGGTATTCCGATTTCATGACTCCCGACGGTGTGACTTTTGCCGGCGTCCGTCGCGATACGGGACTGGGCACCGCGCCCATCCGGGTGCCGGCGGCCAACGGGCTGGCGGGCACCGCCTCCGACGTCTTCTACTCCGCGTGGTGGGATAGCAACAGCAACATTCAGGAGCGGGTGGGAAAATTCCAAGGTGCATGGCCGGCGGCGCCCACGTATGACGTGAAAGGAATTTCCAAGAACATCGGGGCCGGTATCAACGGCATCTCGAGCACCGGCCGGGCCGTCGGTTGGCGGCAGATTGTCACCAATGGCGTCCGCCACAACTATATTCTCGATTGGAATGGCACCGGCACCCCCGCCTCGCTGCTGTTTAACGGCCTCGACGGCACGACCGTTGGTGAAGCGACGTGTGTTTCCGCCGATGGCCTGACGGTATTCGGGGTCTCACCCGGAGCCGACGCAGCCACCGCCTGGCAGCCTTACAGAGTCTTGAATCCAGGCGCCGGCCAGACCGTGAGCCGGCTGCCCAATTTCCCGGATGCGACGGCTGCCAGTCGGCTGGCGGTTCCTTATGGCTGCACGGCCGACGGCAATTACGTTGTCGGGGCCAGCTTTCGCCCGCTGGAAAAAGCGGTGATTTGGGACACTACGGCGGCGGACCTGCGGAAATGGACGATTACAGACCTGACCGACCTGGCGTCGGCCAACGGGATTCTCGAGGGTTTTTCCCAATTGCTCCGGGCTTATGCCGTGGCGCGCAATGCCGCGGGGGCGCTGGTGGTGGGGGGCATCGGCACGGACACCAACTCCCCACCCAACACCCGGGCGTTCCTGATAACCATCGCTCCGCCGCTTCAGGCCCTGGCTTTCCCACCCTCACCGTTCATCTCCGGCTCAACCGCCGCCGGTTACACCTTGAGTTTCCTGAGTCCGTCCAACGGGAACATCCACTACTATTTGGAATGCCGGACCAACCTGGACCAAGCCGACAAGTGGACCACCATTGCTTCCACCCCGGGCACCGGCGCGTTGACCGCGCTGTCCGACCCGCATCCGGCCGATCCGTGCCGTTTCTATCGCATCCGGGTCGAGTAACCCGGCTTTCAGCCCAGCCATCACTGCGGTCCGCTGTCAGGCGCCTTCGGTCAGGGGTTCCAGCTCGGCCCGGATTTCCTCCACCTGAACCGTGCTCCCGCCCCGCTCCCGACTGCGGAGACCGGCAATAATGACCGTCATCAGTTCGACGGTTTCGCTCAAGGGATAGGGCCGCTGTCCCGTGCGCAACATCTCGAGGAAGGCACACAACTGGTTGCGAAAAGCCGTGTAAGTGTCCCAGCACGTCACCGCCAGATTGCCCTGGGTTCCAAACACGTGGAGCGCGCCGTAGCTGCCCACCGCGTCGAAGATGACTGCCAGGCTGATCTGCACTCCGCTGCGATGCGTGACATAAGCAAGGTCCGATCCCGGTTGGCTTGCGGTGCGGACCGAGACAAAACCGGGGCCCAGGACCGGCCAGAGGACCTCCAGTGCGTGAATGGCGTAGCGCTCCCAAGTCTTGCTGGTGCAGGAGGCAATCCAACGCAACTGGCCCAACTGCGTTTTTTGCCGGAGAATGAGTTTGGTTTCGGGGGCGTAGCGCATGTTGCTGCTCGAGAGGAAAACCCTGCCCTCGTTGTGCCAGCGAATGAACTGGTTCAAATCGGGCACGTTGATGGCCAGGGGCTTGTCCACGAACACCGGCAGACGCGCCTCGACAAAGGGGCGGGCGCGCCGGACATGTTCGTGGCCGTCGTCGGTTCCGATAATGACCGCGTCCACCTGGCCAATGACGTCCTCGGGACGGGCGACGACGTGCTCGATGCGGCTGGCGGCGGCGACCTGGGGCGCATCGGCGGGGTCGTCGGTCCAGACATGGGTCACCCGGGCGCCCGGAATCCGGATGGTGTTGGCTGGCACCTCCGAGAGGTACTGGGGGATGACGGGGTAGGGGCACCTGGCCATTTCCTCGGGATTGTAACCGTTGACAATCGCGGACCAGGAATAAGGGTGGCCATTGCCTTCGATCATGCCCAGCATGGCCAGCCGGATTTCGCGGGATCCAATCTTCATGGCAGGGGTCTCAGCGAATCGTCACCGGCAGACCTGTGCGCGCGGATTCGAGGGCTGCAAGGTTGAATTTGAGCGTCTGGACGGCTTCCTCGACGGTGCAGAGATCGCTGGGCGCTCCTTTCATGGCGTCCAGAAAAGCGTGGGCCTGGGCCACAAACAGGTCGTCGCGTTCCGGGACCGGCGCCGGGTGATACTGCCATCCACCGGCGCCTCGCGGCCAGACGCCGTATCGCTGCTCGTGCCACTCCACCTTCAGGCTGCCATTTTCGCAGTGGATCAGAAACGTGGCCTCGTTGGGGGGTTGAAACTGGTTGAGCGTGTAGTTGACCAGAACGTCCCCATTTCGGGCCGACGCGCAAACGGTGTCCTCGACCGTGACGCCTTCCAGGAATTGATGAGCCGCCTCGCAATAGACCTGGGTGCTGGGACCGATCAGCCACTCGATGGCATTGACCAGATGGGTCAGCATGTCCTGGATGGCGCCGCCACCCGTTTCATGCCGCGTATAATAGATTTCCCGGTAGGCCGGCCGGTAGGTGGGAAAATGCTGGCCGCAAACCACCGCCGCTTGCAACGGGCGTCCCAGCACGCCGCTCCGCAACACCTCGCGCGCTCCCCGGATGCCGGGATGACAATGATAGGTGTAGGCCACCGCCACGAATGGGTGGCAGCCCTGCATTTCGCGGCGCAACTCCTCGACGTCCTCCAGGCGGGTGCTGAGGGGCTTTTCGATAAAGACGGCTGCCCCATGCCGCAAGCCCGCCAAGGCCATGGGAATGTGAAGATGCGCGGGAGTGCAAATGACCACCGCGTCGAACCGCTCGGCCTCCAGTGCGGCGCTGTAATCCGAAAACCCCTGCACACGGTATTGGTGGGTGATCTTCTCGAGCAGCTCGGCCCGGTTCTCGCAAGCCACCAACTCCGCCCGCCCGGTCCGCTGAAAACAACGAAGGTGGCGCTCTCCAATGCTGCCGCAGCCAACGACCAAAACCCTGCTTTGCATGCGGGCATTACAGCCTTGATCCCTCCTCCGCGCAAGCCCTCACTCTCCCGGCAGAGGCGTCGCCGGGCGGTTGCT
>JARKQH010000335.1 GCA_029974925.1 Verrucomicrobiota bacterium
GCCCTGGACCTGAAAGCCGCCCACACCGTCAAGCTCGAACCCGGCACGGCCGGGGAACCGCAGGTCCGCATCCGTCACCTCCGCACCCGCCAGGAGCACACCCTCCCCCTTGCCGCGTCCGCCGCCCACCTCGCCGCACAATGCAAAAAGCGAGGGGAACAGCCCCTCGCTTGAAATCCTGCGGCGCGCAGACGGCCTCAAGCGCCCGCCTTGCCCGGCGCGCGCGAGCGCGGCGGCGCGGCCGGCTTACTTGCCGGCGGACGGAGCCGCGGCGGCCCGGGTTTCCTTTTCCTTGACCAACGTGGCGCCTTTGCCGAGGCGCTTGCGCAAATACGTGAGCTTGGCCCGCCGGACGGAGCCCGAACGCTCGACTTCAACCTTCTCGACCCGGGGGGAGTGCACGGGGAAAACCCGCTCGACCCCTTCGCCGTAACTGATGCGGCGCACCGTGAAAGTTTCATTCAACCCGCGACCGCGGCGTCCGATGACAACGCCGGAAAAAACCTGGATGCGCTCCTTGTCGCCTTCCACGACCTTGGTATGGACGCGCACCGTGTCCCCCACCTCGAACTGGAAGGGATTCTTTCGGAACTGCTCCGATTCAATTTTGTCAAGTATTGCCTGGTTCATAAACTGTCTCTGTTTAAATTCGTTTACAGCAAATCCGGCCGCCGCTGCGCCGTCCGCAGCCGCGCCTGCTCGGCCCGCCATTTGGCGATCGCCGCGTGATTGCCCGACAGCAGCACCTCGGGCACCTTCAGCCCCCGGAACTCCGCCGGCCGCGTGTATTGCGGATACTCCAGCAGGCCCTGGCTGAAGGACTCGTCCGCCGCGCTGGCTTCGTCGCCCAGCACCCCGGGCAGCAACCGCGTCACCGCATCTATGATCACCATCGCCGGCAGCGCGCCGTTGGTGAGCACGAAATCGCCGATGGACAATTCGTCATCGGCCAGCTCCTGCCGCACCCGCTCATCGAAACCCTCGTAATGGCCCGAGATGAGCAACAAATCATCGCACCGGGCCAGCTCCCGCGCAATGGCCTGGTTGAACACGCGGCCCGCCGGCGACAGCAGCACCACCCGCGTTTCCGGCCGCGCCAGGGTTTCCACCGCTTCAAAGATCGGTTCGGGCTTGAGCAACATGCCCGGCCCGCCGCCAAACGGCCGGTCATCCACCGTCTTATGACGGTCATGCGCGTAATCGCGCAAATTGTGAATGGCCAGGTTCAGAATCCCGGCCTGGCGCGCCCGCTTGATGATGCTTTCATCCAGCGGCCCCGCAAACATGGCGGGGAACAGCGTGAGCACATCAATTCTCATGGCTCAGGCGGCCGGGTGTCCGGCGGCGCGGAACCGCCCTGCCCCCAGGCTGACGCGCCCCGGCCCGCCGCTTCGAAACCTCAGCGGCGCGGCTGGTCCTCAACGATTTCCAGCGTGCACCGCAGCCCTTTCCGGGCGCTCCCGGCCAAAAGCAGCGACCGAATCGCGTTGATGGTCATGCCCTGCCGGCCGATGATCTTGCCCACGTCCTGGGGATCCAAACGCAGTTCATAAATGGTGGTGCCTTCCCGCTCCACCGGCGTGATGCTGACCGCCTCGGGATGCTGCACCAGCCCTTTGACCACGTATTCCAGGAACGCTTGCATAAAGCAGCCTCCGGCCTACGCCCCGGCGGCGGCCCGGTTCGCCCTGCGAATGAAGCTGGCCACCGTGTCGCTCGGCTGGGCGCCCTTGCTCAGCCAATACTTGGCCCGTTCGAGGTCCATCTTCACGTTATCCCCCTTCTTCAGGGGCTGATACGTTCCCAATTCCTCGATAAACCGCCCGTCCCGCGGACTGCGGCTGTCAGCCACGACAATGCGAAACACCGGGGCGTTCTTCGCCCCCGCTCGCTTCAAGCGAATTTTAACTGCCATAAATCAATTGCCTTGCGGTGCTCGTGTTTCCGAACCCAGGCCCCGCTCTGGTCTGCCTAAAATGAGCGGAGAGCCTAGTCTTGGCCCCTGCGGTTGGCAAGCCCTGTTTTCAACTTTCTTTCCGGCCCGCCAAACCGTATTAAACTGCAAATGTTTGCCGCCGATCAACTCCGACTTTTCGAGCCCATGGAGCCGCCCTCGGACCTCCCGTCCCCCGCGCCGGTCCGCCGCACCCGGAATCTGGCGCAGGACCTGGCTCAGTTTCGCGAGTTTGGCCGGAAAACCCGCCAGTTCGACACCCGGTTCGTGGCCGCGGACGGCTCACACTGCAACGTCCCCACCTTCGTCAACGAGTTCTGGACCGCCCGCCAGCGCCAGGCCAATGCCATCCACGAAATCTCCTACCGCGCTTGTTTCAAACCCCAGTTGCCCCGCTTTTTCATCGAACGACTCACCGCCCCCGGCGAGCGGGTTTATGACCCGTTTATGGGCCGCGGCACCACTCTGATCGAAGCCGCCTTGCTCGGGCGCGTCCCCCTCGGCAACGACATCAACCCCCTGAGCCTCATCCTGACCCGGCCCCGCCTGCTGCCTCCCTCCCAAACCGAAGTTGAAGCCCGCCTCCGCCAAATCCCCATGGACCGCCCCGGCGAAATGCCCGAAGACCTGCTGGTCTTTTACCACCCGGACACGCTTCGCCAACTTTCGTCGCTTCGCCGCTACTTGCTCGAGCGGCGCGCATCCGGCCTGGCCGACCCTGTGGACGATTGGATCGCCTTGGTCGCGCTGAACCGTTTGACCGGACATTCCAAGGGCTTCCTCTCGGTTTACACCCTGCCCCCCAACCAGGCGGTCTCCGTCAAATCCCAACGCAGAATCAACGAGCGCCGCCAACAGCAGCCGCCCCCGCGAGACGTTCCCAAAATCATTCTCAAGAAGAGCCGCTCCCTGCTCCAGGACCTCTCCCCTGCCCTGCGGGCCCAACTGCAAACCGTGGGCCGCCAGGCCGTCCTGCTCACCGGCTCCGCCGCCGCCACCCGCGCCATCAAATCCCAATCGGTCGCCCTCGTGGTCACTTCCCCGCCTTTCCTGAACGTGGTCCAATACGCCACGGACAACTGGCTCCGTTGCTGGTTCATGGGCATTGACCCCAAATCGGTGCGGCTGACCGTGCCCGCAAAACTCGACGACTGGCAGGCCGCCATGACCGAAGTGTTCCGCGAACTCCGGCGCGTGCTCCAGCCCCAAGGGCATATCGCTTTCGAGGTCGGCGAAGTCCATAAAGGCCAAACCACCTTGGAGCACGCCGTGCTCGCCTGCGGGACCGCCGCCGGCTTGAGCCCGCTGCTGGTGATGATCAACGATCAGAAATTCACCAAGACCGCCAATTGCTGGGGCGTGGATAACATGTCCAAAGGCACCAACACCAACCGCATCGTCGTCTTCCGCAAGACCTGACCCCGGTGGGTTGACCCGAACGAAACCAACCGCCCCCGCGGTCTGCGCCGGGGCCCTACCGCTGCGCCGTTTCGCCGGCCCTCAACGCGGGCGGGGCGGGCGCAAAGTATTTGAAGATGACGCCCTCGGGCGTCGCCCCCCCCGCGTAAACCGTGAAATGGAAATACCTGGCCAGGACGTCGAACGCGGGCAGCAGCGAAAAGTCCAGCCACGGCTCGACACTCTTCTCAGGCTGCGCCAGGCCCGCCAACGCCGGAAGGAAACCCAGGCCGAGCACGTTGGTCGCCGCAGCGCTATTCAAACGCCAGGCCTCGAACTCCGCGCGCGCGGTCTCGAGCCGGTTCACATAGCCAAACAGACTGGTCCCCGGCCCGGCCACCTTCGGCGCCGCTTCAGTCAGACCCGCCAGCCCCCGCAACCCCCGGACCCCGCCCTCAGGATTCCGCAAGTACTCCTCCAGAAAGGCCGCGTCCGTGGACAGCGCCAGGTAAGAGGTGCCCGGGGAAAAATGCAGCGTTTGTTGCCGTCGCCCCGGCGTGGCCCCGCTCCATAACATCTGCCACGGCGGCATGGGCACGGAATAAATTTTGCGTCCCAGAAACTCGCGCTCGGTGGGTTTGCCGCTGAGAACCACCATCAACCACTTCAACCCCGCTGCCAGCCGGGCGGGCTCGGGCGACCCGACCAATGTCAGCGACGGCGCGTCCTCCAACTGCGCCCCACTGGCCCCGCGAGGCAGAGGCTTCTTGTACTGGACCCAATCGTCGCCCAACCCAGCCAGAAAACACTGCTCCAGGTCCAGCGCGGGATCCTCCAGCCGCGCGGCATCCTGGGCCGTGTTGAAAATCGCCTTCAATCCGCCCAGCGATTCGGGCATCACCTCGGACAGCAGTCGCCGCATCTCGTCCACCGCTTTCTTGCTGTCCAACCGCCAGCGCCGGAACTCCACCACGTCCGCGGGCACAAACGCAGGCGGATTCCATTCCTTGGATTCGCCCGCCAGGAGATTCAGGAGGCCTCGCCGGCTGCCCTCCGGCACGCCGAGGCCCACCTGCGCCAGCCACCCCTCCTCACTCAGCCGCAGAGAAAAGGCCAGGCTCCTCACCCCGCCAAAACCCGAGCTGGAAAGCAGCTTGCCCAAGTCAAGGGTCTCGACCGGCGTGGGAGGCCGCTCGCCGGTGTTGGCGGCCGCCTGCCGCGCCACAATGTCCACATACGCTTTGATATTCAGCCATCCGTAAGCCGTTGCCTCCCGGAACAGGCCCGCCTGACTGGCCTGGTAGGCGGCCAATCCCTCGAGAGCCGGCAGCGGACCGCCGGCAAGCCGAACCAACGCCTGTTCAATGACTCGCGCCGAGTTGGCCGCCAGCAGCACTGAATCCGCCTGCCCCAGAATCATTTCCCCCCGCGACGCCGGCGGACCCGCCGGCGCTTTCGCTCCCAGCTCCTGAAATTCCAGCCGGCGGGGGAGGAACCGGCGCAAGGTGGGCGGCACATCGTTGCTCGCAACCGGCAAAACCATGAACTCGAGCTCGCGAATGCGCTCGGTGCGCAGCGGTTTGCCGCGCTCGACCCAGCCGGCCCGCAACTGGGCCAGATTGGTGCGGAGCAGTCCCCCCTGCCCCTTGGTGTCCACCAGCAGCAAGAATCCCGGCGATTTGTCCGCCTCACCCTGCCAGCCGTTTTGCAGCACCGCAAAGGTCACCTGACCTCGCATCAGACCGGACAAAAGACCCGGATCAGCTTGCAGTTCACGGCGCAGCGGCTCAAGGAACTCCCGGTTGAACCCTTCGGCGGCCTTGTCGCGAAACGGCTTCATCGCCGGATCCTGCCACAGCCGCAACGGGGGAGACTTCACCGCCGCGGCCTTGAACGCCTCAAAGTCCGGCGTGGTGATCATCAACAACGTGTCCTCGGGAAGAAGTTTTTCAACGGCTGGAACCGCGGCAAGCAGGTTCGCCGCCGCCAGCCAGCCCGCCAACGCGAGCAGCGAGTGTTTGCTCCGTGTCATGATCCGGATTTGGAAACCTAAACAGTCTGGCCCGCCCCCCATCCGCCGGCAAACCTTGTCTCCCGGCCGGGAGCGGCCCGATGAATGGAGCAGGGTCCGGGCCAAAAATCCCCTCCCGGCCGCTGAAACCCGCCCGCCGCGATTATTCATTGCCCGGCGGTTTGCGCAGGCGGCTGGGCGGTTCGAGATACCGGTAACCGCTGCTGGGATTCTCACTCGAGTACGCGTAGGCGTCCCGGTGATCCAGAAAGTACCGCACCGCCTCGACGGGAATGGCAAACCCCAGCCCCTCGCCAAAGGAAATCTTCATGTTCGTGACGCCCACCACCTGGCCGCTGAGGTTGAAGAGCGGGCCGCCGCTGTTGCCCGGATTGATCTGCGCGGTAGTCTGCAAATACAGTTTGCCCTGCATCTGCCGCGTCTTGGTGCTCAGGATGCCCTCGGTCACCGTGCGCTCCAGGCCCAACGGACTGCCGATGGCGAACACGCGGTCCCCCACCGCCAGCGCATCCGTGCTCCCCAGTGCCACCGGCCGGAAGGGCGGCGCGTCCGCATCCTCGATCCGCAGCAGCGCCAAATCGTCAAACTTGTTCATGGCGACAATCCGCACCTGTTTGTAGCGGCGCGGCTCCAGTTGGCCGTCCTGCAAATGATACACTTCGACGGTGATTTGCGTTTCCCCTTCAATCACATGGAAGTTGGTGATGAGGAATCCCTCCTTGTTGATCAGGAATCCCGATCCCTGCCCGCTGGGTGTCCGCACCTGCACCACCGCTTCGCCCAGCTCATTGACCAGCTCCCGCACACTGCGCGGCGCCGCGGCCCGCGAGGGCGCGCTGTAAAACTCCGCCGCCGTTCCCTCCCCAACGGCCTCCAACCCGGCGTCCGGCCCGCCCTCCTTCGCCAACGGGCCGCCGCCTGACCGCGCGATTCTGGCAATATGCGACCGCGGGATGACCAGCACGGTATAACCCACGTCCACCGCCACCTGGTCCCGTTTCTCCGCCAGGATGCGCCCGCTGACGGAGGCCTGGTCCTTCAAGTAAATCGTGTCCGCCCCGGCCCCGGCAACGCCGCAAACCGCCAGCAACAGCATCCACGTTCTCAACATGCTCTCAGCTTAGCTTTGGTTGGCTCCGGCTGCCAGTTGGGATTGGCGTTCCCGGCGGCGCCAGGCCGCCTCCCGCTTCCGCGTGGCCGTTCTCAACAGCTCTTCGGCCGACCAGCCCCGGCTCTGCGCGTAGGCGGCCAGCTCGAACAGTTGATCGCCCAACGCCGCCTTGCCGACCCGTTTTCCCGTGCGCGCCACCGCCGCGATCCCGGCCCGGCGGGCCTTCTTGACGAGCTTTTCGGCTCGGAGCAACGCCGGCAGGTGCCGCGGAATCCCGTCCAGCGCCGACGGCCGCGCGCGATGGGTCCCGTGCTTCTCCGCGCGTTTGATTTTCTCCCAATTCGCCCACACCTGTTCCACATTCCTGACCTTGACTTCGCCGAAGACATGCGGATGCCGTCGCACCAGTTTGTCCGCGATGTGCCGCGCGACCTTTTCAAAATCAAACGCGCCGCGCTCGCGCGCCAACTGGCAATGGAACACCACCTGCAACAGCAAATCCCCCAACTCCTCCTCCAGCTCCAGGTCGTCGCCCGACTCGATCGCATCCAGCAATTCATACACCTCTTCCACCGCATGCCAGCGCAGACTGCGATGGTCCTGCTCCCGATCCCACGGACAGCCCGTCGGCGACCGCAAGCGGGCCATGATGCGCAACAACTCCTGGATGCCTGACCGTTTCTGCTTCATGAAAAAGAATCTCTTGCCTGCCGGCATCGCCGTCACCGGCGCCGCTCCCTCGCTCTACAGTATCACGAGGTTGTCCCGATGCACGACTTCGACCCGCTTCAACTGCCGGCCGGCAATCTGGCCCGCCCCAAAGCTCGCAATGCCCCGCGCGAATTCCGTCCCGTCCGCATCGCAAATCCGCACCACTTCCCCCGCCTCGAAGTCGCCCTCGCAACGGGTGATGCCGGGCGGCAGCAGGCTCTTGCCGTTCTCCCGCAGCGCCTTTTTCGCCCCCTCATCCACATACAGCGCCCCTTTGGGATGGTGAAAGAAGGCAATCCAGCGCTTGCGCCCCTGCAACCGCCGCGCCTGCGGAACAAACAGCGTTCCCTCCTCCTCCCCCGACACCACGCGCACCAACGCCCGCTTCTTTCGGCCCGAGGCAATCACGAGCGGAATCCCCGAGCGGATCGCGATCTTCGCCGCCTGGATCTTCGAGGCCATTCCCCCAACCGCCGTGGCGCTGTCCGTGCCCCCCGCCATCTTTTCCAACGCCGCGTCAATCCGCTGCACCACGGGCAGGGTGCGCGCCTCGGGTTTTCCAAAATGTTCGATCACCCCGTCCACGGTGGTCAAAATCACCACCAAATCCGCCGGCAGCAGCGCCGCCACCAAAGCCGAAAGCTTGTCATTGTCGCCAAACTTCAGCTCGGTCACGGACACCACGTCGTGTTCGTTGATGATCGGCACGATCCCGTGCCGCAGCAGCGTGATCAGGGAATTGCGGGCGTTGAGATGCCGGTCGTGATGTTCAAGGTCGTCGTGGGTCAGAAGAATCTGCGCCACCGACAGATTGAACGCGCCAAACAACCGCTCGTAAGTCGCCATCAACCGGGATTGGCCCACCGCCGCGCAGGCTTGCAGCTCCGCCAGCTCCGCCGGCCGCTTGTGATACCCCAGCACCCCCATCCCCGCGCCCACCGCCCCCGAGGAAACCAGGACCACCTCTTTGCCCCCCCGCCGCAGTTCGGCGATTTGGCTGACCAATTGCTCCATTTGAGCCTGGTCAGGCTGCTTGCGGCTGTCCGTCAGCACCCCCGTGCCGACTTTCACCACCACCCGGCTGACCGCATTGAATAACTCGGAACGCACGCGCTGTGTGTTAGCAAACGACCGCCCCCCTGTCGAGGCGCATGTCCCCTTCCGTCCCCTTTCGTTTGCCGCTTCAATGCCGCCGGCTCACCCTTTCAAAAAGCTTTTCAGCATCCAGACGGTCTTCTGATGCAGGGTAATCCGTTGGATCATGAGGTCCTGGCTCTCCTGGTCGTTGGCCTGGCCCGCCAGATCGCGCGCCCGGGCCGCGTCCGCCAGCAACTTCTCGTTCGCCTCAATCAGCCGCTTCACGTAATCCTCTTGCGAAAGCGGCGCCGCGAATTCCTTCATCCGGGCCGCCTGCGCAAAGGTCGAAAGGCCGCCGATGGCATACGCATTCAAGGCCCGGATGCGCTCGGCAATTTCGTCAATGGCCGTGAACAGCTCCTCGTATTGCGTTTGAAACGCAGTGTGGAGCGCGAAAAAGCCGGGGCCCTCCACATTCCAATGCGCCAGATGCGTCAGCGCCATCAGCGCGTAGGAATCGGCCAGCACCTGGTTCAGACTGTCGGTTAACGCCGTCGTGTCATGCTTCTTATTCTTCATGAGCATTGGATTAACAGAAACACCGCTGGTTGAGAAGAATTAACTGCCGCTGTCCGCCGGCGGCTTCGCCGCCGCCTTCGAGGATAACAGAGTCCACACTCGCAGGGCCTCGGTCGCGGCCCAGGCCTGCGCGTCACACCCCCGCTGCGCATGCGGGGCGTCCCCATCCAGAATTTCCGGCAACTGGCCCAGGCACCCTTCGCCGAGGAGGTCCGCCATGCTGCCAAGGTACGACTGGGCCGCGGCGACCGCTTCCGGGGCGAAATCCCAGGCGCGGGCCAGCGCCTCGCAGAACACGGGGAACGTCCAGGTCCAGGCGGTGCCGTTGTGGTAGGCCGGCTTGCGGCGCGTGTCCTCATCCCCCTCATACCGGCCCCAATAGGGCTCGAGGGGATTGTTGAGCAGCCGGCCGTCCGGCCCGTGAATCGGCAGCGGAACCCGCACCGGCAGCGGCGCCAGCGACCGCAACGCCCCGGGCACCACCAGATGCCGCCGCGCCGCCTCCACACAACGCCGGGCATGCTCCGGCCGGGCCAGGCCGAGAGTAATCACAAACAGACAGTTGCTGCGCAGGGCGTCGTCGGCCTGGGCTTCGGCCGCGCTCTGCCCGCGGTCCGCCTTCAACACATCGGCATAAAATCCCAGGTCCTCGCGCCAGAATCGTTGCTCGAGCCAAACCCGGGCCCGCTCCTCGAGCCGGGCCCATTCCTGCCGTTCCGGCCCCTCGTCCAACCGCGCCAGCAAACCCAGCAACCGAATCCACAGGGCCTGAATCTCGATGGGATAGCCCTGCCGCGGCGTGCCGGCGGGGTAATTCGTATCCATCCACGTAAAATGGCTTGGGCTCCAGATCAAGGCCGACTCCGGGTCCATGCGAATTCCGTTCGGGGTCCCCCGCCGGTAGTGGAGCCCGATGCTCAGCAGAACCTGCCGCAGCGTCCGCCCCGCGCCGTCCACCACCGTCTCAAACAGATTCGACGCGCCCGCCCCCGCCAGTTCCTCGCACACCAAGGCGAACCACAAGGGAGCGTCGGACGTGTCCCGGTTGGAAGCGTCTTCGCCAAACACCGTGTTGGGCAGGGTGCCGTCCCGCTCGAACCGGGCGAAGGTCGTGACGATTTCCCCAACCTCCTCCCGCAGCCCGGCGGCAATCAAACCCCGGGCGCAAATAAACGTGTCCCGGCCCCAGTCGAGAAACCACGGGTAACCTGCGATGACGGTCTTGCCCGCGCCGCGCCGGACCAGGAAGGCCCGGATGGCCGTTGCCAGCCGCGCGGCAAACCGCTCGCCATCGCCGCTGGCCGCCTCGGGCGCGGCCGGGCGATAATCGGGCGCCGCGGGGAGCCTCTCCGCCGCAGGCGCTTCGCACGGCTCGGCGCTGGCAACCAGCGTGACGGCCGCCCCTTTCGGCAGCGGCAGCTCGAACCAGCCGGGACTGTAAGCGTCCCCCCGGTCCATCTGCCCCCGGCTGCCCTCCACCGGGTGAGGAATGTCCTGACTCCATTCGGGCTGGGGATGATACCACCCCGCATCGGCATACACCCGCAACTCCCGGTCCGGCGCCGGGCTGAAAACAAATCCCGGCCTGGCCGCCTCGCGGCTCCCGGGCCCCCGCTCGAGCACGCGCGTGTGCGCCGCAAAATGGTGCTCCGCCCCGCCGTTGCGCTTGGTTTCCGCGTGAAAATTCCGGTCTTCAATGTCAAGACGCACGGTCAACCGCACGTCAGCCTCGGGCGGAAGTTGTTTGCCCCGCGCCGCCGATGCCTTCGGACGGCAAAAGTGAAAGACCGTGCAGTTCTTGCCGGGGACCATCCCGGCGCTGACTTGAATCTCGACGGTGCGGCCATCGCCGGCTTGGGCGACAAAGTGCCACAGCGCCGGGGGACCGGCTTCGAAGGACTCGAGGGCGGCAAAGTTCAAGGGGGAGAGGAAGCCGTCGGCATTGACCCAGACGCGAATCCGCTTCACCAGCACGTGCCGGTCCACCGGAAGCGTCGGATGAAGGTTGGCCCCCAGCACACAGTCGTACTTCGAGAGAATCCGGCCCAGGTCCACTCGCAGGCGCGCCATGCCCCCGCGCCCGTTGGTCAGCAGCACCAAATCGTCAGGCCGGGGCTTGCTGTCGCAAAGAATGGGAGCCGGCGGCAGCAACCGCAGCCGCGCCTCCAGTGTCCGAGCCCCGGCGGTGCAGAGCTGGACACGGAGGCGCGCCTCGCCCGTGACGGCAGGCGGGAAAAACCAGGCCACCTGCCCTTCCTTAACCTCGATGGACTCCACATTTTGAGTCGTGCCGTCCGGCCAGCGCAGGCTGGCGCGGAACCGCGCCGCATCTATCAACAGAATCCAATGTCCGGGCGGCACCGGGGTCACCCGCCTGCAATCAATCGCTTCCCAGAGGATGACGCGGGAACACTGAGCCCGGCCCATCTGGTCCCGCAATCGTTCAAGAATATCCCGGACGGAATCTCCCGCGGCGGGCCCCTCGTTCGCGTCCGCCAAAGCGGCCACCCCGTCCAGAAAGGCTGCGGGCGCCTGGTCCACCAGCTCGGCCAGCCGCCGCCAATCGTATGCGCCAATGCGTTCGGCCGGCAGCAGCCGGTTGAGCGCCTGCACCCCCCACGCCGCCCGGGCCCGGACCCTGCGGTATTCCGGACCTCCCTGGCCTGCCGGCAGGGCCTGTGGCGCCAGGCAGTAGGCAGCTCCCGCTGGAACGCTGATGCGCCACTGCCGCCCGTCCACCGGCTGCATGGCGGGCAGAACTTGTCCCAGCAGGTCCGTCCAGCCGGCCAGACCGTCCAGCCCTCCGGCCGCCTGGCCCGGGCCGGCGTTGTCTTCAATCATCAAATCCCCCGGGCGGGCGGGATCGAGATTGGCCAGAACCAGGACCTGGTCCTTTCCATCCGCCGAACGCCGGAGCCAGGCCTGCACCTGGCTCTCGGCGGCGCTGAGCCGCTGAATACTGGCGCCGTCGAAAAAACAGGGATGGTCCGCAAGCAGCCGGTTCAGCGCTGCCAGCTCGGCCACCAGGTTCTCCGGGCTGCCCCAGGCCAGGCCCGTGCATTCATGCACCTGGATTTTCTCACGGGCAAGCCACTCAACCCCGCACGTGAACCCGAACCCGCCGCTGACACTGGTCAGGGCGCAAAGCCGGTTCCGCAGGAGCGACCAGACCCGTCCCTTGGCTGCCAGCCGGTCGTTGTCATGAGTCTCACTGTAGTTCACCAGCAACCCCACCCGGTCACTCTGGCGAACAATATGGTCCACGTATCCCGCAACCTGCGGCCCCGAATAATTCTGGAACAACTCGGAGTAGGCCCAGTGCATTCCGCCTTCCGTCAACAGGGCTTCGGTGGCTTCCCACGCGCCGCCCAGCCCTTCGAGCAAAAACACTGTTTCGGGATATTCCTGTTGGACGCGCGCGATAATGTACTGCCAGGCCGGCACGGGGACCATGTAACCCGCATCACAACGAAAGCCGTCCACCCCGCGACGGCACCACACCAGCAACGTCTCCGCCAATTCGTCCCACAGCGCCACATTATCGTGCTTCAGCTCGATCAGGTCCTCCCAAACCACCCCCCAGGCCCCCGGGCTGACGAACTCGCCGTTCGACCGCCGCAGGAACCACTCCGGATGGGTCTCCTGCAGCACGGAACCCCAGCCCGTGTGATTGATGACCATGTCCAGAAACACCCGCCCGCCCCGAAGATGCGCCGCCTGCGTCAACTCGCAAAACTGGTCCACTCCCGTGGTCCGCTTGTCCAGTTCGACCAGCGCCGCATCCACCGCGCCCAAATCCAGGACGGCATACGGACTCCCAAAACGGCCAAATCTCGCATAGACGGTCGGCGTTGGGTTCACCGGCAGGAGGTGAAGAATGCGGCACCCGAGCGTCTCGAAGATATGCGCCATCTGGCGGGTCACGTCGCGTAATTTCCCTGAAGGCGGAATAATCGTGTATCCGCCCTCCTCGAGGGGGCGCAGACTTCGCGCCAGTTTTTCATCCTTTGTGGATACGGCCGTTCTGGACGACCCAAACAGCCGGGGGAAGGCGCAATAAATCACGTTGGCCGTCCGGTAAGAGTCGGGATGCACCGACAGGCCCACATCGGCCCCCGCCGGCCAATGCTGCCATCCCCGTTCATCCAACAGGTAGGCCTTGGCGCGGAAAAAACCCGGCTCGGCCAGAGGCAGCTCAATCTCCCAGCCGCCGTTCTGCTCGCGCATCACAACATCATGCCAGGAGATTCCCGCCGGCGAGACGCCTTGGGCATGCGCTTGGAGTATCTCCTGCCGCAGCGCATCCGCCCGGCCCAGGTTGGTCCGCAATCGCGCCTGCCAGCCTTCAGGCCGCCGGCCATCCGGCCTGGCTTGAACCCGAAATCGGACGACATCCCCGACGAATCGCCGCAAGCGCTCACCGGGCGCCGGAACCATCTTTACATCAATCGGTTGCACAATCCACTAATCTTTGCCTCAATTCCTTCGCTAAAGGTGGCTGCTTTGCGCCGGAATGCAACCCTGCAAAGCGCCAAAGCCCGTTCATCAAAAAATGGGCAGAAGTGTCCTCGCTCAGGGCATGCACTCGGCGAATAACGTTGGTAAGAGGGAAAAATGGCTTGCTGGCAAGGAACAGCCGCGCCGGCCTGGCTCTGGCTTCCTCCGCCGGAACCCGACCCGACACCGCCTTGGCCCTGTGTGGGGGTGGAGGGCTGGCAGGTGCCCCTTCGTCCCAAGCGCGGTAAACCGCCCTAAAGCGGGACAATCACCATCAAAAACGGCCGGGAACGGCGTCAGCTCGGGAATTGGCCGGAAGTTTGCTTCTTCCATTGACTTGCCCGGTCGAGTTGTTGAACTTTCGGCGCGCTTGCCCGAGAGAAGCTGCGGGCAAAATGAGAATGGCATGGCCACGAGCACGTTAACACCGAGTGAAGAGGCGCAATTGGCGCAGACGATTGAGATGTTCGAGGTGATCACTCAATCGCAGCCGGATGATTACCAATCGTTGGAAATCCTCAAAGAGGCCTACTCGAAGGCGGGGCGCGAGGAGGATGCCGTCAAGCTGTCCAAGCGCATC
>JARKQH010000431.1 GCA_029974925.1 Verrucomicrobiota bacterium
GGACCGCGTCGGTTGCGTACGCCGCCCCCAGGATGTCGCGGAAACCGAGGTTCGTAACCATGGTATACTGGTTCAACTCGTTTACCAGGTAACCGGTCTGCCTCAGATTGGAACCGTTGCTGTCACCGCCGCTCCAGGCAGCGCGGCAGTTGCCGATGTTGTCGTAGGCATAGCCAAACTGCTGCCCCGCAAACGGAGCCCAGTCCGGCCAGAAATGTTTGCCGGAGATCAACTCGTCGCGGCTGTTGTATTCGTATTTCCACATCGACCCGTCTTCCATTACTGCCTGCGTGCGGCGGTTGACCTGGTCGTAGAGGTAACTATGCGACGAGAGATTTGCGTTGGCCACCTGGTTGACGATCGCCCCGAGGCGCACCCCGTATTCCCAACTCCGGGTGGTCGTCATGACATGCGCCCCATTCCGTTTGAAGGTGGTCGTCGCCAGCAGGTCGGAGCTGGGTGTATAGGCGTAGGTTGCGGAATGGGTGCCGCTGCCGACGGATCCCATCCGCCCGCAGGTATCGTATCCGAACAGATGCTCAAGCAATTGTCCAGCAGGGGTATGCACGGACAGGCGGTCGCGGCCATACAACCCGTTGAACCGGTTGGAAACTGCGGTTCCTGCGAGCAACCCGTCGATGTTCGTGGCCAGAGTCAGGCGCATGGCATGATCAAAAAACAGGTTATTGGTCCCTGTCGCGTCGATAATGGAGCGAGGCTGCCCGCCGCGATTATAATCCAGCAATTGCACGGATGGCGTGCCGTCGTTGTAATCGATTTGGGCCAGGTCTCCAAAGGAGTTGTACGTGTTGGTAGAAGTGATTCGCTCACCTCCGATGCTGCGCGCCCATGAACGGGTGAACAGCATTCCGTTCGTGTAGGTATAGGAGGGGCCGAGGTTCTGGTGGTCCAACTTGGCTATGAGCAGCCCGCTGGGCGCGTCGTAGACCCACGTCGTCTTGTCAAAACTGCCGCAGGTATTTGTCGGCCAGTCGGAGGCACTCCAGCCGGTCCCATTGCGGAAGGTGCGCAACTCTACAAGATCGCCGAATTCGTTGTACACCCGCTCCTCCGGATACGGCACATCGCCCCACTTCTGGCAAAGCTCGCCGCGGAGAGTGTATTTGTAATAGGTCTTCTTGCCGTCAGACCTGGTTTCGGATTTGATTTGGCCTGCGCCGGGGACACCATTTGGGTAGTACTCATACGAGGTGCGAGCGCCGGTAAAATCGGTCACACTGGCCACTTGGCCGAGGGCATTGTAGGTCGTGGCAGCCGCGAATCCGAGGGGGCTCACGACCCCGGTCTGGCGGCCGAGCGCGTCATAATAAAACCGGGTTGGCGTCGCCACGGTTGTGGTGCTGGCGGCCTGGAGCAGGCCGTTTACGACGACATTGGTGGCGTTGAGGGTTGATTGTGCCGTATCGAGCACCTCGGTGATCTTCTTTGCGGTTTGGTCCACGTAAACGGTCGAAACCGTGGCATTCTTATCGGCGTCCCAAGTGGTCACCTCGGAAACGGTGTTGGGGGACGCAAACCCGCTGAGGCGCTCCCTGGACCGGCCGCCTATCGTTGGCGTGGCGTCACCGTCGGTCAAATACACGTAGTTGGTTTCCACTTTGAACCAACTGTTGCCCTCTTTGACGAATTGCCGGAGCGTGCGGCTGATTCGGCTCAGCGAGGCGAGGTTGGCGCCATAGGCTGCGGGGCCAACCACAGTCTTGCCGATGGCTCCGTCGTAATCAAACACAAAGAGGCTTCGCTCCATTCCCGGCCTCTCGATGACCTGCGGATGGTGCAGGTACCTGTCGTGCACATGCCACTCGGCAACCGAATTGGTGCCGGGGTAGTCTGGCGACTCCCAAAAGGCCGGGAGGCAAAACCAATCGGTTCCAATCCTCCCCCACCGCGCCCAACCCGACCCGTATCTGACCTCCTCCAGGACTGTCACCCGGGGCAGTCTCGGGTCCGCGACGACCCAGTAGTCATGATGCTCATGGACAACCGCACTGCCCGTGCGGGTGTGCAAGCGGCGATCGAGATAGTTCTCCTGGATGTCCGTCGCGCCGCTGGGTAGCGTAATGGTCTTGAGGCGTCCTCCCAGCTCGTACAAGATTTTGGTGGCCAGCCCTTTTTCGTCAGTGGCGCCTGTCAAGCGGCCCGCCATGTCGAAGGTCCAGTGGTTGGTCAGGCCCAAGCCGCCGCTCGTGGTGCTCTGCTCGACGACCCGCCCCGCCGCGTCGTAACGGGTTGCCGTGACCACGTCGGCTTGAGCCGGAAACCCGCCCGCAGCCGGTAGCCCCTTCTTGATCGCACGGCAGAGTCGCTTGAGGCTATCATACTGATACTCAGTGCGAATGCCGGTGTCATCGGCCTCCCACAACAGGAGGTCACCATCGAAGGCGCCGCCGCCGCGGTAGTCGGCTTGATAGATGACCCGGCCGCCCAGGACCGATCCCTCATCATAGAGAACGACATTGGTCGGGTGGCCCAAAGAATCGTTCTGGTAAACGATCCGTTGGTAAGGCTCAAAGACCGCCTCGTTTTGCTCGTCCAGCCCCGTGAACACGGCAAGCTCGCGCTGCACAAGGGAACCGTCTTGGAAAATCCGTGATTCGCGGTGAGAGACATAGGGAGCCAGCAGCACCCCATCGTAGTAGGGCATGCTCCAAAGGGGTTCGCCCTCGACTCGGACAACCTCAATCGGCGGGTACTCGTTCGGCTCGAGGTGCAGGGGGTGGCCATAGTAACCATAGTAGATTACCGACTGCCGCCAGTCGGGTCCGTCGCCAGGGGTGAGGCCGTTGGTGGCGAAAGACCCGCTGAACGGGTCGTAGGTTCCCCCGTGGTAGTACATTACCAGTGCAGCACCGCGCCCGTCATAATAGTGGAGCGGGTGAAACGACAAGCCGTTGCCCCACGACTCGTCCATGGTCAGTGCTTCAATGCCGAGGGCGATCGAGTGGTCGTCTTTCAGGTAGTCGCCTTCAAAACTCGTGACAAAACAACCAGTCTTTTCGCAATTAATCCACTGATACCTGAACTGATTCTCGTCCTCGAGCCCGCCGCAATAGTGCGACAAAGTGTACACCCGTCCGCTGAAGGGGTGATAGTCGTAGCGCACCGCGTGGGAATCATAGACGGTGGCGGACTCCGGGTCCGCCGGCCCGTTGGTGGCTGGGCGCAGGATGTAGTCCAGTGCGCCCGCCCAGTAAACATACTTCTCCCAATAACCGTCCGGATACACCACCGTGTTCCGCCTTCGGAAGGTCCAAGGGTCGGCGGCGTTGTCATTGAACGTGAAACTCGTCACGAGGTTCGCGTTGTCCGGGTCGGCCCGCAGTTCGACCAGTTCCCAGCCCCACTCGAAGAGGCGGTAGGTTTCGATGCACTTGTACGCCGGGGTGTTGGAGGAGGCGTACTTGATCGTCACCGTCTCAACCCGGCTGGTGTGGGGACTGTAATGGAAGACAATGCCCCGGGTCTCCACCTGCTCCTCCGCCCCGACCCCGTACCGAACCTGCCACGTCTCGGTGGCACTGAACGGATTATGGGCCAACCGATTAGTGCGCGAAAGCCCGTTGCGCGTCTCGATAACGTGTAGCTGATTGGTCGTCGCAGGCTCCGGGTTCCGAAGTGTCCAGATGACAAAGGGAGAACCGCTGATGTTCGTGTAAATTCCCTGCTCGTCCTTGTTCGTGGCCACCTGGCCCGGGAAGTAGAACCTTATTTGTGTTTCGTTCGCCTGCTCAACGATATCCACAAGAGTCTGATAGCTTCGAACCTGCCTCAGGACGCCGTCAGCCGAGGAACACACCAGTTCCACTTGCGCCCGCGCATTGGTCGAGCTAGCAGTATAATAGAGATTTGTCGGCGTATAAATCGGGCGCGACAGACCATTCTCACGCACCCGCAGCCGCCCCGCCGCCGTGCCATCAAAAAGGCGCCCGAGGCTCACGCTCCAATCCAGCGCCACTTGGTTGCTGTAACAGCTATTCCCGGGGCCCATTGAGACGGTGAAACCGTCGCCGGGGGCCGGACCGGGATCATCGCTCCCGTCATCCGTGTACCAATGATAGAGTTTCTCATCGCGGACCTCGATCGTCCAAGCGTTGCTGCAGTAGTCGCAACCGGCGGACAGGTAGAAAGTCTGCTCGGTGAGGTAGGGAGCAGGCGTCCGGTCTACCAGCAAGAGGTATTCCTTCGGCAGCGATTGCTTCCCCGAGGGCGCGAGCGGCGGGAAGTAAGGCTCCAACTTGAGCGCCAGCGTGGCGCACTGAAGGTTGCTGGCAATTACTGTCATTTGATACTCCTTGCGCAGCTTGAGATTTGCCACTCCTGCTGGTGCGTTGGTTGGCTCATCGCATCCGCAACCGTCCGCAGTCAGATTCAGACCCGCCAGGCTGACCTGAACTGTGGTGTTGGTCGCCGCGTAAACGTCCGTCAACTCCACTGTCAGCCGGATATTCAGGGGATCCTCCGCCCATTTCCTCCAAGGCGGTCTGGAGTCCCGCAGCTTTGCGGGCTTGCCCGGCGGCAGGAGGTGCCGCAAATGGGAAACAGGGGCCCTTCCGCCCGCGCCAGTCGGTGCGGCCGCCCACGCCTGAGAACACCAGCACAAATGCATCCCCGCGATGAGTGGGAGTATCCAAGTCGGTTTCATGTTTTCCTCAAGAGAGCTTGTTGGGCTGGAGTTTGGCTGTTCACTTCAGCGGTGTGAACACCTGGAGGCCGTTGCCGGCGGTCAGGCCGTTGGGGGAGTTGTAAAGGGTCCAATCCGTTTCGCCCGAGTCCGCCAGGCCGTTGCCGTTGGCATCCTCGAGGTAGTCGGGGGTGCCGTCGCCGTCGCTGTCCAGGGGCCGACCGTCGGCGCCAAGCGCCACGTAATGGAAGCCGCGGTCCACGCGGGAATGGAGTTCCTTTTGCTGCGCGCCGCCCACCAGGTTGGTGGTGGTGGTGTAGTGATACAGGCCCGCCAGGGCCGCGTCGCCAAGGCTCCCGCTGTCCAGCAGGCTCGAGCCCGCCGGCAGGTAGTAGCCGCCCAGCGGGCCGGCCCGCCAGTCAAAGCCGCCGGCGATAAACAGGTCGTTGGGCCCGGTGTTGGTGGTGTGCGGCGCCCCCAGCACGAAGGCGTTGTAGTCGTAGTCACTCAGGGCGGTGTTCCCCGCATAGCTGTCGGTGACCGGAAAGCGCGTCCCATCAAACACGCAGTCCCGCACGCTCACGGGGGTGGGGTTGGCCCAGCGGTTGACCGACAACTGGCCGCCGATGAACGTGCAGTTGCGAACCTGGTAGGTGGTGTCGGCCTGGCCTCCCTCCAACCAGAGCGCCGCGTCCACAAACAACCCGTTGGTGTGGTAGTAGGAGGTGACGTAGGCGCCCAGGGCGCCCCCCCAGAACTGGCTGTCGGCGGTCCGCACCACCAGGTAGCCCCAGTCGTCGCGGAAGTGATTGCCGCTGCCTCCCTCCCCGCCCAGCACCGAGCAGCGCAGGTGCCGCGCCCGCACCTCGGCGGCCAGCCCGAGGGTGGCGGCCCAACTGGTCAGCCCCCCGGGCCCGTAGCGCCCGGCCCAAACTCCGTTGACTCCTTCCTGCACCGTGTTGTAACGCACCCAGTAGCAGGGCGCCTCGGCCCGGCCCTCAAATTCCGCCCGCCGGGTGTCCCCCAGCCGGATGCCGTGCCCCGCATGGTACCAGCCCGAACTGGTCCGAAACCACCCCGCCGCCGTGCCGGGGGCAAAGGTCAAGTCGGCGTTGGCGGTCACCCCCCCAAACACGTGGTCCAGCGGGGCGTAGTGGTAGCCCAAGTCCGGCGCGTCGGTGTCCCGCTGGGCTTGGGGCCGGAAGGTGACCGGCACCGACACCGTCACGTTGGAATAAACCACCGGCGCATAGGTGGTCAGGCTCCGCAGCGCCTCGCGCAGCCCCGGGTGGATCGCCTCCGTCCCCGCGTTCCGATACGGACTGTCCGGGGCCAGGTAATGCCCGCCCCCGCCCACGGACTGAAACACGCCCGCGTCCGAATCCAGGACCACGCAGGCGTTGGTTGACCGAGACATCCCCTCCCAGTTGGTGACGCACACAAACAGGCAGTTGGTGTAGCTGACGCTGCTGGTGGTGGCCTGCACGAGGTTGGTCACATAGTGCGCGGTCAGGTGCTCGGCCTTCACCACATCGCCGGCGTAGTCCTCCGTGGCGATAAATGTGTTAACGCGGTACGCCAGCACGTTGCGGAAGGTGGGGTGAGACACCCCCGGCGCCAGCCCCCGGTAACAGTGGGCAAATTGAACGTGTTCCACCGTCAGGCCCGTCCCCGCCAGCGCGTTGCTCAGGTAGCTGAACCGGGCATGGGACACGGTGGGATTGGCCGCCCCCGACAGGTCCAGCGCGACCCCGGCGTAATAGTTGGCGCTGGGGTTGCCGGTGCTCCCGGGCAGCGGCACGTACGGGTCGCCGACACTGTTGTCGTCCTTGGCGGTGAAGACCGCCATGCGATATGGCCCCGTCTTCCAAGTCACCGCGTCGGCGATAAGGCCCGCGGTGGGCGAGTTGGTGAACTTGACCACCGCATTCCCGTGCACCGTCAAGTTGGAAGCCACCGTGACGGTGTCGGTGACGTAATACTGCTCGTCCCCCCTCAACGTCAGAAAGTCCTGGGTGGTCAGGAGGATGTAGTCCAGCACATAGCCCGGGCCGTTCAGCGGCACGCTGGCCATTCGCAGCTCGGACCCCGGGCGGGCCGCTGGCCGGGGCGCCGGCAGGCACGGCGTGGCCGAGGCCACCCGAGAAGCCCGTGCGGACGGGAGACTGGCGGAGCCGCCGCCAGGCCGCGGCAGTTCGGCCAGCGCGGCGCGGACCTGCTGCCAGGGCACCTGCTCCACCAGACAGGTGCGCCCGTCCAGCTCGAGCCACAGCTTTGTGGTGGTCACCCGGTGCCGCTCGCTGCCCAAGGCGAAAGCCGCCCCGCGGCCCAGCCGCATGCCCGCGAAATTCACTTCGTCATCCGGCCCCTGGGCCGTCAGACGCCGCTTCACCCGCGGCGCGGGCCGGTCCACAAATTCAGTAATCACCTGCAAGAGAGTGCTGGCCGGGTCCAAACCCCATTCCTCCGGCGGCGGCGGCGCTTCCCGCAAGACCACCAACTGCTCGACCGCGCCAACCCGGTTTACATACACCGTTTCCACCGCGAAGTCCGTGAAACTGTCCGCAAACACCACCCCCTCCTTCGAAGGCAGCAACGCCCCGGGGCTGTCCTTCACCTCGGCCAGCAGCACCGATTTGCCCGACGCCGCGTCCCAGTAGCTGAGCCCCAGCAAACTGGCCCGCAGCACCTGCCCCCGCGGCGTGGTGATCACGACCGAGCCCCGGCAGTTGAGGTTCCCCTGCACGGCCAGCCGGTGCCGTGTGCGCTCGCTCCGGGCTTCGCCGGGCGCCAGCACCAGCTCGGCAGCCGCCTCCCGCCAGCCCGACGCCCCGTCCCATACGTGCATTCCGGTGGCCAGCTCGGTGAACCGGTTGATGCGCGCAATGGACCCGCCCCACGGATGGGGTTCCCGCACCACTTGCTCCCAGACGCGGTGGTCCGGCCCGCGCTCCCGGACGACCCAGGGTGATTTGTCCTCCTGAGCGGCGCCAAGCTGCGGCGCCAGAGCGGCCAGCCCAACGCCAAAGGCCAGCAAGATCGGATGGGTGTGTCGTTTCATAGCGTGTTCGAGGTGGGTTGAATGTTGCGGCGGCGCGCACCGGCGCTACCGGCGCGCGGCACCGCCCGACAAGGGGCGGTTTCGGGAGGCAACGAGGGAGGCTGGCGGTTGAACGACTTCGCCAGATCCTCGACAAGCCTGGGGCTTGTGTTCATCTCGCATCCTCAGTTCGGGCGGCTCCAGACAAACGGGCGCGAGCTCCGCCAACCCGTCGTTGGAAAAGTATTTGACGGGATTCTTACACGGGGGGGGGGGGGGTATGTCAATACCGCGCTGCAATTTTTTTTGATTTTTTTTCAGCCTCACAACAAGACCCCAAAGGTATCCTGCTTCAGTCGGAATGTCCTTTTGTCGGGGTTGAGCTAAGATACTTTTCCTGACCTGGAAAAGAGCATGAGCAACGACAAAGAGAACGAGAGTCAACGCCGACAGTTCAGTCCCGAACAGCAGATCAATATCCTCCGGCAGCATCTGCTGGACAAAGTTCCCATCTTGGAGGTCTGCGAGAAGCACCAGATCACGCCGACGCAGTTTTACCAGTGGCAGAAGACGTTCTTCGAGAACGGGGCGGCGGCGTGTGCCCGTCCCAACGCCCGCGCGGCCCAGCGCGAGGAGCAGCGCCTGGCCAAACTCGAAGCCATACTCCAGCGCAAGGACGAGGTCATCCCCGAGATCATGGCCGAGCACATCGTGTTAAAAAAAGTCTTGGGGAAAGCTGAAGGTGAACTGGGTGGCCCACGACATTCGCGATCAGGTGATGGACTTCATCCCCCACTGGTCCGAGCGCACCGAACTGCCCGCGCCCCATCCGGTGGGCCCATGCTGGGCGGTTGCCCGCCGTGTCAGTCCCAACCGCCGATGGGAGCCCTCACCAATCCCGAAAAGGCCTGTCGCTTCGGGAAGGCTTGCCCTCCTGCGGGACGGGCAACATTTGCTCCTCCGCTTTCTGGGCGTCCAACAATTGGCGGGCCTGCTGGGGAGTCATCTGCCCCAGCGCGGCCGATTCCTCACCGCTTTCCCGCTCCTGAGTATCGGGCTGACCGCCCGCCTGCTGGGCTTGTTGTTGCTGCTTCTCCCCGGCGGATTTCTGTTCGCGCTCCTGTTCCTGTTGTTCGGCGGACTTGGAGGCCTGCTCCTGTTGTTGCTGCTGCTGCTGCTGCGCCTGTTGCTGTTGCGCCTGCTCGGGCTGGGGCTGCTGAGCCTGTTGTTGGTTCTGTTGCTGCTGCTGGTCCTGCTGGGAGTCTTCGGCCTGCTGCTGTTGATTTTGGTCCTGCTTCTGCTGGGACTGGTCCTGCTTTTGTTGTTGTTGCTGCTGGGGCGGAGGTTGCTGCTGAAGCTCTTCGAGCCGCCGCTTCACATATTCCTGATTGTGTTTGGCGTCCTGGTCGGCGGGATTGAGCTTCAGGCTGCTTTCGAAGTCTCTCACGGCCTCCTGCCACAACTCGGTCTTTTTGGCCGGATCGGCCTGGTTTTCCCCCAGCCAGTAGCGCGCGTTGCCGCGGTTGTAATAGGCTTTGCCCTGCAGTTCCAAGTCTGGCGCGGCGAGCGCCTCGCCGAAATGTTTGGCGGCCTCATCAAACTGCCGCTCACGGTAGGCCGCCGCGCCGGCGTTGAAACGCAGGCGAGGGTCGTCAGGTTTTTTGCGGATGAGGTCCTGGTATTCCTTCAAGGATTGGTCATACCGCCCGGCCTGATATTCGCGCAAGGCACTGGCAGGGGAAGCGGCGGCCTGCGCGGGGGCCGCCCACAGCAGAAGCGCAACCAGCGCGGCGGCGGAGCCAGCCTGCGCGCGGTCCGGCGCCGGGGATTTGGGCCACGGCAAGCGCTTGCGTTCGGGAAAGAACATCTCACCGATCAACAGCGCGAGGGCGAGGGCGAGGGGCCAGTGGAAGCGTTCGTGATAGCGCTTGACGAGTTTCTCGGCGGAATCGGATTTCGGCAGCGGCGCCAGGCCCTTTTCGTAGAGCGTCTCCATGGTGGTGGCCCCGCGCAAGGGCAGGTAGAAACCGCGCTCAGTGGCGCCCGCGATGTCGCGCAGGAGCGCCTCGTTCAGCCGGGATTTGACCACGTTGCCCTCCGGGTCGCGAAGGTACTCGACCGTGCCATTGGGCTGGCGGAGGCGCAATAATTCCCCGTCGGCGCTTCCGATGCCGACGGTGAAAATCTGGAGGCCGGCTTGGGCGGCTTTTCGGGCCGCTTCCAAGGCGCCCGAGTCATGATCCTCGCCGTCGGTGAGCATCACGAGCACCTTGTGGTTGTCCTCCTGTTGAAAGGCTCCGAGCGCCGTTTGAATCGCTCCGGCCAGGGCGGTGCCGCCTTGGGAGATGGTGTTGGTGTTCAGAGCCTCCAGGCTTTGCCGGAATGCCGACTCATCAATGGTCAGCGGACAAACCAAAAACGCGCTGCCGGCAAAGGCAACCAGCCCCACCCGGTCCGTTCGCGCCAGCTTGACCAGGTCCATCGCCGCGAGTTTGGCCCGGGCGAGGCGATTGGGGGCGATGTCTTCCGCGAGCATGCTTTTTGAAACGTCCACCGCCACGACGATGTCCAGGCCGCGCTGTTTAACCTCTTCCCAGACGAAGCCCCATTGTGGACGCGCCAGCGCGAGGATCAGAAAGACCATGGCCAGGACAAGCGAACCCAGGCGAATTTTCCGCCGGACCGGTGAGACCCCGGCCAGGAGCCCCGGGAGCAGCCGCGCTTCGATAAAACGCTCCATCAAGCGGTGGCTTTGGCGCCGTGACCACCAGAAAAAGGCGATCATTGCCGGCGGGAAAACCAGCAGGAGCCAGAGCATCTGGGGATTGGCGAATCGCATGGTCATTGATGTGACGGGGTCGTCTCGAGGGGAAATGGAAGGGGTTTGCGCGTCATGGCAGCCGTCTCCAGAACGTATGGCGTAACAGGACCTCGAGCAACAGCAACCCCATGCCGGGGGCAATCAGCCAGGCAAAGAGCTCCCGATGGCGCGAGTACTTTTTGACCTCCGCCTCGGTTTTTTCCAGCTTGTCAATCTCGGCATAAATGGCCTCAAACCGTTTGGAATTGTCGGCCCGGAAGTATTTGCCACCGGTCTTTTCGGCGATTTTCTGCAAGGTGTCCTCGTCAATATCCACCCGTTGCTGTTGGTAGCCCACCTTGCGCCCGCCGAAATAGACCGGCACCTCGGCCACACCGCGGGTGCCCACCCCGATGGTGTACACCTTGACGCCGAGGCTGCGCGCCGCTTCGGCGGCCACGAGGGGGTCTATCTTGCCCGCGTTGTTCTGGCCGTCGGTCATCAAGATCACGATGCGGCTTTTGGATTTGAGCTCGCGCAAACGGTTGACCGCGGTGGCGAGGGCGGAGCCGATCGCCGTCCGGCTCTCGTCAATGAGGCCCAGTTCGAGACGGTCGAGGTTGCGCAGGAGAAAGTCGTGGTCCAACGTCAACGGCGAAGCAATATAGGCCTGGGCCGCGAACGCCACCAGCCCGATGCGATCGGCCGGCCGGCGTTCGATAAACTGGCGGAGGACCTGCTGAGCCTTGGCCAGGCGGTTCACCCGCCGGCCGCCGATTTCGAAATCCTCGGCCCGCATGCTGCCGGAAAGGTCAATCGCCACGGCAATATCCACGCCACTGGCGGTTACCTTGGTCTCGCTGCGCGTCAGCCGCGGCTGGGCCAGGGCCACAATCAACATCGCCAGGGTCAGCCAGCGGAGCGCGGCCAGAAAAGCGCCGCCGCGCGTGCGCGAAACGTTGAGAATTCCCCGCACCAACTGCACCGAGGAGTACACAAAGGCGGGCGGTTCGCCCCGCCGGCCTTTCAGCCAGGCCAACAGCGGCAACAGCAGGAGCAACAGCAGAAAGTAAGGCTGGCCGAAAGTCATTGCGCAGCAGAAATGGGAGGGGGCCCGGCGACCCGGTCCCCGCCGTCCGCTTCAACCGAGGCGGACGCGGTCGCCGGGGTTTCGACCGGCGCCGTTTCCTCGACCAAACGCAAGGCCGAGGCATGCAGTTCGCGCAATTCCGGTTCGCCCGGTTCGTATTTGGCGAACTTGACCAGGTCACAGCGTTGGAGGAAATCGGCCAGGCTGGCCTTTTGATCCGGCGCAAGCAAGTGGGTCGCCTGCAGTTCGTGGAGAAATTCCTCGGTGGTGCGCTCGGGAGCGTGGAAAGCAAACCGTTCCTCGAGGTACCACCGGACGGCATCGGAAACGGCGATGCAGAATTCGCGAGGCTGTTCGATCAACAGGAGCGCCTCGCGCAAGCGCTGCCGGGCCCGCACGTGCGGCGGAACGGCGGGCGGAGCGGGCACCTGCTCTTTTCGTCGCTGCCAATAACGCCAGGCCCAATACCACATGGCGGCCACGGCGAGGAAAGCCAGCAACCAGCCAAGCCAGACCCAGCCGCTGGGGATTTCCACGGGCGGTTTGATATCCCGCAGCCCGTTGGTCAGCGCGGCGGTTGACGGGGTGACATTGGTGATCGCCATACTTCAACTTGAGCGCCCGGGCGCCCGACGCCATCCTCGGGCCGGCTCCGAATGCCGCGCACTGTCAGTCCGATGTCCCCCCATGACTCAGCCTCGCAAACGCCGGCGCTCCCGGTTCTCGAAGAATCGAGCCAGCTCAATCGCGTAAGGCCGGTCGGTTCGGAGCTGGATGGCGTCAATTCCCACAGACCGGAAGAGGCGGTGGAGGTCCGCCTGGGCGCGGGCCTGGCGTTCGGCAAACGCAGCGCGTTTGCGGTCGTCGGCAGTGTTGATCTCCACGATTTCGCCCGTCTCGGCATCCTGCAACACCAGGCGTCCCAGCGGGGGAAGCTCCAGCTCATGCCGGTCCGCGATTTGAACGGCGACCAGGTCGTGCCGGCGGTTGGCCTGGCGCAGCATGGTGAGGGAGGCCTGGGCCAGGGACTCCAGCAGCATCATTTGCGAGCGCACGCGCCCCGGCCGTTCGCCGCCACGCGCCTGGGCCGGGGACCCGAGAAAATCCGAAACAACGACGGCAATGGCGCGATGCGGTGTGACGCGCAGCAGAAACTCCAGGGCATGATTCAAGTCGGTGCCGCGCCGCCTGGGCTCGAAGAACAGCACCTCCCGGATCACCCGCAACACATGACGCCGCCCCTTGCGGGGCGGGATGAACTTTTCGATCTGGTCGGTGAAGAGGATGAGGCCCACTTTGTCGTTGTTGCGGATGGCCGAGAAAGCGAGCACGGAGGCGATTTCGGCGGCCAGCTCGCGTTTCGACTGGTCGCGCGAGCCGAACAAACCCGAACCGCTGACGTCCACCACGAGCAGGAGGGTCAGCTCGCGTTCCTCGACAAACTTTTTGACGAAGGGATGATTCATCCGGGCGGTGACGTTCCAATCTATGGAACGGACCTCGTCGCCTGGCTGGTATTCGCGGACCTCGTCGAAATTCATCCCCTGGCCTTTGAAGACGCTGTGGTACTGCCCCGCGAGGCTCTCGCTGACCAGGCGGTTGGTGCGAATCTCGATCTGCCGGATTTTCTTGAGAATCTCCCGGGGAATCATGGCACCGGCAATTCGTCAAAGATTTTCTGAATAATGGTTTCGCTGGTTTTTTCCTCCGCCTCGGCCTCGAAGGTGATGGCGACGCGATGGCGCAACACATCCATGCCGATGCTCTTGACGTCCTGGGGGGTGACATAGCCGCGGCCCTTGAGGAAGGCATAGGCCTTGGCGGCGAGGGTCAGGGCAATGGTGGCACGGGGCGACGCGCCGAGCTGGATGAATTCCCGGACCTGGATTTTGTATTCCTCCGGGTCGCGGGTGGCGCACACCAGGTCCACGATGTATTCCTTGACCTTGTCATCCATGTAGATGTCGTTGATGACCTCGCGGGCTTTGAGAACCTGCCGCGGCTCGACGACCGGTTGCGCCGCCGGCACGGCGGTGGTGCGGGCCATCAAGTCGAGAATCTGGCGCTCCTCGGCGCGGGCGGGGTATCCGATTTTCAGTTTGAGCATGAAGCGGTCCACCTGGGCCTCGGGGAGCGGGTAGGTTCCCTCCTGTTCAATGGGGTTTTGGGTGGCCAGCACCAGGAAGGGTTCGTCCAGCTTGAAGGTTTGGTCGCCGATGGTGACCTGCCGCTCCTGCATGGCTTCGAGCAAGGCGCTTTGCACCTTGGCGGGTGCGCGGTTGATTTCGTCCGCGAGCACCAAGTTGGCGAAGACGGGCCCTTTCCGGGTCGTGAAGGCGCCCGACTGGGGGTTGTAGATCTGGGTGCCGATCACATCCGCCGGGAGCATGTCGGGGGTGAATTGCAGCCGGGAGAACTTCACATCCAGGCAGCCGGCGAGGGATTTGACGGCCAGCGTTTTGGCCAGGCCCGGCACGCCCTCCAGCAAGACGTGACCGTTGGCCAACAGCCCCACGACGAGCCTTTCCACCAAATAATGCTGGCCCACGATGACCTTGCCCAATTCGGCGAACAGCGGCCGCACGAAGGCGCCCGCCTCCTGCACAGCCTGGTTGATTGCAGTAATTCCGGTATTCATCAGGTGCAAAAGTTTACTTTTCGATGGACAAAAAATCAGGGTTTGCGTTCAACCCCCAGGCCGGCCAGTCGAACCGGGGGGCGGTGCCGCCGGAGCCGCCTGCCGCGGCGCCCCTCAGCCCAGCTCCGCGAGCAAGCGCCGCTCGGCTTCCTCGTTGTTCAGCCCATGGCGGTGCCGCATCACGGCAACGCCCACCACCGGCGGGTAGGCCTGGTCCGATTTCATCCGGGGCTCGACATACTCGATGACTTCGAAGAGCAGGCGGTTGGCAGCGGAGTATTCCAACCCCGTGAGCTTCTGGATGTAGCGGGTGGAGCGGTCAATGAGTTTCAGGTTGCTCGGCACCACCCAGATCATGTAATTGCCCATCACGCGGCCGAGCCGAACCATGGTGCAGGTCGAGAGGCTGTTGAGGAGGGTCTTCACGCAGACGCGGGTGACGCCGTCCAGAAGGAAGTCCGTTTCCGGCACGGGCACCAGCACGGCGACACACTGCGGATTCCAGGTGGAAAGGAACCGCCGCACCTCCGGCAGCGAACCGGCGCTCCCAAAGTAAATCAGCCCCACTTGAGCGCCCGCCTTTGCCGCGGACTCCAGTTGCACGCGCTGGAAGCCGTTCGGCTCGAGCAGCGATTGCTTCTCCCGTTCCGAAACGATGCCCACGGCGCAATCCCCCGGTCCCAACGGCCGGTAACGGAGCCCGTCCAGACCGACTTTGAAGCGCATCAGTTCGGCGTAGCTGATGCGTTTGACGATTTCCATCGTGCGGGCCGCTTTATCCGGCGGCACCAATTCGCGCACTACGTCATCGCCCCACTCGACGCATTGCGGACGGCGTTTGATGATGCTCCTCCAGGCCGCCTCGGTATCCGCCTCGGGCACGAACAGAAATGCCCACGATTCCGTGGCAGTGGTGTCGTCGAACTTGCGAAACGGCGGCGTGCAGTAAGTTGGCGAACGTTCCGTGGTGTCGGTCAGCACATCAATGCCAAAGCGGCCGGCAAAGTAGTTGTTCTTTCGGCCGGCCCGGTAAACCGATTCCTCGAGCTCGACCAGGCGGGCGAGCGGGTTCAAAACCTCACCCGATTTGAGCGTGGCAAATCCGGTTGCAAGACGGGCCTCGAACCCAGCCGGAACGCTCGCGGGCTCGAGCCGCGCCGTGGGACCGGCGGGGTCCAGTTCGCGCAGCAGTGTGCGCACCACCATTTCGAGCACGGTGAGCAGCACGCTCAACTGAATGGTCGTCGCCTGCATGCGCGTCGAGCCGGTGATAGCCATCGGGCCGGTGGTGAGGTTGATCTTCTCAATCCGGGGCTCCTGGATCACCTCGCGGCTTCGTTGCACGTGGGCGCAAAGGACGTCGTCGGGGTTGTTATAAACAAAATAGACTTTCGCGCCGGCCTCGACCCCGCGCCAGGCCGTCCCAATCACAAAGGAGGTCTCCCCTCCCTCCGTGATGGCGAACACGACATCGCCCGCCGACACCCCCAAGTCGCCAATCTGCTTCTTCCCGAACGCGGTGAAGTCCTCGAAACCTTCCACGGCCTTGATGAGCGCGAAGTCGCCGCCCGCCATCACGGCGAAGGCGCGGTTCTCGAAGTCCTCCGGCGAGGGGGTGCAGCGGAGACCGCGGGCCTTTTGCTGCTGCCAGAAATCACGCCAGATGGAAACCAGTTGAATGCTCAAACGGCCGGTCGAGCCACAGCCGGTAAAGAACACCTTTCCCCCTTTCTTGAGCGAGTCAACCAGCGTGTCGTGGATGGCCTGCGCCCGGCCCGAGGCTACAAATGCCCGATAGGTGCGCAGGACGTCGTCATCCACGTCGAACAACAATCGGAGGCCCGCGGCGGTGTCCTGGCGCGCGACGGTGCTCAGGTTGGCGGTGACGGGGTGAGAGGACTCCGTGGTCAGCGCCCCCAGCTTGAACTGGTCCGCAATTTGCAGAAACTCGTTCGACCGTTGGTTTGAACTTTCACTCATAGGGGCACTTAGACTGAGGGGAATCCGCCGGCGGTCAAGCGAATTGACGCTCGGGCGCGTCACGCTTGTTCGGCTGTCAGGGGCATGTCCGCCAGCCGACTGTAGATTGAGCCGGTCGCCGCCAGCCGGCTGCGAACCAGGGCGATTTCGCGCGCCACCCAATCCCCGTAGAGCCGCCCCGCTTCCCGTTCGGCAGCCTGCGCGAGGCGCGCAGTTTCCACGGACGATAGTTCCTTGACGCGGCCGAGGGTGATATGGCCGGCAAAACGGGCCTCCGGCGGCTCGCTGGAGAAAGCCAAAGTCGCCTGGGTGACCGCGGCGGCGAGCGGCGCCAACTGCTCCCGCATATCGGCGACTCCCGCCCAAATCACCCGTGGGCGCCGCGCGTTTGGGAAGAAGCCAATCCCGGCGGCGCGCATCGCAAGGGCGGGAAAGGGGCGACAGGCCTGGTGCAGCGCCTGGACCAGCGCCGGCACCCGCCCCGCCTCGACGCCTCCCAGAAAGCGAAGCGTGAGGTGAAGCTGGTCCGGCCGTGCCCATCGGATAAGGCCGCTGGACACTTCGCGACGGAGACGTTGTTGGGCGCGTTCGAGCTCAGCTCGAACCGCCTCCGGAAGCTCCAGGGCGACAAAGAGCCGGTATTGGTCCTCCGGCTGCGGTTCCGGTGCCCCCGTCATGGCAGCGCCGGTCAAGGCAGCGGTTCGCCCCGCGCCGCCAAAAGCAGGCGGTACCAGTCTTCGCGCGAGAGCTCAAGCTGGTCCGCGGCGGCCGCCTGCCGGATACGGTCCGGCTGGACGGTGCCGACAATGGGCTGAATCCGGGCGGGATGTTTCAGCAGCCAGGCCAGGGCAACGGCCTCCCGAGTCACGCCGCGTTCTCGCGCCAGGGCATCCAGAACGCCGAGGACGCGCTCGACCTTGTAGCCCTGCTGAGCGGGCAGCAGTTGCCGGGCGCCGGAGCCGAGCAAGCCTCCGGCCAGCGGACTCCACGCCATCGGGGTGAGCTTTTCGATCAGGCATTGATCGAGCGTGCCATCAGTGAAGGCGTCCAGTTTGGCCAGACTGATTTCGACCTGATGCACCACCAACGGCATGGGACAGGCCACCTGCAGGGCCGTTACCAGCGTGGGCCGAAAATTGCTGACCCCAAAGAACCTGACTTTGCCCGCCTGTTTGAGGCTCGTAAAAGCTTCGGCCACCTCGTCGGGGTCAGCCAGGTAGTCCGGCCGGTGCAAGAGATACACGTCAATGGTTTCGATGCCCAGCCGTCGCAACGAGCCCTCGCAGGA
>JARKQH010000462.1 GCA_029974925.1 Verrucomicrobiota bacterium
CATTCCACCGTCAGGTTGGACAGATTGAGCGCCGGCGAGTTGGGAACCGAGACATAGGCTGTGGCTCCGTTGAATTGAAAGGCGGTTCCTGACACACCGACAGCACTGGCGGTTGCACCCCCTTGCAGCGCCCCATCGAAATCATTCACCAAGTCAAGGGCATCACCTTCGGCCGGCCACCAGGCAACGATGCCAGCGGGGGGGGTGACGCACTCGGCTGCCGAAGCCAGTCCGGGGGCCACTGCCGGCCCCAATCCCCATGCCAGGCTGGCGGCGTATCCCGCCGTGGCGAGTTTGGTTTTCAATGTGGAAAAGTTCTGACCATTCCAGAATGAGCAATTCTTCATTGGGTTAAGGCTGATCTTCCACACCAAGGTTCCGCGGTTGCCTTGGCGCGGCGAGGCAAAGAGTCTTTTAAAACAACGTTTCCGTACTTCTTCGGACTTACCTAAGTCCTTTATCCGACGCTACTTCTTATAGCCTAACAAGACGGTATTGTCTAGCTCTTTCCGCTGAAAACGCTCTCGAGTATGACCTCCTTGGTTTTCCATAACAGGGCCATGGTCATCGCCAGGGGCAGCAGCACCAGCAACACCAGGAACCAGAAGGCGCCCCGTTCCAACACCAGCATCACCGCCTGCAGATACAAGGGCAGGTCTGCAAACCGGCTGAGTCCAACATAAACCAGCGTCAGCAAGCCCGTGGTCAGCAGCAAGTTGAGGTTCAGGCTGGTGAACTGGCGGATTTCCAACCGGAGCGCCTCCTCAGGCAGCATGGCTCCCAGCCGTTGGAGCATGAGGTTCAGGCTGGCCAGGAACAGGAGGCTGTTGAGCACCATCAGCAGGACCATGAGGGTAAAAAAGGTGTTTCCCGGCACACGATACCACCAATAAAGAAACGGACTCAGGCCGAAGTTAATCAGCGCCAGGATGCGGGCGCGGTCCAGGGCGATGCGCCAGACGCGTTCCTGTTTTTGAAAGGCGCCCATCTGCCACAAGCCGTACACCAGCAGGCCGGTGGTGGCCAGGGGGGGCACGACGCCGAAGGCCTTGAGTCCCTCGACCCGAACGGTGTAGAAGCAGACCACCAACGCGGTCGGCAGCCCCCAAAACAAGGCCGAGAGCCCGCGAACCAGCCGCGCCAGCGAGCGCATCAACTCGGCGTTGGGCGCGGGATCGCTCATGGGCGGGCGGATGGCGGGCGCGGCTTCCAAATCAGAAGCTCAGGTAGGTGTATTCCCGCAACCCGCGCTCGTAGTCATCGAGCAGGCGCATGGCTTCGGAGGGTTTCATGCGGTCGGTCTTGATGGCTTCGTCCACCTGCGCCTTCATCTGGCGCTTGAGTTCCTTTTCGTCGTATTGCACGGAATCGAGCGCCTGGACGATGGTGGTCCCCTCGATGATTTCCTCGACGTAGTAACCGGCCGGCTCGTCCGGGTCCAGGAACACATGCACCTCGTTGACGCGGCCAAACAGGTTGTGGAGATCGCCCATGATGTCCTGGTAGGCGCCCATGAGGAAAAAGCCGAGGTAATAGGGCTCGGGCATTCCGTTGCCGTTGGTGTTGAGCGCGTGCAAGGGGAGGGTGTCGCGCACATCGCGCAGGTCAATGAACTTGTTGACCTGGCCGTCCGAATCGCAGGTGATGTCCACCAGGGTGGCCTCGCGGGTGGGGCGCTCGTGCAGGCGGCTGATGGGCACGATGGGAAAGAGCTGGCCCAGCGCCCAATGGTCCAGGAGGGACTGGAAAACCGAGAAATTGCAGAGGTATTGGTCGCCGAGGCTGTCCTCGAGCTTGCGGATTTCCTCCGGCACATAGGCCTGGCCCCGGTAACTCTCGACCACCGCCCGGCTGATGTCCCAGTAAAGACTTTCGATCTTCGCCTTGTCGGGCAGGTCCAGCATCCCCAGGGTGAACATGTGCTGGGCGTCCTCCTTGCGCTCGAGGGCGTCGTGGTAGGCCTCCAGCTTGTTGAGCTTGGGCAGGTTCTTGCGAATATCCAGCAGCTCCCGCACCAGCGGGTGCTCGGCCTCGCCATACTGCAGCTCCTGCCCGGCCGGAATTTTTTCAATGGCGCCAAACACCTCGACGATCAGCACGCTGTGATGCGCCACCACCGCCCGGCCGCTCTCGCTGATGATGTCGGGATGCGCCACCTTCTCGGTGTTGCAGACATCGGCGATGTAATAGACGATGTCATTGGCGTATTCCTGGAGGGTGTAGTTGGTCGAGCTGTCAAACGCGGACCGGCTCCCGTCGTAGTCCACCCCCAGGCCGCCGCCGACGTCCAGGTACTCGATCTGAAACCCCATCTTGTACAGCTTGGCGTAGAACCGCGCCGCCTCCTGCACCGCCCGCTTGACGATCAGGATGTCGGGCACCTGCGAGCCGATGTGGAAATGCAGCAGCTTGAGGCAGTGCCCCAGGTTCTCCGCCCGCAACAGCTCCGTCGCCGCCAGCAGTTCGACGGTGCTCAGGCCGAACTTGGCATTTTCGCCGGCGCTCTCGGCCCACTTGCCGCCCCCTTTGCTGAGCAGGCGCACGCGGATGCCGACGCTGGGCTCGACGCCGAGCTGTTTGGACAAGGCGATGATCTGGCGGAGTTCCTCGAGCTTCTCGACCACCATGATGACTTTCTTGCCCAGCTTGGTGCCCAGCAGCGCCATCCGGATGAATGCGGCGTCCTTGTAGCCGTTGCACACGATGAGGCTGCCCACCTGGCTTTGCAGCGCCAGCCCCGCGAACAATTCGGGCTTGCTGCCCACTTCCAACCCAAAATCGTAGGGCTTGCCGGCATCCAGGATCTCCTCCACCACCTCGCGCAACTGGTTCACCTTGATGGGGAACACCCCCCGGTAGCGCCCCTGGTAATTGAACTCGGCGATCGCGTTGCGAAACGCCGTGTTGATGGACTCGACCCGGTGGCGCAGGATGTCCTGAAACCGGATCAGCAAGGGAAATTTCAGGCCGCGCGCCTTGGCCTCTTCGATCACGTCGGTGATGTCCACCTCCGTGCCGGCCTCCCGCAGCGGGCGCGCCACCACCCGCCCCGCGTCGTTGATGTCAAAGTAGCCCGCGCCCCAGCGCTGAATGTTGTACAGGTTCCGGGCTTGCTGGGTGTCCCAGCCTGGCGTGCCGTCCGTCGAGTTGCTCATTTCAAGTTCGAATCGCTGCGCACTATAGAACGCCCCCGCCGGATTTCAACAAGTGAGTTGCGCCCGGCGCTGCCGCCGCGACTCCTCCCCATCCCCGGGCTTTACGGCTTCTGGATTTTCGCAAAGCGTTCGAGGAACAGGCGGGCGGTGCGGTCGAGGTTTTCGATCGAGCCGCCTCCCTCGAGGACCTCGCACATTTCATAAGCCACGAAGCCGCGGTAACCCGTCTCTTTCAGCCCCTCGAAGAATGCCGCGTAGTCAATAAACCCGTCGCCAAAGGGCACGGCGCGGTGCACCGCGTCCCGCGGCAGATAATTGGCCAGGGTGGCGTCGTACACGAACCGGGGCTGTTTCACGTAATCCGCCACCGTCGTAAAAACGATGTTCGAGCCCATCTGCAGCACCGCTTGTTTGAGCGCGGGGCCGTTGATGCCCTGGATGGCCGCGGACCACGCGTCGAACGCGGCCTTGCAGTTGGGCTCGTTCACCTCCCGAATCAGCCACCGGGTCGCGTCCGGGTGGATGGCGATGTCGTGATGGTTCTGGACGGCGAGGGTGACGCCATATTCCGCGGCCTTGCGCGAAGCCAGGCGCAGGCCCTGAACGACAATACCCCACTGGACGTCGTACGGCACGCCCGGCCGTTCGTAACCGGTGAAGACCCGCACCATGTCCGCGCCCAAGTCCCGGGCCAGGCGCGCCACTTCACCGATGTAAACGGCGTTCATTTCGGCGCTCGGGATGCCCGGCTTGTCGGCCGAGGCGGTAAAATCGGGGTACCCCGCCAGGCAGACAATTTTTATGCCCAGCTCGTCGGCGCGGCTTTTGAGTTTCTTTCGCGCCTCGGCGTCGTAATCCAGCGGCGAGACGTGGGGCCGCTTGGCCATGAGTTCCACGTGGCGGAAGCCCAG
>JARKQH010000131.1 GCA_029974925.1 Verrucomicrobiota bacterium
CATGTTTGTCATCAATAGCGACGGCGTGCTGGCTTACGCGGGAGCGATTGATGACCGGGCGGCCGCCAATGGCGACCCCCGCACGGCGCGGAATTACGTTCGCGAGGCGGTGGAAAAGCTTAAGGCTGGCGCCGCCGTGGCTGTGGCTGAGACCAAGCCCTACGGTTGCGGGGTGAAATACTAGCCCGGCGACATCAGTGGGCAGGTGTCCTCGCTGCCAATTCGCCGATGGTTCTCCGGGGACAGGGATAATTCCTTGAGTCACGGGATGGGCTGGTGGCGGACGCGCTCATGCGTGATACCCGCCGCCGCCTGAGCTCGCATGGGCCGTATGGCGGCGGCTTCGAGCAGGCTGACGGGTACCGTATGGCACACTTGGCAAGGGCGATGGAGTGAACAAAGGCACACTGCGGGCATTGCGAAGCCATGGTTCTGTCAGGTTCATAGCGTTAAACCTGTTGCAGGGAGTATAGGCTTCAACGACCGCCTGACATTCTCCCTTGGCGTCAGCTTATTGTCGTCTGTGGAAGGTTCCGCTTCCAGCACCTTTGCCCCCTTGCGAGGCGAAACGGCACAGAAGCTCGGAATACGGTCAAATGTGAGGTGGGAGCGCAAGGAGTCAGAGCGCTTGGCGGCTTGGAGGGGGGAGTGACTGGGGTTGGCATTTCTTATGCTAGCAGGACTTCAGGTCGCGCTATGATGACGCTGCAAAATCAAGGTTGGTTGCCCACGTTGGAGACGCTGGACGAGGCGATTGCCCTGTGTGATCAACACCGGGATGACTTTTTTCTGGACGCCTACATGATCCGGAATTGGCTGGCACAGATTCAGGCCGAAACCGAGAAGGAATATACGCGCAAAGCCCGGGCGAGTTTCCGTGCCCTGCAAATGGGTCAGGCGCAATGTGCTTTTCTCAAGACATTTGGCAACTGTCGGGAAACGGACTTCACCCTGCTGCTCCAGAGCCTTTACCGTTTTGCGGAGTATAGTGATGCGATGGCCCGGCACCTGGCGCATGCCGTGCGCCCGCTGGCGGTCGAGCACGAGCTCTCCGGGGATTTCGACCCAGCGCGGCTGCCTGACCCCTCGTTGCGCCCGCGTGAAGCGTTGACGGTGATGCGGACCAGTCTCGAGCGGTGGTGCGACTGGATCGAGGCTGTGGTTCATCTGCAAGTGCATGCGCGCTGGCATCTTGCGCCGGAGACGCTCGGACTGCCGGCCGGGGTGAAGCCCTGGTTGTTTCAGGAGGTGGACGAGGCCGTGATCAGTCTCTGGCCGTTGGTCAGGCGGCATCATTGGACATACGGGGACCTGAGAAATGTTCTGTGCGACGTGCTCCGCCGTCCGGAGGTGCATCCCTGCCGGAGCGAGCAAACTTTGGCCAACTACTGCATCCACACGCTGGGCCTGCATAAAACCGGAAAAGGCCAGACCTCGGCAAACTCGCGTCCGACAGGCTACGAAATCGCACTCCGGCTTTGCCCGCCCAACAGGAGGGCAGGGGGTCTTGGGGCGCCGCCGTGGGCCTGAGGCGGACGCGCGCTTTGGCCGGGCCTTAGCGCGAGGAGAGCGCGACCAGATAGCGCTGCAACCGCGTGACTTCTGATTTATGGCCCAGATGGTCGTAGATTTGATGCAAATTGCCGCAGATTCGCAATAGCATCCGCCGGGGGGTGGTGGGGGCCAGGTAATCCTCGCGCAAACTGTAGTTCCCTTGGAGGAGATATTGAATGCAATCGGACTTGGATAGCAGTTTCCCCCGCCCAAATGGGTCAATATACACTTCTGCTGCACTGGTTTGGTAACGGCAGATAAAGTGGCCGGGCAGTCCTATTCCAGCCACCGGCAGCCTCAGCCGCCGGGTCACCAGGATGTAAACCAGCGATAGGTTGATGGGGTTGCCCGTCCGCCGGTCCAGAACCCGGTTGAGATAGCTGTTCTCGGGATCGTAATAGTTCTCTTCGTTGCCACAGAAACCGAGCTCCTCAAACAGGTAGCCGTTGATGGCGGGCAGGAGGTCTTCGGGCTGGGATAGATTCTGGATGCGGTTGCCCAGTTGGTCCGCGAATTGGTCCAGAAGCGCCTGATATCCGGCAACATTGATGTCAGGGTAAACCGTCTGTGCCAGCAGCCATGCCCCCGCCTCCAGGTCGAGTTCCTCCCCTTGATTCAAACAGAAGGCCAGGAACCGGTCATCCGCCTCCTGCCGCTCGAAATGGCGTATGATCTCCTGCGTGCGCCGGCGCAGGAGGGGATCATGGCTCAGCCGGTGCCGCCGAAGCCAGGTGGTTACTTCGGGGCCCCGGGAAATCAGGGCTTCCCGAATGGGACGATAAACCCCCGGGTCTTCATCCGCCAGCAATGTGAGCAGAGCGGCCTTTTGGCTGTCGGATAACGGGCCGGACAACGGGATGGAGTCAGCCGCGTTCATAAACAGGTTACCCAAGTAATAGACGAAAAAGCGGGAGAAAATTCAATCAATAAACTTTTCGAAATGCAAATTTGTTGGTTGACAAGTCGGCCCAAACCAGCATCAGGGTTTTTTCGCGGCCTTTCCGCGCGTTTCAGCCCGTTTTTCGGCCTTTTCGGCCACTTCCTTGAGCGCAGCCTCGAACAAGGCGCGCTGTTCCCGGCGGGCGCGGGCGCGCAAGGCCCAGACCTCCAGAATGGCCACGGCCATGGCCAGGGCCGTCAAGGCGATGCAGAGCAGCCAGTAGAGCAGAAAGATCACGGGCGGCAGCCGGCCGGCCAGCACCGTCTCTCCCAGGACCAGCAGGGTCAATGCAGCCAGCAACACGACCAGTCCAAAACGACGCCTGCGGCTTGTCGCATCCACGTTCACGCCGGCAGTCTAACACACGGCGGCCAGGCTGGCGACCCCGATCCGCGCCGCCTCACCCGCGCACCGGCGTCATTACATTTGCCGCGAGAAATTGTACTTTCCCGACCCGGGTTCCCGGTGGATTATGGGAAAAACTGAAAGGTTTACCATGGGTCTGATGGATTACTTGAAGACGCAACTGCTCGACATCATCGAGTGGCAGGACGACTCGCGGGACACGCTCTCGTATCGTTTTCCGGACGAGGACAAGGAGATCAAACGGGGGGCGCAGTTGATCGTGCGCGAATCGCAGGTGGCGCAGTTTGTTTACCTGGGCCAGTTTGGCGACACCTTCGGCCCGGGCAAATGGACGCTGACCACGGATAACATTCCCATCCTTTCGACCCTCAAGGGCTGGAAGTATGGCTTCGAATCGCCGTTCAAGGCCGATATCTATTTCGTCACCACCCGCTTGTTTACCGGCAACAAATGGGGCACGGCCAACCCGGTGATGATGCGGGACCCGGATTTCGGCATCGTTCGTGTGCGGGCCTATGGCACGTTTGACTTCAAGGTGGTGGATCCGCGGCTTTTCCTGCGGGAAGTGGCCGGCACGGACCACCAGTTCCGGCTGGACGAATTCGCCGACACCATGCGGTCGCGCGTGGTGAGCGTATTCAGCGACGCCCTGGCTTCGGCCAATGTGCCCGTTTTGGATGTGGCCTCGCGGTATCAGGATTTGGGCGAGGCGCTCCTGCCCCTGATTAATCCGGCGATGACCGCCAAATATGGCCTCGAAATTCCCAGTTTTGTCATTGAAAACGTTTCCCTGCCGCCGGAGGTCGAGCAGGCCATTGACAAGCGCTCGAGCATGGCCGCCATCGGCAATCTGAATGACTACGTGAAATTCCAGATGGCCGAAAGCATGACCCGGGGTGAGGGCGGGGGAATGGCCGCCAACGCCGCCCAGCTTGGCGCGGGCCTGGCCATGGGTCAGCAGATCATGCAGGGGTTGGCGGCAGGACAGGGTGCGCCTGCGGTTCCGGCGGGTGCCGGCGGCGCCGCGCTCCCGGAACTGCTGGGTCCCGCCGAGGCCGCGCGGATGCTGGGAGTGAGCGAGACGGACGTTCTGGCCGCGCTGGCTGACGGGTCGCTCAAAGGCAAGAAAATCGGCACCGCCTGGCGGATCACCCGCGCCGCCCTCGAGGAATTTCTCAAAAGCTGAATGGCGATGCCGCCTCGCCGTGTTGGGTGCCCTCGCCGGCTGGACGGCTGGGCGGGGCGTTACGGGCGGCAATTCTCGTGAACGAAGCCACCGCCCAGAAGAAGTTCTCCTGTCCGGCCTGCGGCGCCGATGCCCATTGGAACCCGGCCAAGACCGCACTGGTTTGCCCCTTTTGCGGGACCACCTCGCCGGCCCAAGTGGAGCTGACGGCGGGGGGCGAGGAGACGATCAAAGAACATGACCTGGTTGCGGCGCTGCGCGCACTGCCCGACGCCCAGCGTGGCTGGCAGGCGCGCAAAACCGCCGTTCGCTGTCAAAGCTGCCAGGCGATTTCAGTTTTTGACGCCGAGCGAGTGGGCCAGCGCTGCGATTTCTGCGGCTCCGCGGCCCTGGTGCCTTACGACGAGATCAAGGAAAGCATCCGGCCTGAAAGCCTGCTGCCCATGAAATTGGCAGAGAGCGATGTCCGTAACGCGATTCGGCGCTGGTATGGCACGCGTTGGTTCGCCCCCAACAAGTTGAAGCGGGCCGCTTTCACCGACACGGTCAAGGGCCTCTACATTCCTTATTGGACATTCGACGCCCAGGTCCATGCCCGCTGGACGGCGGAAAGCGGTTACTACTACTACGTCACGGAAACCTACCGTGATTCCAACGGGCACACGCGGACCCGCCAGGTGCGAAGAATCCGATGGGAACCCAGCAGCGGTGAACTGGACCATTTTTTTGACGACGAGCTGGTGCCGGCTTCGCGGGGGGTGGACGCGGCCATGCTGCGCCGCATCGAGCCCTATCCCACGGCTCAACTGGTTCCCTACAACCCGGGGTTTCTGGCCGGCTGGGTGGTGGAGCGTTACCAGATTGACCTGTTGGCGGCGGCCCAGGCCGCGCGCTCGAGAATGAACTCGACGCTCGAGCGGCTTTGTGCGGCCCAGGTGCCCGGCGACACGCATCGCTTTCTCCAAGTGTATCCCACTTATTCCGCTCAGACCTTCAAGCACATCCTCGTCCCCATCTGGCTGCTGTCCTACAGTTACGGAAAACGACGGTTTCAGGTTGTCATAAACGGCTTCACCGGCGCGATCGCCGGCAAGTACCCCAAGAGCTGGATCAAGATCACCCTGGCGGTTCTGGCCCTCCTGGCTCTGGTTGGCCTCCTGGTGCTGGCGGCTCACCGGTAACCTTGCCCGGGATGCGGAAAAGGCGATCCGGCTCAGCCGAATCGCCCTTTCCTAACCAACCTAACAACCACCACAATAACCCCATTGAAATTATACACGCAGGTGCTGATGATGCAACTGGCTCAGCCCTAAAACGCGGCCCCGCCACCCTCCGCGAATCGGGGGTGCGGCCGCCGGCCATGGCATAAATAATTGATAAAAAACCTGATATGCAGGTCGTGCAAATCGCCTCCCTTGATCAAGGAAGTTTTACTTTCGCAGAGGTATTCCTGTTGTCTGGCCGGGCATGCCGGGCACCGTCCGCTAGCGCTTGAGGAAATGGCGGCCCACTCTCCACGCGGCGAGGATGGCTGGCAGCCAGCGCGCCACCCCGCCGCGGTAGCGCATGGCCAGAAAGCCCAGCACAGCCGCGGCGCCAATCAGCCATGAACGGCTGGCTTTGGCCGTCTGGCGCGCCCCGCCCAGCCAGCCCAGGCGCTCGCGCAGAGAAGTCAATTCCAACTGCAGCGTGGCCCGACGCATGTCCGCCTGGAGAACCAGCAGACGTCGCGTTTCTTCGAGATCGGTCATTTCTTGGTCGTAAACCATTCCCGATCCTTTTTCAACTGGTTGAGGGTTTGCTCAAAAGGCGTGGGACTTTTGCGGAGGTGGTCGCGCAGGCGCCAAAGCAGAAAGGCTCCGGCCCCCGCGAACAGGAGGGTCATTGCCACCAAGCCGGCATACCGCGCGACCTGCCAGACATAAAGCGCCAAGGTGAAAGTCCCGAGAAGCAGGCCCACCGCCGCGAGGGAAACCGCTGCCGCAAATCTAAGCAGCGTCTCGAGCAAGCGAAGGCGCTCGAGCTGCAACTCCACTGCGAGGAGCTGCACCCGGTTTTCGATCAGGCCCAGCACCGAAAGCGCAATGCGCCGAATGGCCCCCGACAGGCCCTTCGGGCTCGTATCGCTTTCCGGCATGGCTAGCGGCGCGCCACCAGCACTCCGATCAGCAACCCGACGCCGAACGCGATCCCAATGGATTCATAGGGATGATTCCGGATCACCTTGTCGGTCGCCTTGGCTGCTTCAACCGTCTTTTCCTCCAGCCGATGATAAGTGGCCTTGGCCTTTTCCAGCGCGGCGTTCAAGCGCGACCTCGCGGCTTTGGCCTTTTCGCTCATGTCGCCCGCCGTGGCCTTCAGCAGTTCCTCGGCGTCGTTGACCAGGTTCCGCAGGTCTTCCTTCACCTTCTCTTTTGAAACCGGCGCTTCCGACTGAATGCCTTCAAAATGAGTCTCCATACTTTCGCCTTTCTTGCTTTTGGCGTGTTCAAGTGACCGCGGCGTGTTTCCTTCAACCCGCCAACCCGCTCACCCGCACCCCGCCGTTGTTCTACGGTCCACCCCAAAGTCATCTACTTATCAAACCCTGTCAACCCCCACGGCAAAGAAAATTACCAATGCTGATGCGGCGCCCGTCGGCCTCAGACATCGCAAAGCTGCACCGCTTCCCGGAGGGACGTCAAGGGATCACGCCGCGGCACGAACTCCTGCGCCACGTAACCTTTGAACCCGGTTTCCGCGATTGCCTTCATGATCGCCGGATAATTCAGCTCCTGCGTCGAGTCAATTTCCGCCCGCCCGGGCACTCCGCCGGTGTGATAATGGCCAATCCAGCGCGCGTTTTCTTTGATCGTATCAATCACGTCCCCTTCCATGATCTGCATGTGGTAGATGTCGTAAAGCAGCTTGAAATGCTCGGAACCCACCCGGCGGCAGAGCTCCACCCCCCAGCGGGTATGGTCGCACATGTAATCCTTGTGGTCGCGTTTGCTGTTCAACAATTCCATGCAGACGATTACGCCGTGCTTTTCCGCGATGGGCACGATCCGTTTCAGACCCGCGGCGCAATTTTCCAAACCCTCCTCGTCGCTCATTCCGCCCCGATTGCCGGAAAAGCAAATGATGTTCTGATAGCCCTGGGCGGCCACCAGCGGAGCGGTCCGCTCGAAAAACTGAACAATGGCGTCGTGGTTTTCCTTCCGGTTGAGTCCTTTGACAATGCCGCCCGGGACGCCGCTGACCATGGCGCAGGCCAGGTCATGCTTCTTGAGTGTGTCGAAGTCTTTCACCTCCAGGAGGTCTATCGCCTCGATTCCCATTGCCTTTGCCGCCCGGCAGAACTCTTCCAGGGGAATTTTGCCGTAACACCATTTGCAAACCGAATGCCGAATGCGGCCCTTAAGCGGGGCGGGGGCGGACTCCGCCGCCCTGGCCCGGGGCAGCAGGGAGGCGCTTGCCGCCACGGTGGCGGTTCCCTGGGCGACTTTCTTGAGGGCGGAACGGCGCGACATGGGTTGCGTCATGGGGGTCAGCATAGCAGCCTCGTTGGGAATGACACGTTTTTTTTGCGGTTGGCGCCCTCAGCGTCCGGCCTCGGCAAACCGCCTGGCCACAAAGTCCCAATCCACCACGTTGAACCATGCGCCGATATACTCGGCGCGGCGGTTCTGATACTTCAGATAGTAGGCGTGTTCCCAAACGTCCAGGCCGAGCAGCAGCGTTGTATCCGCCGCCCGCATGATCGGCGAATCTTGGTTGGCACTCGGCTCGACCGCCAGCGTGCCGTCTGCCCGCCGCACCAGCCACGCCCAGCCGCTGCCAAAAACTTTCAAGGCGGTGTCTGTGAATGTCTCCTTGAAGGTGGCAAAACTTCCAAAGCGGTCCGCAATCGCGCGGGCGAGATCGCCCTTTGGCTCCCCGCCCCCCTTGGGCTTCATCATCTGCCAGAAAAGGCTGTGGTTGTAATGCCCCCCGCCGTTGTTTCGCACGGCGGTTCGGATTTGTTCCGGCAGCGACTCGAGGTTTTTCAGCAGCCCCTCGATGGATTTGGCGGCGTGCTGGGGAAAATCCCCGAGGGCTTTGTTCAAGTTGGCGACATACGCGGCATGGTGTTTGCCATGGTGAATTTCCATGGTGCGCGCATCAATATGCGGCTCAAGAGCGTCGGGGGAATAGGGGAGTGGGGGCAGGGAGAAGGTGCTGGTCGCTGCCGCTCCCGCGGCGGGGGCGCCAAGCCCGGATAGTGGGTTGCCCGTCGCGCAGACGAGCGTCGCCAGCGCGGTGTTTTTCAAAGCTTCACGTCGTGTCATAGGCTTGTGTTTCGTTATATTGATTCAGGCTCCATTTGCCCACCCGTTGGTTCTCCAGCCGGCAAACATGTCGTTCTGCGGAGCGGCGCAACATAATCCCGGCTTGCGCCCCGCGCAAGCGGGCCCGTTTAGCGCCCCAAGTTCCGCTTCCTGGCTTGCAGCCGCCGCACAATGCGGCTGTGTGCGGCCGTAAAAGGAAGCCGACGCATTTGTTCGGGTGTTAACCAGCGGCCCGAGGCGGCTTTTGTCCCGGCCGGGTCCCATTCGCCGACGCGGTACACCTCGAGCCTGATGCGATAACGAGTGATTGAATGGGACAGCGTTGCCAGCCGTTTCAGCCGCCTTGGTCTTGTCCCCAGCGTCGCTTGGGCAATCTCTTGTGGTTCCGCCGCCGAGCTGACATCGCAACTGGGGAACTCCCACAAGCGGGCGTTTACGCCGGTTTCGTCCCGCCGCCGCACGAGAAACCGTCCGTTTCGTTCGACCACAAATGCGAACTGGCGGCGCTTGATCGCCTGGACGGATCGCGCGCGCCTGGGCAGCCGGTCCGCCAGGCCTTTGGCGCGCGCCTGACAGAAGGTTGACACCGGACAGAGGCCGCATTTCGGATTGCGCGGAACACAAACCAGCGCACCCAGCTCCATCAACGCCTGATTGAGGGCGGAACAAGGACCCGTCCTGCCCGGACCCGCGCTGCCGCGGGAGTCGCCGGCCCCCGGCGGCTCTCCAGCCGCCTGTCTGACCAGCGTCCCGGCCAGCGTCCACAGCCGCTCGCGCGTTCCGCGGGCTCGAGGGTCTTGGCGCACGCAAAAGAGCCTGGCCAGCACGCGCGTCACATTCCCATCCAGGACCGGGGTGGCCTGGTTGAAGGCTATGCTGCAAATGGCACCCGCCGTGTATCGCCCCACGCCCGGCAGCGCCAGCACCTCCTCGAATCGCTCGGGGAAACGGCCTTTGTGCCTTTCCATGATCACGCGGGCGGCTTTCTGCAAGTTCCGCACTCTGCTGTAATAGCCCAGCCCCTCCCACAATTTGTGAAGCCGTTGTGACCGGGCCCGAGCCAGGGACTCAATGGTCGGCAGCGCCTTCATCCACCGTTCCCAATACGGAATCACTGTCTTGACCTGTGTCTGCTGGAGCATCACCTCGGAAATCCAGATGGCATAAGGATCCCGGGTCCGGCGCCAGGGCAGGTCCCGGGCATCGTTCCGAAACCAAGTCAGCAGACTCCGCGTGATGGGAGCGGTCTTTTCCATGTCACTTTCCGGCGGAGTGTAACCAGCCCATGGCCGATGAAAAGTCGCGGCCCCACGTCCATAAACGCCCCCGAAACAGCATCACCCGGCACTTGTTGCGAGTTCGATTGCCGGCTGGGGGCTCACCAGGTAAAGTTGGCTCATGCACACACGAGAGGAAACTCGAAGAAGGTTGCATCATCCGCTGCCGGCCACTCTCATCGTTACGCCCCTTGCGTTTGGGTTTTGCCTTTTCCTCGCCGGGTGTGCCGGACCCTCGGAAGGGGCCGGCCACTCCGGCGCCATGGGCAACCCGCTTGGCGGCCTGGAGCGGCTCAAGAACTTCGAAACCCGCCGCGCCTCCTCCTGCCAGCCCGACTGGCGGAATGCCAACTCGGACAACATCCCCATCCTCGCCGGAGAAACCGCCACCTTGGCCGAACTGGAGGGGCCCGGGAAGATTGTTCATATCTGGCTCACCATCTCGCATCCCGACCCGCACTATGCCAACCAGCTCACGCTGCGCATCTACTGGGACGGCGAATCCCATCCGAGCGTCGAGGCTCCGGTCGGCGATTTCTTTGGCGTGGGCCATGGTCTGGACCGCCCCTTCGCTTCTCTTCCCATCCGGGTGACTGCTGAAGGTCGCGCTCGGAACTGTTACTGGCCCATGCCTTTTCGCAAGTCTGCCCGCATCACCATCTCGAACGAAAGCGCGCTGGCCTGTCGCGGCCTCTACTACTACATTGACTGGCAGAAACACCCCGCCTTGCCTGACGACGCCGCTTACTTCCACGCCATGTACCGTCAGGAGTTCCCCTGCGTTATGGGCCGCAACTACCTCCTGGCCGACATTCGCGGCCGCGGCCACTACGTCGGCACCGTCCAGAGCGTTTATCTAACCTCGGACGGCTGGTACGGCGAGGGCGACGACTTCTTCTTTATTGACGGCGTTCCCGAGCCCATTCTGCGCGGCACCGGCACTGAAGATTATTTCTGTGATGCCTGGGGGTTTCGCGCTCACGAAGGTCCCTTCTATGGGGTGACCGTGTATGAAGGACGCTCCGCTGGCAACCGCTCCACCGCTTACCGCTTCCACCTGCCCGACCCCGTTGCCTTCCGGAAGTCCTTGCGGGTCGAAATCGAACACAAAGGCAGCCAGACCTTCGGCGGCGGCCAATCCTCGGGTTTCATTGAACGCGATGACCTGTTCTCCTCGGTGGCCTATTGGTACCAAACCGAGCCCCACCAGCCCTGGCCCGTGCTGCCGGCGGGTCCGGAGCGCATTCCTTACCGCGAACAACTGGTTTTCGTCGGCACCAATGGGCTGCAAACCGCGCGCCACTCGGGCCAACCGCTCCAGGTCCAAACCCTCCGTGGACGCACTCCGCGCCACCAGCTCTGGTTCAAACCCGAGGCCGCCGGGGCGTGGATTGAAATCCCCTTCCAAACCGATCACGCGCTGACCGGCGATTTGCTGGTTCGCGTGACGCGGGCGCCGGATTACGGCCGCTACCGCGTTTCGCTGGACGGCCGCTTCCTCGCCCAGTTCGACGGGTGCGCCCCTACGGTCCAACCTCTGGAGGTATTCCTCGGCCGCCAGAATTTGGCCGCGGGCGCGCACGTCATCCGCTTCGAGTGCGAAGGAAGGAATGAAGCCTCACGCGGCCATCTTCTGGGATTTGAAAACGTTTCGATGCGGATTCCGCGTTACCTGCGCCCGGCCGGCAAAGACCTCCGCGACCTGCAGGTCCGCTGAACCGCGGAGCCTTCAGGGAACAACCAGGCGATAAAAGGTGGCCGCCGCCGCGCGGGGGAACGTGTTCGAGCAGCGGCCCAGGGCATCGAACTGGTTTGTCGTAACGGGGCTCCATCCGCTCAGCGGAGGAAGATTGGTGGTGGCGAGCACGTAATAGGTGCCGTTGGGTGGGCCGTTGGCGCCTGACAGGGCGACTGTGCCATCGCCCAGCGCTACGGAATCCGCGCGAAGGCGAGGCACCGGCGCCGCCGAGTAGTCATACACCCGCACGTAATCCACCTGGACTTCGCCGGGGAAAACGGTGGTGGCATCGGGATCGCCCCCAAAGCGCCCGCCGACGGCCAGGTTCATAATCAGGTAAAAAGGCTGGTTGAACGGGGCGGGGTATGGCCCTCCGGAGCTCCACCAGGAGGATTGCGTTTGGTACAGCTTCCCATCCACGTACCAGCGGAAGGAGTTGACGTTCCACTCGAGCGCATAATGATGGAAATTGGTGACGGAATCGTTGGCCGGGAATTGGTAGGACGGTCCCGAAGAGGAGGTGTTGGCGGGCCATTCCCCGCCGAAGTGGAGGGTGCCGATGACGGTGCGCGGATCGCTCCCCCGATTTTCAAAGATGTCAATCTCACCCGAGGCGGCCCAACCGCCGTACACCGAGTCGCGCGGCATCATCCACAGCGCCGGCCAATAGCCCTGGCCTTGGGGAAACCTGGCGCGGAACTCGAACCGGCCGTAGAGTTTGCTGAACCGGCCCAGGGTCTTCAAGCGGGCCGAGGTGTAAGCCGAGCCGGCGTAGGATTCCTTCCTGGCGATGATGTGCAGCGTGCCGCCGCCCACGTAAACATTCTGCGGCCGGCTGGTGTAGTACTGCAATTCCTGGTTGCCCCAGCCGGGATACGGTGGCCCGGTGCCGATGTCGTAGGTCCATTTGTTCGTGTCCACCGCCGTCCCGTTGAACTCATCATTCCAAACCAGTTGCCAGTCGGCCGGGGCGCCCCAGGGAAGGCTCAGCAAGGCGAGACAGCCGAGCCGCAGCACGCTCAGGCGAACATGGAGGACACGTTTCATCGAGAAAAAGTTAACTCAAATCCGGCCGAATCACAAAGCAACATCTGCCCCATCGGAATTTCTGGTTCGTTTTGGCCGTCTCGCTTCGGGGCGGGGTGAACCCCAAACGGTGAGCGTTCGAGGGGCTGCCGATGCGGGACCGGTCCAGCCTGTCCCAAAAAGAAAGGGCCACGTCGAAGTGACGTGACCCCGAGGAGCTTTGCGGGAGCGATCGCGACCGGCTTATTTCCGTTGCCGCAACAAACCGAGCGACAACAGGAGGCCGAACCCAAGCAGAGACGCACTGCCGGGTTCCGGGACCAAGGCAACGGAAGCGGAACCGAGGGTAGAAACGGTGGCGGGGTTCGCGTTGGGACCCACGAGCATGAAACCGTATTGGGCGATGTTCCCGGCGCCAATGGCTCGAGTGACGTTGAAGGTGGAGCCAGCAACCAAGGGCTGGAAATCCCACCCGATCCAGCTCCAACCGGGGCCGAATTCCTTGATGAATGCCTGGGCGTAGTAACCGGGCGCCAAAGTGTAGCTCAAGGTGTAACCGGAGAAGGAGAGCGTGTTTCCGCCCAGCGACAATTCCTCGACGTAAACATTCGCTTCCATCCGCTTGTTGCCGGACCCGTCCGGATTCACCCAATAAGGATCAGCCGGGTTATAAGTACTCACGTTCGGGCTGAGAGAGATCGAAGTAGAGGAAAAGACCGCAGGCAGATCCCCCAGCGCCCAAGGGCTGCCCCACAAATAGCTTCCCCCGAGGTCATAGACGTTCATATAGCCGTACCACGTCTTGGCAGGGTCAACCCCGACGGAGATATCCGATTTGACCTGAGCCGTTCCAGCCAGCAGGACGCAAACGGTCAACGCTGTGAGGGTGAATGATTTGAGCAAAGTTTTCATGGTTGCGATAGTCTTTCCGGATACTGAGTTTGTAAGGGCTTTCTATCAGGAAAGTGGTTTAGTGTCAAGGACAATGTTGACTGAATTTGAGCGGAAACGCAGCGGGGGATTGCGATAATGACGGCCCTCCGCCTGCGCTGTGCGCGGCGGAGGGCTTTATGAAACAATGTCTTACAGCGTGCGAACCGCGTAAAACCGCGGGCCGGGTCCGAGCGGGTCAGTGACAGTTGCCTGGCCCGAGAGATCCCCGGTCACGGTTTGGAGCACCTGCCAGGTGGCGTCTTCGAGATGATTCTTGTAAAGCACCTCGTAATTGACCCCGATCTGCGTGGGGAAAGACAAAAGGGCCGAGCTGCCGGTCAGCGAGAGGGAGAGCGAGACCGGCAGTTTGAGAAAGAGGCTCATGTTGTCGTACCAGACGGAGCCACCGCCGGAGATGGTGTGGTAAGTGACCTGGAAACGAACCCGGGCGGTGCCCGGCGGAGCCACCAGGTAATTGGTTTGGCCCACCACCGAGTAATCGCTCCAGAACGCGATGATGTTGGTCGCGCGGAGGTTGACCCACACGTTGGTGGGGAAGGCGGCGGTAACGTAATCAGATTTGTAGAGGCCGATCATGTTGCCCGCCTCGTTTTGGAACTGAACTTCCAGCCACGCTTCGTTTCCGCCCGTCAATGGGTCCTGACCCGCCATGAGGAACCAGCCCTCGCCGGTGAAGATCTGGCCGGGGGTGGCGGCGACATCCTGATAGAGGCCGTTCCAGGTGCCGGAGTTGTAGGTTTGGCTCACATAGAGGCCGTCGTAAACCTCGACCGGATCGGCGGTCTGGTAGTAATTGACGTTGGTGGTGGCCAGGGCGCCGCCGCCAAAGCGTATCCAGGGCGCATCGGTGCCGGATTCGAATCCGCGGTTGAGCAGCACATTGGATGCCTGCGCCAGCGGCACCACGTCCAGCAGCGCCGCCGGGCTGGTAACGGACCCCGCGCTGTCAGTCACGGTCACGGTGTATTGCCCGGAATCGCCCACGACCAAATTCGCAATGGTCAACGTCGCAGTGGTTGCGCCCGAGATGTGGCCGCCGTTGCTGAGCGGCACGCCGTTCTTGTTCCAGACATACGAGAGCGCTGTGGAACCAGCGGCCACGACGCTGAAGCTCACCGACTGGCCCTCCAATTTCGTCTGGCTGGCGGGCGGAGTGATGATTCCCGGGTCGAAAACCGTTAGAAAGCCCGGGTTGCTGATCAGCATCCCACCCTGGTTGGAGACTTCGACCGAATAGAAATCCTGGTCGGCGGTGGTGACGTTGGCAATCGTCAGCGTGGCGGTGTCAGCGCCCGAGATGCGGCCGCCGTTGCTCAGGTAACCTCCGCTGTTCAACCAGCGGTAAGAAAGGGCTGACTTGCCGGTGGCCACGACAGTGAACGTGGCGGTCTGGCCATAGACCACGGTCTGACTGGCAGGCGGTTGGGTGATTTCCGGGTCCGGCGCCGAGGTCTTGATCAGGTTCACATCGTCAATATAAACCGACCCGCCGGGATACCCTCCGCCGGGCTGGAAGAAGACGATTTGACATCGCAGCAGAGCCGTGCCATAGGGCGCGGTCAGGTCCGTGCCACCCGATTCGTTGGTGACCACGAGGTGATGCCAGACGTTGGGCACCAATCCGTTGGTGCTTAGAATTTGGGAAGTGTAGGTGACCAGGACATTGGTGAACGCATCCCGAAACGTGACTTCCAACCAGCATTCGTTGCCGCCGCTCAACAAGTCCTGCGTGTGAGTCAGCGCATAGCAATCGGCCGACCACACCGAGTCGCCCCCGGCGGGGATGTCCTGGTAGAAGCCGTTCCAGTTGTTTACGCCGTTAAAGCTGCCAAACGTCTTGCCCACATAGGTGCCCGAGTGCGTGAGGACATTCGAGCCGCCGGGGTTGCCGCCATTGTAATAGGTGTTGTTGGTGGATTCCACATAGTGGCTTCCGTAACCGACCCAGCCCGGGGTGAAGCTGCCGGTTTCAAAGCCCGGGTTGACCAGCCAGTTGGTCGCGGCGCCGGCGGTTCCGGCCGCGACCAGCAGGGCTGCCGACACGGCCAGAGCGCGGAGGCCGCCACCGGAACCACGGCGGTTTGGGGTTGGGGCTTGGGACAGGGTTTTTAAGAAAGTATTCATAAGGAGTAATCCGATTTGAGCAATACGCGGTTGCGTTGGAGGTTTTGCAACATGTTCGTTGACAATTTGCGATCTAGGTTATCTTCTGTAATGATTGGCATTCTGTCAAGCTAATGAACGGTTAAAAGTCACCTGCCGAGGCTTTTCCGGCGCGGCCCGCAGGGCAGGGGGATGGGGCTTGCTGGCTGCCGCATGGGCCTCGGCCGCCGCCGCGGCTGCCCCGTCGGTGCTTATCACCAACCTTCCGGCCTACGGGTCTTATGACAATCTGGGCGGAGTGGTTTTGAACGCGGAGCCGGCCAGCCAAAAACTCGCGGTCTTCATTTATGTGCCCGGAGCTGGCTGGTGGTCGAAACCGACGTGCCCCGGCCAGCCGTTGACGTCCATTCAGGCTGACGGCACGTGGACAACGGATATCACGACGGGGGGGACCGACCCACTGGCCACGCGGGTGGCGGCGCTGCTGGTGAGCTCGAGCTACAGCGAGCCTTGCGTCCTGGGCCTCGAGCATATCCCCACCAACATCTTTGCCCGGGCGCTGGCCAGCGTCGTGGTGACGCGCCCCCACCCGGACAAGCGGTGGCTCGCTTTTTCCGGTTATGATTGGTGGGTCAAAGCCAGTGCCGGCGCAGTGGGGCCGGGCCCCAACTATTTCTCGGACAGCAGCCACAACGTGTGGGTGGATGCCGAGGGGCAGCTTCACCTGCGCATTACCAACCGGTCGAATCAGTGGCAGTGCGCCGAAGTGGTGTCCGCGCGGACCTTCGGCTACGGGTTCTATCGTTTTGAGCTGGCCTCCCCGGTGGACACGCTGGATGCGAATGCAATCCTGGGCTTGTTCACCTGGAGCGACGACCCGGCCTATCACTACCGGGAGATGGACATCGAATGCGCGCGGTGGAGCAATCCTTCCGACCCGAACAACATTCAGTTTATCGTGCAACCGGACTTGAACGGGCACAAAGTCCGCTTCGCGGTGCCGGAGGGGGTGACCCACTCGACCCATTGGTTCAAATGGGAAACCAACCGTGTGACCTTCCAGAGCCTGCGCGGTGGTTTCGTGCCGAATCCCTTGCCCAGCCAGATCCTCAACACTTGGGGCTATGTCCTGGCCGTCCCGCGCACCGGCGACGAAAACGTCCGCCTCAACCTGTGGCTGAACAAAGGCTGGCCGCCGGCCGGCGGCCAGGAGGTCGAGATGGTGGTCCGGAGCTTTGAATTTGACCCCCTCGGCCCTGCGCTGCCAGCCGTTATCACCAACGTCATGCGTCTGCCGGACGGACGGGTCAGCTTTAGCATCCAAACTCAACCGGACCGCCGGTACCAGGTTCAGACGTCCACCAACCTGGTCCAGTGGAATAGCTTGGCGCGATTTCTCGCGACGAACACCGTCGTCGAATTCCTCGATCCGGAGGCGGGAGAATTCGGCCAGCGCTATTATCGGGTCCTGACCAGTCCCGCCGGACCCTAGGCCCTTCCGGCGCGGATTTGGCGCGGGCTTGCCATGGCGGGCGGGGGGTAGTTAAATGCGGGCGTGGTGCAACAGCAGCAAACAATCAACCGCCCCGTGAGCCTGTCGGGTGTCGGTCTGCACAGCGGCAATCGCGTGAGCATGACCTTTCTCCCGGCGCCGCCGAACAGTGGCATTCGCTTCCGGCGGGTGGACCTGGAGGGCCATCCCGAGATTGAGGCGCGGGTGGAGAATGTCGTCGAAACCAATCGCTCGACCACGCTGGCGAAAGGCAATGTGCGCATTCACACCGTCGAGCACGTGCTGGCGACCTTTGCCGGTTACGGGATTGACAACGCCGTGGTGGAATTGGACGCGAATGAGCCGCCCATTGCGGATGGAAGCGCGCGGGAATACTGCCGCCTGATCCAGGAAAGCGGCGTGGTGCCGCAGGAGGAGCGGAGAGAACCGTACCGCCTGACCGCGCCCATTGAACTCGAGATGGGGGAGACGCTGATGACCCTTTTCCCGGATGAGGGGTTCAAGATCAGTTGCACCAGTGCGGACCGCAAGGGCCGGTTTACCCAGTTCTACCAGGTGGAACTGTCGCCCAAAACGTGGGAAAAGGAACTGGCGCATGCGCGGACGTTTTGTTTCTTCGAGGAGATCGAGTATTTGATCAAGAACGGCCTGATCAAGGGGGGCGGCTTGGAGAACGCGGTGGTGATCCGGGATGACGCGGTGCTGACGACGGAGCCGCTGCGGTATGCGGAGGAGTTCGTGCGGCACAAGATTCTTGACATAGTCGGCGACTTGTCATTACTGGGCCGGCCCCTGCAGGCCCATCTCGTGGCCGTCAAACCCAGCCATGCGGCCAATTGCGAACTGGTCCGGCGCGTGGCGGCCCAAATCCGCAAGCCGGTCGTCGCGGCGCAGACCTTCGCCCCCCCGCCGCCTCCGCCGCCGGCGCGGAGTGGTTCTCTTGAAGAAGCGGCGGCGGCCCAGGAGGGGGCGGTGGACATTTACGGTTTGATGGGACTGCTGCCGCATCGCTACCCCTTCATCATGGTGGACCGGGTGCTGAAACTGGAGGGGAATCGGATTGTGGCGGTCAAGAACGTGACCATTAACGAGCCCTATTTCCAGGGACACTTTCCCGGGCATCCCATCATGCCCGGGGTTTTGCAGTTGGAGGCGATGGCGCAGGTGGCGGGGATTGTGATGCTGCGCCGGGCGGAGAGTGGCGGCCAGATTGCCTACTTCATGGCGGCGGAGGACGTGAAGTGGCGCAAGCCTGTCGTGCAGGGGGATGTGCTGGTGATCGAGGTGGAGCTGACCAAAATGCGGGGGAAAATCGGGCGCGCCAAGGGCGTGTGCAAGGTCCAGGGCGAAGTGGTCAGCGAGGCGGAGGTGACCTTCATGATGCGGGAGGCCTGACGGCGCCGCGAGGACATCAAGTTGAAAGGCGCATGATACATCCAACGGCGATTATTCATTCGGGGGCGGAAATCGGGCCGGATTGCGAAATCGGGCCTTACTGTGTGGTTGGCGAGCATGTGGTATTGGGCCCCCGTTGCCGATTGCACTCGCACGTGGTGGTTGACGGACATACCGTCCTGGGCGAGGGGAACGAGATCTTTCCATTTGCGTGCATTGGGCTGAAGACCCAGGACCTAAAATGGCAGGGCGGGGTGACCCGCACGGAGATTGGGGACTACAACACTTTCCGGGAGTCGGTCACCGTGCACAGCGCGACCGGGGACGGCGAAGTGACGCGGGTGGGGTCCCATAACCACATTCTGGCCTACTGCCATTTGGCGCACAATGTGACCGTCGGGAATTACGTCATCATGTCCAACGTGGCGACGCTGGCGGGGCACGTGGTGGTGGAGGATTACGCGGTGGTGGGGGGGCTGGCGGCGGTGCATCAGTTCTGCCGCATCGGCAAAATGTCCATCATCGGGGGCTGCTCGAAGGTGGTGCAGGATGTGCCGCCCTTCATGCTGGCGGACGGCAACCCGGCGGAGACGCGGACCATCAACAAAGTGGGCATGGAGCGCAACGGGGTTTCGGAGGAGGCGCAGGCGGCGCTGCGGCAGGCTTACAAGATTCTTTTCCGCGAAGGACTCACCATCAAGAACGCCCTGGCCCGCATCGAAGCCGAGCTGCCCCGCCTGCCCGAGGTGGTGCATCTGGTGGAATTCGTGCAAAACAGCCAGCGCGGCATCTGCAAGTGAGCCGCCGGACCTTATCAAGGCGTCCCCCGGTGGCGGGGGGCGGAGGTTTGCCATCCGGCTGGCGCATTCTGCGGCAGGCACGATGGTTGGGGGTGGCATCGTCGGGAACGCTCCCACTCGGGACGCCACGCGTGGCATTCTGACCCCATGAGCGAGCAACTCCCGCCTTTGACTCCCGCAACGCTTTACCTGGTGGCGACGCCCATCGGGAACCTCGAGGACATCACGCTGCGCGCCTTGCGCGTGTTGCGGGAAGCCGACGTGGTGGCGGCCGAGGACACCCGCCGAACGGGGCTGCTGTTAAAGCATTTTGGCATCGCCAGACCGATGATCAGCTTTTTCCAGTTCAACGAGGCGCGCAGGACGGAGGAAATTCTGCAACGGCTGATCCGGGGGGAGAAGGTGGCGCTGGTCAGCGATGCCGGCACCCCGGGCATCAGTGATCCGGGTGAGCGGGTTGTCCGGGCTGCGATTGCCGCGGGGTACCGTGTCGAGCCGGTGCCGGGCCCTTGCGCGTTGGTGGCGGCGTTGACCGCCAGCGGCTTGCGAACGGAGGAATTTCACTTTGTCGGTTTTCTCCCGCACAAATCCGGCCAGCGCAAACGGGTTCTGGAACGGTTAAGCCAGATGCCCGGCACCCTGGTCCTCTACGAGTCACCCTATCGCATCGAAAAGCTGCTGGGGGAGCTGGCCGACTGCTTCCCGGACCGAAGCGTGGTCCTGGCCCGCGAGTTGACCAAGAAGTTCGAGGAGTTTCTTCGGGGCAAACCCGCGGAGCTGCAAAAACAGCTCGAACACCGTTCACTCAAGGGCGAGTTCGTGGTGCTCATCGGCAGCCTTGAGGACAGGGTGGCGGGAGGCGCGTTGACCGGGCAAAGCGCCGCGGAAAGACCGCAGTAAAGAAGACCGGCGGCTGGGGAGGGGGCAGTGGCGGAGGAAGTTCGCCCCCTGTTTCGTTTCGTGTCGTCTGGCCGTCGGTTCAGGGTTCGAGGTCAGGCATGCGCCCTGACTCTCTGCGGGCGAGGCCTCACCCCGGGTCTCTGACTTGTTCCTTCTTTGGAGCCGGAAGGCGGGTCACTCCTTCTGGCGAGCCATGGCTTCCTCGCGGCGCAGGCGGCCGCCGCGGGTGCGCAAAACTTTGACAGCGCGGGCGGGGGACTTATTCTCGTGGGCGTGCGTATTGTTAAGGTTTCCCTCAACGACCGCAGTTATGCCATTCAGATTGGGGCCGGCTTGTTGCCCCGGCTGGGTCGCGAGTGCGCCCGGCTGGGACTGGGTCGTCGTTGCGCCATCATCACGGACGAAAATGTTGCGCCGCGTTTTGGCCGGCGGGCGCTTCAGATCCTCGAGGGGGCCGGGTTCGAGCCCAGGTTGATTACGGTGCCGGCCGGGGAAACGGCAAAGAGCCTCAAGACCGTCCAGCGCTGCTATGACGAGCTGGCGGCGCAACGGTTGGAGCGAAGGTCATTCGTGGTGGCGCTGGGGGGAGGCGTGGTGGGCGACCTGGCCGGATTTGTGGCGGCGACCTACCTGCGCGGCATTGCTTTCGTTCAGGTGCCGACAACCCTGCTGGCGCAGGTGGACAGCTCGGTCGGAGGCAAGGTGGGAGTCAATCTCCGAGCCGGCAAGAACCTGGTTGGGGCTTTCCACCAGCCGCGGTTGGTGCTGTGCGATTTGGATGCGCTGCGCACGCTGCCGATGCGCGAATATCGCGCCGGGCTGGCCGAGGTGATCAAGTACGGGATTATTTACGACGCGGCCCTGTTCCGGCGGCTGGAGCGCGACTTGCCCGAGCTGCTCCGGAGGGTGGCGGGACCGCTGGCCGCGGTGATCGCGCGGTGTTGCCAGATCAAAGCCGAAGTGGTCAGCCAGGACGAGACCGAGGCCGGACTGCGGGCCATTTTGAATTTCGGGCACACGATCGGGCACGCGCTCGAGGCCATTTCAAGCTACGGCAGGTATCTTCACGGCGAAGCCATCTCCATCGGCCAGGTGGCGGCGGCCCGGCTGTCGGTCCGGCTGCTGGGCCTGCCCGAACCGGACGAAGGGCGCATCAGACGGCTGTTCCAACGGGCGGGATTGCCTGTTGAGGTGCGACTGACCAAGGCTCAGCGCAAACGGCTGCTGGGGGCGATGCAGCTCGACAAGAAGGTTTCCGGCGGCCAGGTGCGCTTCGTGCTCGCCCGCCGCATCGGCCAAGTCGAATACGGACACCCCGTTTCCCCGGAAATGCTGAACCAAGTCCTCACCTGATCCCATGGCAGCCATCAGTGAAACCATTGTTCGCGAGTATTTCGAGTTGCACGAGTTTCTGGTCCGGCAATTCCGCAAGCATACCGCGCCGGCCGGGCGGGAAGACGACGACCCCGATTTTCTGGTCATCAACCCCAACGTCCAGGCCGGGGAGGTGAAGCTGCCCTTCGTGTTGGGTTCCCCGGACCTGGCCCGAGTCTCGCACGGCATCGTCGTCATCAAAGCCTGGCACACCGAGGTCTTTTCGCCCGCCTTCTTCGCGCACAGCCCCGGTTTCTTCCGGTTCCTCGAAAAGAAAGCGTTCTTGAACGCCTGCCGGGCTTTCCGCCAGCCGGACGGCCGGCCGCCGCTCAAGCTGCTGGTGATTTCGTCTCTGCCACAGGATGGCGCCTCGCAGCAGGAGAGCGTCGCGATTCTGAAATCCAGGGGCATTGACGCCGTCCTTTCCTTCCGCACGATGCTCGCGGACCTGGTGGCCCGCGTTGAGCCCAGCCGGAACTATCTCAAGTCCGATTTGCTCCAGACCTTGCGGATTCTGAAGCACTACGAGTTTTTCAAAGACCCACAAATGGACTTGTTCAGACCGAGGCGGGGCCGTTCCCGAGCCGCGCGCTCCGTCGCGCCGCCAGAGGCCGAATAGAAACCGTGCGCAACCCGCCTGCCGCCCGGCCAGGAGGTGTCGCTCCGCCGGCCCCGAGCTCCCTCGAGCCTGCGGCAATGCCGCCAACCGTTCGGTGCGCGGTGCGCGCTCTGCTGAACCGCGGGACTGCCGGGTGGCCCATCGTTTCAGCATCAGAATCGCTCATACAAGGCATGCGTTGGGCACGGTGAAGTGAACCGATTCGGAGAACCGTTTCGGGGGCGGCGAGCGCCCAGCCGGGCCGAGGCCAGGCGGGCACGGCAAGGAAAATTTTTCGTCTGAATTGCTTGTTTTCTGAAACTGAACCTGTAAACAGGAACCTGCGATGAATCAAAGTCACAAACTCAGTAGCTCGGGCGCCGTCTCAGTGAGGGGCGCGGTGTTGATTCTCATGCTGCTCGGCCTGGGGGGCGGGGTTGCCGGGGAGTGGCGGCCGGCGCAGGGACCGCTGATGACGCGTTGGGCGCGGGAGGTGTCGCCGGACAACGCGCTGCGGGAGTACCCCCGGCCGATGATGGTGCGGGACCAGTGGCGGAATCTCAACGGGCTCTGGGACCTGGCGATTGTGGCCAAAGACGCCCCGCGGCCGTCCGCGTTCCCGATGCAGATTCTGGTGCCGTTCCCGGTGGAATCGGCATTGTCGGGGGTGATGAAGGCGGTGACGGAGAATGACCGGATTTGGTATCGGCGAACGTTCGAGGTGCCGCCCACCTGGCGCGGGCAGCGGCTGTTGCTGCATTTCGGGGCGGTGGATTTTGAGGCGACAGTGTGGGTGAATGGCAAGGAGGTGGGGCGGCATGCGGGGGGCTACGACGCCTTCAGCTTTGACATTACCGACGCCCTGGCCGCGTCCGGGCCCAACGAGCTGGTGGTCGCGGTTTGGGACCCGACCGATGCCGGGACGCAACCGCGCGGCAAGCAGATCCGGAAGCCGCATGGAATTTGGTACACCCCGACCAGCGGCATCTGGCAGACGGTCTGGCTGGAACCGGTGAGCTCGGCGTACATCCGGTCGTTGAAGATCACCCCGGACGTGGACCAGAGCGCGGTGGTTGTGGAGCCGACGACAACCGCGACGCTGGGGACCTATGTGGTCGAGGTGACGGTCAGTGACCGGTCGGGGACGGTGGCATCGGGATCGGCCCGGCCTGGCAACGCGATCCGCATCCCGATCAAGAACCCGAAGTTGTGGTCCCCTGAAAACCCGCATTTGTATGACCTGAGAATTGCCTTGAAGCTGGGAAATCGGGCGATTGACCGGGTGGAAAGTTATTTTGGCATGCGGAAGATTTCGCTGGGCAAGGATGCCAAAGGCTTTACGCGGCTGATGTTGAACAACAAGCCGTATTTTCAACACGGGCCGCTGGACCAGGGGTTCTGGCCGGACGGTTTGTACACGGCGCCGACGGACGCGGCGCTTCGTTACGACATCGAGATGACCAAGAAGCTGGGGTATAACATGGCGCGCAAGCACGTGAAAATCGAGCCGGCGCGCTGGTACTACTGGTGTGACAAGCTGGGATTGCTGGTGTGGCAGGACATGCCCAGCGGGGACCGCTACATCCGGCCCAACGAGCCGGATATCCAGCGCACGCCCGAGTCGGCGGCCCAGTTTGAACGCGAGTATGCGGCGATGATCAAGGGGCTTGGCAACCATCCGTGCATCGTGATGTGGGTGCCGTTCAACGAAGGGTGGGGCCAATACGACACCGCGCGCATTGTCGAGTTGACGCGGAAGCTGGACCCGACGCGGCTCGTCAACAACGCCAGCGGCTGGGCTGACCGCGGCGTGGGGGATGTCAACGACATGCACAAGTATCCCGGGCCAGGTTGTCCGGAACCGGAAGAGAAGCGGGCGTCGGTTTTGGGCGAGTTCGGGGGGCTGGGTCTGCCGCTGCGGGGTCACACGTGGCAATCCGAGCGCAACTGGGGTTATCGCAGCTTCACCAACGAGGCCGCCCTGACCTCGGCTTACATTGACCTTTTGGCGCGGCTGTTTCCCTTGATCGAAGAGAAAGGACTCTCGGCGGCGGTTTATACGCAGACGACGGATGTCGAGGTGGAGGTCAATGGGTTGATGACCTACGACCGCGAGATTGTGAAAATGCCGCTCAAACTGGTGGCGGAGATCAACCAGGGGAAAATCCCGCCGCGACCCAAGGTGGTGGATGTGGTGCCTTCGGCCCGAACCGAGCGCGCCACCTGGCGGTTCACCACCCAAAAGCCCGCGGCGGATTGGTTTCGGCCGGGATTCGACGCCGGTTCCTGGAAGGAAGGACCGGGTGGATTTGGCACGCGCGGCACCCCGGGCGCGGTCGTCCGCACCGAATGGAATACGGAGAGCATCTGGCTTCGGCGCGAGTTTTCCTTGGGCAGCGTCACGGCCAGGGAAGATTTGAGGTTGCTGGTTCATCATGACGAGGACGCGGTGGTTTACATCAACGGCGTGGTGGCCACCGTCCTGCCGGGTTACACGTCGGATTACGAGGTGGTAACCATTCGGGAACCGGCCCTGGCGACGCTGAAGCCCACCGGCAATGTGCTGGCGGTTCACTGCCGTCAAACGGCTGGAGGCCAATACATAGACGTGGGCCTCGTCCGGCTGGAAATGCCCAAGTAGGGTTATGAACCGGGGCGCCAGGGCCGTCATGGGCCGGTTTGTCAGTTTGACTGCGCACCTCGCGCCGCGACCGGGGCTCCTCGCGGTGACGACCCTTGTCCTGTCCGGCGTCGTCGGGTTCGCTCAAATTCCACCCGACTGCTTTTCAGTGCGGGACCACGGAGCGCGCGGGGATGGGAAGACGGACGACACCGCTGCGTTTCAGAAGGCGCTGGACGCGGCGGGCCGGGCGGGGGGCGGGGTGGTTTACGCGCCGCGCGGCAATTATTTCTTCGCCGGACACCTCACCGTGCCTGCCGGGGTGACTCTCCGCGGCGTGTGGGAGTCGGTGCCGGCTCACAATGGGATTCGGGACGCCGGCCTGCCGAAGCCGACGGACGACGGCACGACCTTCTTGGTTACTGAAGGACGCGGCAGCGAGGCTGGCGCGCCGTTTATTACACTCAATCACAACAGCACGCTCAAAGGGGTGGTGCTTTATTACCCGGACCAGAAACCGGACGAAGAGCCGCAGCCGTATCCGTGGGCGGTGGCCATGCGGGGGAAGAACCCGGCGGTCCTGGCCGTCGAGCTGCTGAACCCGTACAACGGAATTGATGCGACGCGCAATGAGCGCCACCTGATTCGCGACGTGCACGGTCAACCGCTCCGCCGGGGCATACTGGTGGACGCCATCTACGATATTGGCCGGATTGAGAATGTGCATTTCAATCCGTGGTGGAGCCTCAAACCCCGGTTGTTTCAATGGCAGCAGGCCAATGGGGAGGCATTTGTATTCGGCCGCACGGACTGGCAGTACGTGTTCAACACCTTTTGTTTCGGCTATAACGTGGGCTACAAATTCATCAAAACCCCGGCGGGCGTCTGCAATGGAAACTTTCTGGGCATTGGGGCCGACGATTGCTTTACCGCGCTGGTCGTCGAGCAATGCGCGCCGATGGGATTGTTGATCAGCAACGGCGAGTTTGTCTCCTTTCATGGTCCCGACCCGACGATGGTGAGGGTGGGCGAGTCCAACAGCGGCAGTGTCCGGTTCGTGAATTGCGCTTTCTGGGGGCCCTGCAACCAGATTGCCAAAATCGGCGGGCCGGGCACGGTGGGTTTCAGCGATTGCACGTTCGTCCAGTGGGATCACAAGAACCAGGGCCGGCATGCCTTGCAGGTTGAAGGGGGCACCGTGCTGGTGCGCGGCTGCGAGTTCCAGTCCGGCCGCCCGCACATTGCTCTGGCGGAAAACGTCAAACGCGCCATCATCAGCGACAACGTTCTGCCCGGCGCGTTGCGGCTCGACAACCGCAGCCGCGGCAAGGTGAAAATCAGTAATAATAGCGGCGACCCGGAACCATGATGGCGCTTGAGAAATCTGTCAGAGGGGCCGCGGCGATGAAACCGCCCTGTCTCCGGCTGGCGGGGGCGTTGATGTCGTGGCTGTGGCTGGCCGTTTTGCTGGCCGCAGGGGAACGGGCGGCCGCAAGCGGCCTGGTGACTTTCCATGTTTCGCCGGAGGGCAATGACGCATGGTCGGGCCGTTTGGCCAGCCGGAACCTGAGGGGTAGCGATGGGCCCTTCGCCACGGTGGCGCAAGCCCTCAGCGCCGCGCGGTCCTGGCGCCAGAGCCAGCCTCCCGGCGCTCAGGTTGTTGTTTGCCTGAGGGGCGGGAACTATTTCCTTCCTGAAACCCTGGTGCTGACCCCCCAGGATTCCCACACTTGTTTCACCGCCTATCGGCGCGAGCGCCCCGTCTTGAGCGGCGGCCGGAGCTTAAGCGGCTGGCGCCAGGTTCAAATCGGTGGCAGGCTGCTCTGGACTGCGGAGGTGCCGGAAGCTCGGGGTGGCAAGTGGGTTTTTCGCGAGCTCTGGGTCAATGGCGCGCGCGCAACCCGGGCGCGGCACCCCAACAAAGGTTACCTGGCGGTGGAATCCCTGCCCGACGCCACCAAAGAGTGGACCGATGGCCATCTGCGGTTTCGCTATCACGAGGCGGACCTCAAGCCGTTTGATTTTCTGGACGGCGCCGAGGTGGTGGTAATGACCCGCTGGGTCGAGTCACGGCTGCCCGTGGTCAGCGTGGATAAGAAGGAAAGAGTCCTGAACTTTGGGAAACGGTCGGTGTTTCAGCTTGCTGCCGGCGACCTTTATTATGTTGAAGGACCGCTCGAGTTGCTCGATCAGCCCGGAGAATGGAGCCTGGATTCGCGGCTTGGCAAGGTTTACTACTTTCCGCGTCCGGGGGACGACCTGAGCCAGTTCGAGGCCATTGCCCCCGTCCGGCCACAGGTGCTTCGACTCGAGGGTGAGCCGGCCCAGGGCCGGTTTATTGAAAACGTCGAATTCAGGGGCATTACCTTTGCCCACGCCGAATGGTATTTCCCGGAGGAGTTTTACGCCGGCGGAGACAAACCGGTAATCTGGCCGCCGCCCAAGCCGGAAGTAGGCGGGTTTGCGCAAGCGGCAATTGGTGTGCCGGGGGCGGTTTGGGGACAGGGCGTAAAGGGCGCTGTGTTCGATCATTGCCGGTTTGTGAACCTTGGGCCTTATGGCTTGGAACTCGGCCGCGGCTGCGCCAGCAATGTGATTCAACACTGCGAGTTCGCCCACCTCGGCGCCGGAGGTTTGAAACTTGGCGAGACCGCCATCCGCTCGAATCCTTTGGAGCAATCGGGCGGCAACGTGGTAACCGACTGCCACATTCATCATGGCGGGCGAATGTTCCACAGCGCGATTGGGATATGGATTGGCCAATCGGCGGACAACCAGCTCGCGCACAACCTCATTCATGACTTCTATTACACGGGCATCTCGATTGGCTGGACGTGGGGCTACGGTCCCACGCTGGCGCGCGGCAATCTCGTGGCCCATAACCACGTGCATCACATTGGGGTCCAATCCGACGGCGACGGCCCCATCCTCAGCGACATGGGTGGGATTTACACCCTCGGCATGCAGCCCGGCACCCGGATTGTCAACAACCTCTGGCATGACGTCGCCGGCTTTCGTTATGGCGGATGGGGGATTTATTTCGACGAAGGCAGCAGCAGCATCCTCGCTCGCAGCAACGTGGTCTATCGCACCACTCACGGCGGGTTCCATCAGCATTACGGCGCGACCAACTTCGTTGAGAACAACATCTTCGCGTTCGCTCGCGACCACCAGGTCCAGCGTTCCCGCCCTGAGCCGCACGTGAGCTTCAGTTTCCTCACCAACATCGTCTATTTCGACTCCGGCGTTCTGCTGGGCGGCAACTGGTCCGGTGACAACTATCGGCTCGATTACAATCTCTATTATGACGCACGGTCCATCACGAATACCGCCGTGTTGAAAACCCCTGTGGGAACTTGGGAGCAATGGCGGGAACGTGGCCACGACCGCAACTCGCGCATGGGTGACCCGTTGTTTTATAACCCGCAAAAAGGTGATTTCCGATTGCGTCGCAATTCCCCCGCGTTTGAGCTCGGTTTTCAAGCGATCAACCTGTCGAAAGTTGGGCCTCGGCGATAGGCCGGAAGCGCGGCTGGGCGCTGGCGCCCACGAAAAGCATTGCAAACCTGGGCGCTGCCGCCCATCCCGAGCCCAAGGTCAGCCTAGTCGTATCTTAAGCCACTTTATTCCAATGACTTAAGAAATCCAGCGAGCTGGTACGCGCCATGCAGAAGGAATAGACAGTCGTAGAAGTCATCGAAATCTTGAGAAGCGGATATGAAGACAAGAATTTTAACCACCATGGCACTCGGTTTGGCAATCACCTGCACCACCGCTCTGGCTCAGGGAACGGGCCCGCAGGGTGACCCAATCCAGCAACGGGATCAGGACCGGCTGCAAACCTGCAGTCCCGAGCTGGACCAGACGCGGCAGCGGGACCAGACACGGCTTCGCCTCCAGGATTGTCTCAGTGAAGACGCGAAGCGGGCGATCCAGGAGATGAAACAGGCGCGCGAGCGTTACCAAGCCCAGCTTCAGGAGAAGAAGAAGGAATTGACCGCCTGCACCGAGCAGGAGCGGGCCCAGATTCGCGAGCAACTGCGTGAAACGGTCAAGGAGCAGCTTCGCGACCGTGAACAACTGCGCGAGCGGCTGCAACAGTTGCGTGAATGCGTGCCGACCCATGAGCAAATCATGGAGCAGGCGCGCGAGCGCGCGCGGGAGCGGGACGGCTCTCGTTGATACCCTGTGAAGGGATAAGCCCTCCGGGACCCATCGCTTGCCATGGCGCCTGGAGGGTTTTTTGTTGCCAGGCCACCCGCCAGAGCTCAAGTCGTGATGAACGTTCCCATGATCAGGTTTGAGACGAGCCGCTTTGTGGTCCGCCTCCGGGCCGGCTCCGTGAGGCAGTTCGGAACGGTCCCCGCCAGGCGGAGCGCGTCGCCCCGCGGCCGGACAGGCAGCTTTGTCCCGCGGCATCCCGATTGGCGGTGGCCACGGCGTTGGCTGACCTTTTTGCGGCCGGTGGCCATGGCGGTGCTCTTCGGTTGTTTTCTCTCCGGATTGGCCCGGGCAGGAGAGGTCCGTCCCGAGCGTTGGCGCTGGTCAAACCCGCGCCCTCACGGCAACAACATTCTCGACCTGGTCGTCACCCCCACGGTGGCCGTGCAGGTGGGCGACGCGGGCACGATTTACGTTCAGCGCGAAGACGAGCGCTGGGCCCCGGCGGTCACCGGCGTTACCAACTACCTCCGCGGCGTGGCACTCATGGGCGAGCGCTTTATCGCGGTTGGGGAGAACGGCTGCATTTTGTGGTCGGATGACGGGGCTGTGTTTCAACCCGCCCAGGTGTCGCCGCCAACCACGGACTGGTTCGAGGGTGTGGCGGCTTCGGCGCAACGGGCCGTCGCGGTCGGTGACAACGGTTCCATCTACACCAGCACCAATGGCACTTTGTGGACGAAGGCAACTTCCGGCACGACCGAGTGGCTGCGCAGCGTCGCCTTTGGCGCCGCCGGCTTCGTGGCCGTGGGCGAGAACGGCACGGTGCTGCGCGCCGGCAGCAATGGCAGTTCCTGGACCCGCGCGACGATTTCCACCGCTCACCTCAACCGCGTGCGTTACCTCGGCGTTGGCGGCAGCGCCCAGTTCTACATCGTGGGAACCGGTGGCGGCGTCTGGTCCAGTTCCAGCTCGAGCGGCCCCTGGACCTCCCTCGCCAGCGGCACCACCAACACCCTTTACGACGTGGCCTTGAACGACACCGGTTTGCTCGTGGTTGGCGACCAGGAGGTTCGTTTCCGGGCCGCAGGCACGACCGCCTGGACCAACCAGATTACTGACCTGCCGACCAATGCGCCGCCGGCCTGGGTTTATCTCACCGCTCACGGGCAGACCAACTACTGGCTGGCGGCTGGCCGCACGGGCCTGATGGTCTCGGGCAGTCGCAGCAACAGCGCCGCCGTATATACCTGGCAGGTGCTGCCGGATTCCTCCCACGCCTGGCTCTGGGACCTCACGGTCCAGCGAGGCATCTACGTCGCCGCAGGCGACCTGGCCACCATACAAACCAGCCTCGACGGGATTCTATGGGCCAGAGAAGTGGTGCCCTTGCCGCACACCAACACCGTGCTGCTGGGCGTGGGAGGCACTTCCAATCTTCTGCTGGCCGCCGGAAACGCGGGCAACCTGCTCATCAGCCGTTCCGGCCTGACCAACCTCATTATAACCAATTATGTCGGAACCAACCTCGTGGTCACCAATACCACCTTTGACACGTTGGGGCTCCTCTGGACCAACCTGCCTCCCTTTACCACCAACACCCTCCAGGGCGTGGCCTGCGACGGCTCCACCTTTGTGGTGTGTGGCGACCGCGGCCAAATCTTCACCAGCGCTGACGGGTCCAACTTCACCGCCCGGGCCACCGCCACCACCAATTTCTTGTCCAGTGTGGCCCCCGGTCCCAACGGCTGGGTGGCCGTCGGCAGCCGTGGAACACTCCTGCGTGCGGGCCTTGACGCGGTGAGCTGGTCGCCGGTTTCGTTGGGCACCACCAACTGGCTCTATCGCGTTCGGTATCTCGGGGGGCAGTATGTGGTCGTGGGGCAGAACGGTTCGATTTACACCAGCGCGAACACTCTGAACTGGACCCTGCGGTCCAGCGGCACGACTCGCTGGCTGAATGATGCCGCCTGGCTTGACGGGCAATGGTTTGTCGTCGGCACCCAGGGCCTGCTGCTTTCCAGCAGCAACCTGGTGCATTGGCAGGCGCTGCCCGTGCCCACCGGTAAATCGCTCTACGCGGCCACTGCCTTTAATGGCCAGTTGGTGCTGGCCGGCATTGAGGGCGTCATCCTTCGCAACCAGGTTGTTCCGGCAACCTCACCGGTGGACTTTCTGGGTTATCACCGCAGTGTCGCCACCAACGTCGTGGGTCAAACCAATACCAGCTACACCGCGACCGAGCTGTTCCTTTTCGGGGGGCTGCCGGACCAGTTCTTCCAGTTCCAATCCGCGACCAACGTCACCGGGCCGTGGATCACCAACGCCACCTTCGAGCTGTTCGATCCCTCCGGAACCATCTATCTGCTTCGCACTCGCAACCTCACGAACACTCCCCCGCGAGAATTCTACCGGACCCGGCTGGTGCCCTGAGCCTCCTGCCTGGTATTGACCGCTTCGGATGCCGGCACCCCCTCCAGCAGGCTCTTCGCGGCCAGGGCGGGGCGGGACGGCCCCAGCGAACCTTTGACGCCGGGCTGCGGCTGCGCTATGCAACCGGGGAGCATGATGGTTGAAAGCGCATTTCTTGGTGGCCGGGTGACTCGGAAGACTTTGCCGGTGATGTCGCCGCAACCCGGCGCGCCGCCGCTGAAACGGCTGGCCTTGCCGCAGGGGGAGCTGGCGCAGTTTCATGACGGAGTCGAGGCGATCCGGTATATGGCCTATATCGAGCTTCGCCCCGGGGCCCTCCGAGGCAACCACTATCACAAGATCAAGCGCGAGTATGTTTATGTGATTGGCGGGAAAACCGAATTGCTGGTCCAGGATGTGAACAGCGCAGACCGCGCGGTGGTTCTCCTCCAGGCCGGCGACCTGGCCTTTATCGAAACCGGCATTGCCCACACGCTCCGGCCCCGGAGCCCCGGCCAGGCCATCGAATTTTCCGCCGCACCGTTTGACCCGGCGGACATTTACCGCTTTCCACTGGAGTTTGCCTGAACTGGACCCGTCACGGCAGCGGGCAACCGTAACAGCATCCGGGGGCGCCGGGCGACAGCGGCTATGGGGTAAAACCCTACCCCCGGCTTTTTCCGACGATTGGGCTTGCTATTTTCCGAAAAGCGGTCAATGTCAACTCGTCAATAGATAACTTGCGCATCCATGGCATGGTGGATCCTCAGGTGAACTCGGTTCAGTGATGATTTGAAACCCGGCAGTCGGGAACAGTCTGGAGAAAGCAAAAGTTCGTCTAGGACAGAATAGAGATAGATGAGTGCAAAACTGTTTGTAGGAAATCTTTCCTTCAACATCACTGAAAACGACCTGCAGGACGCTTTCGCGGCGCACGGCACGGTCTTGGAAGCCAACCTCATGATGGACCGCGCCACCGGCCGGCCCCGCGGGTTTGGTTTTGTCACCATGAGCACGCCGGAGGAGGCGCAAAAGGCGATTGACGCAATGCACGGCAAGGAACTGGCCGGCCGTCCGCTGACGGTCAATGTTGCGCGTCCCCGCGAAGAACGTCCTTCGGGCGGCGGCTACCGCGAGTCACGCGGCGGCCGGCGGGAGCGCTACTAACCCAACAGCTTTCTTCGGAAAGACAGACAGAGGCCCGGCATCCGGGCCTCTTTTTTTGTGTGCGCCCGGCAGGGCGCAGAAAACCGAATGGGGACGGGGTCAAACGCGGTCCAACCGTCGGGGGCTTTTCCATCAGGTCCCGGAGGTCCGGTCGCCCGCTTCAGCGGAGAAATTCCTTGTAAAAGGTGATGGCCGCCAGCAGGAAACCGATGGCGGTGATGATTTGCCGGACGCGGGTCTGGGGGATGCGCTGGGAATAATGCGCGCCAAGGAAGTAGCCGCACAGCGCCCCCGCAGTCATCACGGCCGCCTGGGGCCAGGCGATGAGGCCGGAAATGACAAACCAAATCGCGGCCACCAGGTTGATCATTGAGCCCAGCATCGTTTTGAGGCTGTTCATCTCGTGGATGTTGTGCAGACCGATGAAGCCCAGCGAAGCCAGCATCAGGATGCCGATGCCGGCGCCAAAGTAGCCGCCATAAACGGCCACGGCGAGCTGGAACAGAATGGCCGCCCAAACGGCATGAGGTTGGGCGGGGTTGGACGCCGGCTCGAGTTTGACTTGACGGCGGAGCAGGCCCTGCGCCAGGAAGATCACCGTTGCGAACAGGATGAGGAACGGCACGAGGCGGGAAAAGGTCTGGTTGCTGGTGCAGGTGAGCAGCAGGGCGCCGAGGACGCCTCCCAGCAGGCTTACGGGCAGGAAGCGCCAGAGCCAGGTCTTGACCGCGGCCAGGTGGCGGCGGTAGCCGTAGATGCTGCCAGAGGTGCCGATGACCAGGGCCAGGGTGCTGGTGGCGTTGGCCGTGACCGGCGCGGTCCCGAAAAAGAGCAGGGCAGGGAAGGTGATCAGCGTGCCCCCGCCCGCCACCGCATTGATCGCGCCCCCGACAGCGGCCGATAACGCCAGCCCGATGATCTCCAACCAGGACATGAGCCGGGTTCAGCGCTCCCGGCGGATTTCGCGGAGCACAAAGGGTTCGAACATCCCGTAGGCCACGGTGTGGTATTGCGCGCCCGGCGGCGGTCCATTATCGGGCCCTTTGTGAAACGCGTTCGGCCAGGCGGCGCCCAAGGCGGGGCTGCCGTGATGCGGCCCGAGCAAATTCTTGAGGGTGCCAATGACGGTCACTTCGATTTCATTCGAGCCGCGCTTGATAAACCGCGTGGCGTCGCAAGTCCAGGGCGGCGCATCCACGTACCCCGCCAGTCTGCCGTTGACGGTGACCCGCGCCACCGCGCCGTGCCAATCGGGAAGGGCCACTTCGTAGCGGTCCGAACGCCGGGTGACGTTGAACCGCTGGGAATAGGCAATGCCTCCGCTGTAGAACGGGTGGCCCTGAGCATTCCAGCCATCCCGCGAAAAGCCCATCCCGCTGCCGTCGGTGAGCCTCCGCGCGCTCCGATGGCGGGAAGCCAGCTCGCTGGATGCCCCCGCCACGCTGACCGGCTCGACTCGCTCGCCGTCCCGGGCCAAGAACCGCACCTCGGCCAGCCCAACAAAGCCGTTGTCCGGCGGTTCGCCTTCCGCGGGGAAGACAGTGCCGTTGTGGTTTTCGAGAATGTCGAACCGAACGAAGCGAACCTTGGCATCAGGCAGTTCCAGGACCGTACCCCCTTCCTCGCCTCCGCCGGCCTTGGGGAGATTGAAAACGCCCAGGTCGAGGTTGAAGGCGCCGGCGGGGCCGTGGGTCCCCCCCGAGATGCGCAGTCGTTTGACGCCCCGGGAGGTGAGATTTTTGATATGACTTTCGTTGTAGTTATACACCTCGATTTTACCCAGCGCGATTTCACGGCCCAGGTCGAAGACCAGGAAAGGCGAGCGGTCGTCCGGGCGGTTGTCGCCGGCCGATTTTTCGAAGTTGATTCCGGCGCTGAGCCACATGGTGCCATCCGGATTGTTGGTGTGGGTGGGACGTTTGTCCCGCCGGCCCAGCTTGAGGGGCTGATCGGGGGCGACGACAAAGCCGCGGTCCGTGGGGCGGAGGGTGAAACTGCCCAGGAGGTAGGCGGGTTCCAGTTCATGGAACAAGCTGAACGGGCGGGCTTGCAACGTGACGCGGTTGATGCCGGTCCGGGCCAGGGAAGCTATCGGGAGGCGATGAAAAGCCTTGTCCAGCCACCAGTCCTTGGGATTGGGGGTCACGAGTTGGCCGTTGCAGGTGACGCGGTAAAGGTCCGCCCGCTCAATGACGATGGCCAGGTCATTCGGCACGGGGCCTTCGACGGTGAACGTGTAGGTTGCCTCGAAACCACTGTCCGCGGGAAACTGCCGGCGAATCAATTCGTCTTTGAACTGCACCGCGCTGTCCCAGGGGTTTCGTTCCCAGCCGTTTTTCTTCCAGACGAACTGACCGGCCTGGTAACAATAGGTGTTGGTTTTGGTCTCACCACCCGCGGTGACATCCACGTAGTCAATCGTCAGCATATTGGGGCCCAGGCGCCGGATTTTGGGAGGGCCATCAGCCGTGAGCACAGCCGGGGTTTCTCGAGCGAATTGGGCCGGACCCGCTTTGGGGCTCAGCAACAGCAGCAGGCTGCCTGACGGGGGCAACTCGAACGCAGCCGTCAGGCCGGCTGCGTGGCGGGTGGCGGGATAGGGCAGAGTCTTTCCGGTGTAAAGGTCCCATTTTTCCGCGCGGCAAAGATGCGACTCGATCGTGCCACGGGAGGGATGCTCGAGGCTGGTATTGACGAGGAACAACAGCTCGCCATCGGGCAATTGACGGCGGTGATGGAAGAGGATCCCGCGGTCATTCGCGGCGCGGTGAATGCTGAAGCCTTCGGCTTGCTGGCGCTGCCGGAGGTCGGCGATGAGCTTGTCGCGCCAGGCGGAGAGCTGGGCCGGGTCCGGCGCCGCCGCCGGTCTTTGGGCGTCTGAAAGCAGGGCGCCATCCACGCGCGAAGGTTCCGGGCCCGCCGTGTACCGTTTGGTTGCGGTTCGCTCGAACAGCTCGCGGGTCTTCCGGTTGAGGTTTTCAGTATGGGGCGGCAGCACCACGGTATGATATTCGCGCCGGCCCACCTTCAGGTGCGTGGCGACGGTCTTGCCATTCACCTGGATGGTCTGGCCGCCGGGCGCCCCGTGCGATGCGAGGATGTCCTCGCATCCGAGGTCGTATTCGATTTGAGCGGCTTCCAGGGCCATGAGGAGGTCGAAGAAAGCGCTGCCCAGCGCGTTCAACTGTTGGCTGTCCCCCTGGTACATCCAGGCGGTGGTGGTGGGCTCCAGCACCAGCACGCGGTTGATTTGCTGTCCCTGAGACAGCGCCGCGGACAGGCGGGCGAAATAGCGGGCGGAAACGTGATACGCCTCCCACCACGGATCGTGATAGGAAAAGGACTGGGGATGATCGCGCTTGCGGGCGCCGCGGAGCGTCAGGAAGGTCAGGTGCTGATTGAGGGTGTTGACGCCCAGAACCTCGAGCCAGTCGCCGATGCGTTTCATGTCCTCGAACCGCAGGTCCCACCCGGCGGCGCCGTAGATTTCGCAGAGCGTTCGGGGCCAGCCAACCTGGTTGGCCACGCTCGAGAGCTCCTTGACCATGCGGACGTTGCCGAATTGCGCGTGGGTGTGCTCGGCGTATTGGTTCATCAAGCAATCAATTGCCGGGCGCTGGTGCCACGCGTACATCGCCATGTTGTCCGGCACGCCCCGGCAGTCCGGCCAGTCATGGTCCCAGTAGTGCCCGGTCCACTCGAGGCGGTTGGTCCGGCAGTACTCATAATTGGGCCGCGCCCAGCGTTCGACAAACAGCTCATGGAGAAGCTGGTAATAGTTGTGCCGGACCTTGCGCCAATCCCCCACCGGGTGGGACAGACTGGGCAGGTGCGCCAGCAGGCTGTAGCCCCAGCGTCGCTCAAATGCCCGGGGCAAATCCTCCGTCCAAGGAAGCCCTTTGGCGGGGCGGATGTTGGGTTCGTCGGTGAAGACGCCGGGAACCCGCCGGCCGAACTCCTTCCCGAGCTGCCGCCGGTAGGGCTCCATCGTCACTTCGAGAAATTTCTCCGTGACGCCCGGTGTCAGCAGGTTCACGTAGCAACGATTCCCGTGCCAGGGCGAGTTTTCCGAGCGCACTTCGGCGGCCACCAGGTACTGCCCTTCCTCGAATGCGGCTCCAGAGCGGGCCTGCGCGGTCACGTTTTCATATTCCGCGCCGCTCAGACGAAACACGGCCACGAGGTCCGAGGACCACGCCGGCGGAGTTTTGACCTCGCGCAGGGCCAGGCCACGGCCCCGCGACTCGGGCATGGCGTCCGGCACCAACCCGCCCGCGAAGCCGGAGGGATAGGAGTTCTCGTCGTAGATCCACACCTTCATATCCAGCCGGGCAGCCTCCTGGAGCGCTACCTTCCAGAGCCGGAACCAATCCTCGCCCAGATAGGGGGTCATGAGTCCGGGCCGGGGGTGAACCCAAACCTGTTTGACGCCTTGGCGGGCCAGGTCGCGCAGGCTGTCCCGAAGCTGCTCCTCCGTCAGCCAGTCGTTCCACACCCAAAGCGGTCCGGTGCTGTATTCCGTCGGCGGGTCCCGAAACAAACGGCGGACCTTGGCCGAATCCGGCGGGCCGCCGGCCGCCATCCATGCCGCGGGAAAAAGCCAGAGAGACAGGGCCAGGAGCGCGATGCCGTTGCAGCCATGACGTTTCATAATGTGCCAGGTGCGCGCCATTCTGCGGCAGCCGGGAACCAAAGCAAGCACGGACCTCGGCCAACGACCCCGGGCAGGCGTGGACACACCAAGAGGGGGGCGGCCGGTCCGGGCCGCCGAGGGGAACCCGGGGAGGGGGGACGGGGCCGGAACCCGGAGGGTTCGAAAATAACGCATTACAACAGTTGACACATAAACAATAATATAGTAAACAGTATGCATGACAACAGAGCCTGAGGCCGGGCGGCCGCGCTATCGGACGCTGCTGGAGTTGCTCCGAACCGCGGATACCATTTGGGACGCCAGCCGTGTTTTCTTCGCGCGGTGGGACCTCAGCCCCAGCCAGTTCAACGTGTTGAACCTTCTGCATCTGAATCCCGAAGGGTTATCCCAGGCGGACTTGAGCCGTTTCCTGATCATGCACCGTTCGAATGTGACGGGCCTGGTGGACCGTTTGGAGCAGCGCGGTCTGGTGGCACGGCGGGATGTCGTTGGCGACCGGCGCGCCTACCGGGTCCGGCTGACCGCGGCGGGCGAGCGCCTGGTGCGGGAGATTCTGCCGCGGTATTATCAAGGGGCGGAGCGGCTTTGGGGCCGGGTACCGGACCGGCGGCTGGCGGAGTTGCGGGAGTTGCTGCTGCTGGCCGCGGAAAACGCTCGGCGGATTGCGTCGGAACTGCGACATTAAACTTCAATTCACAACCATCATGAACCCGGCCTCTTCCTCCCCCGGCGCGACCCCTGACGCCCCCCGTTCGTTTCCCGGGGCGCGGCCCGCGCTGGCACTGCTGCTGTTGATCAACCTCTTCAACTACATTGACCGGCAGGTCCTGGCGGCCGTGGTGGACCCGATCAAACAGTCGTTGTTCGGCGCCGGCGAAACGGCCGCCGGCACGCTTGGGGTGTTGCAGGAATGGTGCCGGTCCCATTTGGGCTTCAAGCCGGAGCTGGCCTTCATTGGCGTGCTGTCCATGGCGTTCATGGTGACCTACATGCTGGGCGCTCCCCTGTTTGGGCGGCTGGCCGAGCGACGGTCGCGCTGGGTGATCATCAGCATCGGCGTGATGCTGTGGAGCCTGGCGAGCGGCGCCTCGGGCCTGGCCGCCACGTTCTTCGTGCTCCTGCTGACGCGATGCATGGTGGGAATTGGCGAGGCCGCCTACGGCCCGGTCGCGCCGGCGTTGATCTCCGATTACTATCCGGTCAAGGTGCGGGGACGGGTGCTGGCCTTGTTTTACATGGCCATCCCCGTCGGCAGCGCCCTGGGCTATGTTCTGGGCGGGGCGGTGTCCCGCTCGGGAATCGGCCATTGGGGGGCGCAGTGGCTGGGAATTCAGGCGGAGAGCTGGCGCTGGGCCTTCTACCTGGTGGTGGTGCCGGGCCTGATCCTGGGACTGTGGAGCTTGTTTATGCGCGAGCCGCCCCGGGGCCAGGCCGACCTCGCGCAACCGGGCGCCCCCCGCAAAGTGCATTGGCGGGATTACCGGATTCTGCTCCGCACCCCCTCCTATGTGTTGTGTACTCTGGGCATGACCGCCATGACTTTTGCCATCGGCGGGATTGCCTTCTGGATGCCGTATTATTTGAAGCATCGGCCGGGCGCCGAGGGGCCGGTCGAGGTGATTTTTGGAGCGATTACTTGTGTGGCGGGCCTGGTTGGAACTCTGGCGGGCGGCTGGCTGGGGGACAGGCTTCGCGCGCGGATTCCGGGTTCGTATTTTCTGGTTTCGGGGCTGGCGATGTTGGTGGGGTTTCCCTTCATGCTGGCCACGCTGCGGGCTCCGTTCCCTGCGATCTGGATCTTGATTTTCGTCACGTGCTTTTGCCTGTTCTTCAACACGGGTCCCGCCAACACCATTCTGGCCAACGTGACGCATCCTTCGATGCGCAGCGCGGCGTTTGCCCTCAACATCTTCGTCATTCATGCGCTGGGCGACGTGATTTCGCCCGTGATTATTGGCATCGTGAGCGACCGAACCTCCATGAACCATGCGTTTACCCTGGTCGGGGCGATGTTCGTGCTGGCGGGCATTCTCTGGCTCTGCGGCATGCGATTTCTCCGGCGGGACACCGAACTGGCGACGACCCGGTTTGGCGTCCCGCAGCCGGCGCCGCCGGCCGCCGTTGAAAACCGATGAAGACCCTTCTCCGATTCCTGTTGCGGCTCCTTTACGGATTTCGGGCCTACAATGAGCAGGTGGTCCGGACGCCCGGCCCGGTTCTGCTCCTGCCCAACCACGTTTCGTGGTGGGACTGGCTGTTGGTGGGGGTTTGCCTCGAGGACGACTGGCGATTCGTCACCTCCCGAACCACCGCGCAACTAAGCTGGTTTCACAAGCGAATCATGATCAACCGGCGGACGTTTCCGGTGGACGTCAATTCTCCCTACGCGGTGAAACACATCGCGGAGTATCTCCAACAGGGCGGCCGGCTGGTGTTGTTTCCCGAGGGGCGCATCTCCCACACCGGCGCCTTGATGAAGTTGTTTGAGGGGACGGGCTTTCTGGTGGCCAAAACGCGGGCAAAAATCGTCACGGCCTACTTGCGCGGCGCGGCGCGGCTGCCATACTCGCGCAACCCGAACCGCAAGCAATGGTTCCCGCGAATCAGCGTCCATTTCAGTCCCATCCAAACCCCGCCGCAGTTGGATCACTTAAGCGCGGCGGCCGCGCGCTTGCGGCTCACCAACTGGCTCCGCGACCGCCTCATCCGCCAGCAGTTCGAGGTGGAAATGGAGTTTGGCCGGGCAACCGTTCCGGATGCGCTGCTCGACGCCGCACGGCGCCACGCGGGGAAGGTCATTCTCCAGGACGCCACCTATCAAAAGCTGACTTACCGTCGTTGGTTTGCGGCGGCGACGGTGCTGGCGGGGAAATGGAACCGTCTTGAAACCGGCGGCGCGCAGCGGGTGGGGGTGCTTTTGCCCAACGTCAACGCCCTGCCCGTCACTCTGGTGAGCCTTTGGGCTGCGGGCAAAGTGCCGGCGGTCCTGAACTACACAACCGGGATTGCCAGCCTGCTGGCGTGCGCGCGCGTCGCCGCCCTGACCCACGTGGTCACGTCCCGGACTTTCCTCACGCGCGCGAAGCTGGACTTGTCGGCGTTTGAGCAGGCTGGCATCGAACTGCTTTTCCTGGAGGATCTCCGGGCCGGCGTGGGGGCCTGGCAGAGGGTGGGCGCCCTGCTGCGGCAGTTTCCCCGCCTTCGCCTGCCGCGCGCCCCGCGTCCACCATCAGGTTCCGACCCGGCAATCATCCTCTTTACCAGCGGGTCCGAAGGCGAGCCCAAGGCCGTTGAACTGACCCACCGGAATTTGCTGGCCAACATCCGGCAAATGGATTCGATCATTGACGTGATGGAGACCGACCGGTTCTTCAACGCCCTGCCGCTGTTTCACAGTTTCGGGCTGACGGTGGGTCTGCTGCTGCCGCTCGTTCGCGGCGTGTTTGTTTTTGTTTACCTCTCGCCGCTGCATTACCGCCTGGTGCCGGCTGCTTTCTACGACCTGAACTGCACAGTGTTCTTCGGCACCAACACCTTCCTCAACGGTTATGCGCGGCGGGCCAGTCCCTACGATTTCCGCACCGCGCGATACCTTTTTGCCGGCGCCGAAAAGCTTCAGGACGCGACCGTGACGACCTGGATGCAGAAATTCGGCGTGCGCATTCTCGAGGGATATGGCGCGACCGAATGCAGTCCGTGCATCAGTGCCAACACGCCGATGCGGCCGCGGCCGGGCTCCGCGGGCGAACTTTTGCCGGGCATCGAATACCGCCTCGAACCCGTCGAGGGAGTGCCCGAGGGCGGCCGGCTTTTTGTCCGGGGCCCGAATGTCATGCGCGGGTATCTCAACCCGGAAGCGAACGCCAAATTCCAGTCACTGGGGGGGTGGTACGACACGGGGGACATGGTCAAGGTGGATGAGGACGGCTATTTATACATCCTCGGCCGCTTGAAGCGGTTTGCCAAGGTCAGCGGCGAGATGGTCAGCCTTACGGCGGTGGAGGAGGCGCTCGCCGGGGCCTTTCCCCAGTACGGCCTGAAGTGCGCGGTTGCCGTGGTCGCCAAACCGGACGAGGCCAAGGGCGAAAAGCTGATTGCTGTGACCAACGAACCCCGGCTCACGCTTGACGCGTTGCGGGAGGTGATTCGCGCCCGGGGATTCAGCAACCTGGCCGTGCCGCGTGAACTGAAGGTGATTCGCGAGATTCCCCGCCTCGGCACCGGCAAGATCAACCACCGCGAGTTGCAGCGACTCGTGTGAAAGGGAGGACGCATCCGGAGAACATGGCGGCGGATTCCGAGCCCGAGCAGGTGCGGTTGCGAGTGCATGGCGCCCCGGATCAGGCGACCGTGGTTTACCTGCCCGGGTTGCATGGGGACTGGACCCTGGTCGGAGCCTTTCGTCTGGCCTTGGGCGGGCAGGTGCGGTTTGTCGAAATGACCTATCCGCGCACCGTGACCTGGACTTTGGAGGATTACGCCGCGGGAATCGAACGAGCGCTGGCTGAGGCGGGAATTGCGAGCGGCTGGGTTCTTGCCGAATCGTTCGGATGCCAGGTTGCCTGGCCGTTGGTCGCCCGGCAACGATTCCATGCCGCCGGTCTGATTCTCGCGGGTGGATTTGGACGTTATCCGCTCCGCTGGGCCGTCCGTCTGAGTGAGCGGCTTTGTGGACGTGTCTCGCTTGCGCTGCTGACGCGGGTTTTGTTCGGATACGCTCGAATGCTCCGTTGGCGCTATGGAAATTCGCCCGACCTTGCGGCCAGCCTGCGCGAATTCCTCGAACGCCGCACCGAGGCGGACCGGCAGGCTGCTGTCCACCGCTTAAGGCTCATCGCCGGGAATCACCCGGAGGACCTCGTCCGACGAATTCAGGTTCCGGTTCATGCCCTGACCGGGTTCGTGGACCCCGTCGTGCCCTGGCCGTTCGTCCGGTGTTGGCTGCGGCGAAACTGTCCCAACCTGCGTTCGTATCGGATCATCTGGGGATCGGACCACAACGTCCTCGGCACCGCGCCTCGCCGCGCGGCCCAACAGGTGCTCGCCTGGATGCAGTAACGATTGACTTGCCATGAGCCGGCTCCTGCTGGTCGCCGGCAGTGTCCGGGTCTCGGAGTCCCGCAACTGCCGTTCGAGTTCTTCAACCCGCGC
>JARKQH010000466.1 GCA_029974925.1 Verrucomicrobiota bacterium
AGTTTCCGCCTCACGGAATACATACCGGAATCGATCCCAGTCCCGGCCGCAAACCTGCCGTTTGAGAGAAGCTACCCGTTCCGGGGCCACTGTGAGGACCCTAACGGTTGCAGGCCCCTCTCTTTCGAAGGGAAGCCGACGTAGAGCCAAGCCGAAAGATCGGCTCCGTTGACCTGGACAGGGACCAGGACGCGGCGGTAGAGGCAGGGACCGCCGGGGTGAAACCCGTCCAGCCGGTCGATGGCCGGTAGGCGGATCACGGGATCGTCGAAGGTGAGAATCTCCCCGTACACGGGGCCCCAGGGCGCGCCTGTGGCGTTCTTCGGGAGCCGGTCGGGGGTTGGCTCGGGATTGGACATGCGGGCCGTCACGTGCGCTTGTGTGGCCACGTCTGCGCGCGGGTTGGTGGTCCCGACGGCCAGGATGTCCTCCTCCGGGACCTGCAGGACCGGGATTCCGGAGGGTGTCTCGAAGAGGCGGCCGCGGACCACTGCGTCCACCACCGTCACGACGCCCCGGCAAAAGCGGTCATGGTTCCAGAAACCGCGTTTCAGGGTGCCGTAGACGAAGAGTCTCAGCATTCCGCTTGTGTTCGGCTTCAAGGGTTCTGTTGGGTTCATTGCCTGGTTCATGGGGTTCATTGGAGTGTCTGTCATGGCTCCGCGCCCTTTCTCTCCTGGGCGATGAACTCGAAAGGCTCCACCGAATACGCGGCCAGGTCCTCGCGCCGGAACACCACCAGGCTCATGGGCGGGACAGCAATCTCACGCCAGCCTTTTTCCTCCGCCAGCACGGCGTCGAGGTATGCGGGGTCCGAAGCATAGAGAACCGCCTTGCGGCGGGGATGCCACCGCATTTCCAAGGGCCTGTTCCCCTTGAGCACGATGACGGTTTCCGGATCGGTCCGGCAGGCGATGACGGCGGTGATCTGACCCCGACAGCGTCGGAGCCGGGCTTTGAACCGCGCGATATCCATGGCCCCGTCCCGGGCGGCGTTCGCGGCCAGGCGGAACAGAATCTCGCTGTCCACCTCGGCGAAGCGCCGCATCTTCCAGCGCCGGAACAGGTAGTCGGCGTTGTAAATGGTGCCGTTGTGGGTGGCGATCACCTCCCCGGCGCGGATGGGGTGGTTGTTGCTGTTGACCTGTTCGTCCCCTCGGGTGCGCCACCGGGTATGGCCGAGCAGGAGCGTGGCGCGGTTG
>JARKQH010000007.1 GCA_029974925.1 Verrucomicrobiota bacterium
ACTTATGAAAATTGATCTCGAGAAACGGCGGCGGGTCATGGAGCGCTCCCTCCAGCTCGGCCATTGCATTTGCGACCCCCGGCGGCCCTGCCCGTGCGACGTGTTTCGCGAGCAGGACCTTTGTCCGTGCGCCGGCGAGCGGCCCGAGCCGATGCCGCCGGCCGAAATCAGGCTCACCCAATGGGTTCGCAATGCGGGTTGCGCCTCGAAGATTCCTCCGGCGGACCTGGAGGAGGTCCTGGCGCGATTGCCTGCCGTCGAGGACCCCGCCGTGGTTTCCGGCCTTGCGGCCGGGGATGATGCCGCAATTTATCGCCTGGCCGGCGAGCTGCATCTGGTGCAAACGGTGGACGTTTTCACGCCTTGCGTGGACGACGCCGCGACGTTCGGGCGGATTTGCGCCGCGAACTGCCTGTCCGACATTTACGCCATGGGAGGCCAGCCCCGCACCGCCTTGAGCATTCTGGCGTTCCCTTCCGAGACACTCGATCTCAACCTGGTTCACTCCCTGCTTGCCGGCGCCATGGAAACGCTCGGGCAGGCGGGTGTCGCCCTGATTGGCGGCCACAGCCTCAAAGATGACGAGATCAAACTCGGCTTTGCCATCACCGGGACCATTGATCCGGCCCAGGCGGCCGCCCTTGACCGTCCCGCCGCGGGTGACGTTCTGGTGCTGACCAAGCCCCTGGGCACGGGCGTGCTCGCGTTCGCGCAACAGGTTGGCCGGGCTCACGCCGAGGGAATGGCGGCGGCGACGCGCTCGATGGTGGAGCTGAACCGGGCTGCGGCTGAAGCCATGATTGCCGCGGGCGCGACGGCGTGCACGGATGTCACCGGCTTCGGTCTTCTGGGTCATCTGCTGCGCCTGTGCCGCAGCCACAGATTGGCGGCCGAAATTGAGGCGGAGGCGCTGCCGGCTTTTCCCGGCGTGTTCGAGGCGCTCCGGCAAGGGGTCATCTCGGGCGCCATCGAGCGCAACCGGGAGTTTGTCTCGGGCGACCTGGAGATTGGTGCGGGGGTGGACGAAACCTTCGTTTGCCTGGGATGCGACGCCCAAACCTCGGGGGGATTGATTATCGCCATTTCCCCCGAACGACTCCCCTTGCTTATGACGGAGCTCACCCGCCGAAATGCGCAGGGCTTCGTCATCGGCCGCCTCGCCAAGGCGGCCAAGGGCGCGCTCCGAATCATCTCGAAGGGCGCCCCGGCCCCCGCGGGTTCCGCCCCGGTGACGCTCTCCACCTCGGAGAAAACGCCGGTGGCGCCGGCTCCCACCGGGGCCCACGATCCCGGTTGTTGTGCCGACATTTTTCAGGCGCGGCCCTCCGCCGCAGGCGATACTCCGCGCGCTTTCGGCGCGTTCATGCGGTCCACCCAGGCCGCCGGCGCGCTGGACGAAAAGACCAAGGAGCTCATCCTCCTGAGCCTGGTAATCCAGAGTCGCTGCCGCGGCTGCTTCGCGGCTCACTATCGGCGCGCGCGCGAGCTGGGCATCACCCAAGCCGAGATGGACGAGGCGGCCTGGTGCGCCGTCGCCATGGGCGGCGCTCCGGTGAAGGTCTTTTACGAGGAATGCCGCGAAGCAGCAGGCCGGCCGGCGACCTGACCTACTTGTACCAGCTCAGCAGGCGCACTTCCGTGCCGCTGTCCGCGCCCACTTTCGCCTTGAACAATTCGAGGTCCGTTCCGCGCGAGTGGTAAGGGTACACCACGGCCGGCTTGAATTCGCGCACGGCGCCGGCCGCCTGCTCGGGCGTCATGGTGTAGGGCAGGTTCATGCACACAAACGCCGCGGCGATGTCCTTCAAGGCGCGCATTTCCGGGATGTCCTCCGTGTCGCCACTGATGTAAATCCGTTTGCCCCCGAGGCTGACCACGTAACCGTTGTCCCGGCCTTTCGGATGAAATTTCAGCCGTTCGGGCGTGGTGTTGTAGGCCGGGATCGCTTGAATTCGCACTCCGGTCACTTCGCCGGACTCCCCGTTTTTCAACACCGTCGTCCGCTCTTTCAGGTTGGCGGGCAACTGCTCCGCCACGGACGGCGGCGCCACCAGTTTGGTATCGGGCCCCGCGACCGCCGTCAGGGTTTCCGTGCTGAAATGGTCCCCGTGGATATGGGTGACCAGAATCAGGCCGGGCTTGGCAAAACCGGCGAAGGCCTTTTCTCCCCCGACGGGGTCCACATAAATCGTCCTGCCGCCGTGCTGCAAAACGAAGGTGGCATGATTGATCGGAAAAACCTGGATGGGCCCCTCCGCGGCGGGAATGGTGTCCGCAGGGAGGGGTTGGCCAGCGGCCGCGAACCATGCGCCTGCCAGAGTCAGCGCGCCAATCAAGAGTGTTGTTTTCATCACCCCTGACCTTCGCGCCGGGCGCCCGGTTTGGCAACTGGATTTCCCCTCCCGTTTGGCGCGGGGCATTGCCTGATCGCCCCCTTTCTTGCCCGGGCAAAAAGCTGTGGGACAACCCGACCAGAAAGGAGAAAAGGGACTGGAAGGAAAACGCGGTCCCCCGATGGGTTACGGGTCCACCGCCGCCCCCGGCCGCCCGGCTGCCTTGCGTTTCTTCTTCGCCTTTCCAGCCGGCGGCCCGGCCTGGGGTGTGTTTGGCGTGGGCATGGGCGCTTTGATCTCCTCCCGCCATTTCCTCAGTTGAGCATGCAGCTCCCGCACCTTTGCCGGTTGGGCTTGGGCGAGGTTGTTGGTTTCGCTGAGATCATGCTTGAGGTTGTAGAGCTCGAGGCGCGAATCCTCGAAGAACTCGAGCAGCTTCCAATCCCCGACGCGGATGCTGCCGGCCGGTGTCGTGCGCCAGGAGCCCGGGCCGGCCCCCAGGTACCCGGGGAAATGCCAGAACAACGGCGCGCGCTCCAGTCCGCTCCGGCCTCCGGACAGGAGCAATCGAGCGTAACTGAACCCATCCAGCGTGTAGCCCGCGGGGGGTTTGGCGCCCGCTATCTCCAGAAGGGTTGGATAGAGGTCCACGCTGTTGATCGGGCGGTCGGAGGTGGCGCCGGCGGGGATCGTTCCGGGCCAGCGGAAAATGTAAGGCACGCGCACGCCGCCCTCGTAGAGCATGCCTTTGCCTCCCCGCAACGGCGCGTTGTCGGTGACATCGCCCGCCAGCTTGATGCCTTCCCGCACGTAACCTCCCACCCCCCCATTGTCACTCGAAAAGATCACCAGCGTTTTGTCAGCGAGATTTAGCTCGTCCAACAGCGCCATGACCCGCCCCACGCTCTGGTCCACGCTGGCAATCATCGCCGCGTAAGTGGGGTTGTGGTGCCCGGCAACCGGCGTTTTGGCTTTGAATTTGTCAATCAGCCCGGCCTTGGCTTCCAGCGGCGCATGCACGGCGAAATGGGGGAGATAGAGGAAGAAGGGTTGCTCTTTGTGGCGGCGAATGAAGTCCAGACCTTTGTCGGTCAGAAAATCGGCCAGATAAGTGCCGGGGGGGTATTCGGTGGGCGGATCGGTTTCGAAATTGAAATGCCGTCCCGCCGAGCAGAGGGCCTCGTCAAAACCGCGTTTGGAGGGATGGTACTCGGCGGCTTCGCCGAGGTGCCATTTGCCGAACATGCCGGTGACGTAGCCAGCCGCCTTCAGGGCCTGGGGAAGGGTCACCTTGTCCAAGGGCAGGCGGGTCTGATTATCCACCGGCCGCAGGGGGCGGCTTTGCCAGTTAAATCGGTCAATGCTTCCCACCGTATAGATGCCGGTTCGGGGCGCGTATTGACCGCTCAGCAGCGCGGCGCGCGTGGGGGCGCAATTGGGGCCGCAAGTGTAACCGGAGGTCAGCCGCAACCCCTGGGCGGCCAGCCGGTCAATGTGGGGCGTCTCGTAATACCGGCTGCCGTAACAGGACAGGTCGGTGTAACCCAGGTCATCGGCCAGAATGAAAACAATGTTGGGCCGGGCGGGGGAGGCGGCGGCACCCGCCAGGTGTAGCATCAGACCGGACAGCACCGCCGCGCAAACGATTCGGTTTCGCATGATGAAAAAGGACCCGGCGGCTTGTCGCTCATGGCAGGCCGCCGCTGTCATTCTCAGACGGGCGGACAGGCTGGAGGTTACACCCGTGCGCGCCCTTTACATTCGGGGCCAATTCTCCGATTCTGGTATTGTGACAAATGCAGGCTCGAACCGATAAACTTGAATCCACCACGCCGCCAGGTTGGGCGCCGGATTCGTGGCAGCGCAAGCCGGCGGCGCAGCAACCGACCTACCCGGACCCGGCCGCCCTGGAGCGGGTGCTGGCCCAACTGCGCAAACTGCCCCCCCTGGTTTCCAGTTGGGAAATCGAAAACCTCAAATCCCAGCTTGCCGGGGCGGCCGCCGGCCAGCGGTTCCTGTTGCAGGGCGGCGATTGTTCGGAGAGCTTCGCCGAGTGCGAATCCTCCGCGATTGCCAGCAAGCTGAAAATCCTGCTGCAGATGAGCCTGGTGCTGGTGCAGGGGGGGAAGAAACGGGTGATTCGCATCGGCCGCTTTGCCGGACAATACGCCAAACCGCGTTCGGCGGAGACGGAAACCCGCGAGGGCAAAACCCTGCCGTGTTATCGCGGCGACATGATCAACCATGCCGAATTCACGCCCGAGGCGCGCACGCCGGACCCCGAACTGTTGTTGCGCGCCTACGAGCGGTCCGGCCTGACCATCAATTTCATCCGGGCGCTGATTGAAGGCGGATTCGCCGACCTGCATCATCCGGAGTACTGGGAACTTGGGTTTGTGGCCAACTCGCCCCACGCGGCCGAGTACACGCGCATGGTGGAAACCATCGGCGATTCGCTGCGGTTCATCGAAACGCTTTCGGGCGGGGTGCTGGCGGACATCAACCGGGTGGATTTCTTCACCAGCCACGAGGGGTTGCACCTGCTGTACGAGCAGGCGCAGACCCGTCAGGTCCCGCATCGCACCGGCTGGTACAATCTCTCGACCCATTTCCCCTGGATTGGCGAGCGCACCCGCGCCCTCGACGGCGCCCACGTCGAGTATTTTCGCGGCATCGCCAACCCCATCGGCGTCAAGATTGGCCCGGCGGTCACCCCCGCGGAGGCCGTGGCCCTGGCGGAGGTGCTCAACCCGCGGAACGAGCCGGGCCGGCTGACGTTCATTCACCGCTTCGGCGCCGGCCGGGTCGAGCAATGTCTGCCCCCGATTGTCGAGGCCATTCGACGCGCCGGCAAACAGGTCCTCTGGTGCTGCGACCCCATGCACGGCAACACCGAAACCACGCGCCACGGCATCAAAACCCGCCGCTTTGACAACATCCTCCGGGAACTGGAAACTTCGTTCCACATTCTCCGCGACTGTGGCGCGCATCTTGGCGGGGTCCATTTCGAGCTGACGGGAGAAAACGTGACCGAATGCATTGGCGGCGCCAGCGGCGTCACCGAAGCCGATCTTTCCCGCGCTTACCGCAGCCAGCTCGACCCCCGGCTTAATTACGAGCAAGCGATGGAGATGGCCCTCCTGCTTGCGCGGCTCATGGCCCAAAAACCGCGTTGATTCCCCTCGCCCGCGCCCGCTCATTCCTTTTATGCGTCCCCGGCCCCACTCCCTCGCCTTCTTTTTCACGACGCTGCTGGCTGTCGCGCTTGGCCTAGCAGGCCCGTTCGCCGCTGCCGCGGCCGACCCAGCCCCCCGGCCCAACATCGTCATCATTTTCACCGACGACCAGGGCTATGCCGACGTGGGCGTGTTCGGCGCCAAAGGCTTCGCCACGCCGAACCTCGACCGCCTGGCCTCCGAGGGCACCGTGTTTCGCAACTTTCATGTCGCGCAACCGGTCTGCTCGGCCTCGCGCGCGGCGCTGCTGACGGGGTGTTATCCCAACCGTATTGGCATTCACGGGGCGCTCGGGCCCAAGGCCACCCACGGCATTCACGCCGACGAAATGACGCTGGCCGAGCTGGTAAAGCAACGCGGCTACGCCACCGGCATGTTCGGCAAATGGCACCTCGGGGACGAACCGCCCTTCCTGCCCACACGCAACGGCTTCGACGAATACTTTGGCCTGCCCTACTCGAACGACATGTGGCCGTTTCATCCCGACCTGGTGAAGCTCCCACCCGACTCCGAACGGCGCAAACGCGGCTACCCCGACCTCCCCCTTTACGACGGCGACAAAGTGGTCAATCCGAAAGTCACCCACGAGGACCAGAATCAGCTCACCACCTGGTACACCGAGCGCGCGGTCCGCTTCATTGAAGGTCACAAGGACCGGCCGTTCCTTCTCTACCTGGCGCACAGCATGCCGCATGTGCCTTTGCACGTGAGCGACAAGTTCCGCGGCAAGACTCAGCGCGGACTTTACGGGGATGTCATCGCCGAGATTGACTGGTCGGTGGGCCAGGTGCTCGAGGCCCTCCAACGCGCCGGCCTGGAAAAGAATACCTGGGTCATTTTCACCTCCGATAATGGCCCCTGGCTGAGTTACGGCGAGCATGCGGGCTCGGCGGAGCCGCTGCGTGAGGGCAAAGGCACCTGCTGGGAGGGGGGCACGCGGGTACCCTGCATCATGCGGTTCCCCGGCCGAATCCCGGCCGGCCGCGAGTCCGGCGACATGCTGATGACGATTGACCTGTTCCCGACCATCGCCAGCCTCATTGGCGCCGAGCTGCCCCGGCACCCCATTGACGGCCTGGACGTCTGGCCCCTGATTTGCGGCCGGCCGGGGGCGAAGAATCCGCACGCCGCGTACTGGTTTTACTACGAGCAAAACCAGCTCCAGGCGGTGGTGAGCGGCGACGGACGGTGGAAACTCCAGCTCCCTCACAGCTACCGAACCCTCGCCGGACAACCCGGCGGCAAGGGCGGCAGCCCGGCCCCCTATCAGCAGGCCAAAATCACCGCGCCGGAACTTTACGACCTCTCGAGCGACGTCTCTGAAACGCGCAATGTGGCCGCCGACAATCCCGACGTGGTCAAACGCCTCCTGGCCGAGGCCGAAAAAGCCCGGGCCGAGTTGGGGGACTCCCTCACCAAACGCACTGGGGCCGGGGTTCGCCAGCCGGGCCGCCTGCCCTCCGCTGCTGCGGAAGCCGGGAAGGGCTCGTAAAGCGCGGCTCTCGCAGGCTTGCCACTCCCCGCTGCGTGCCATCCCCCGAGACGGCCTTGCGGGAGGCGCGGCCGAGGCCGGTGCCCGGTCCAATTTGAGGGACCCCCAACAGCACTGCATCGTCCGCTTCAAATTCTTTCGACAAACGCGTGCTGGCCCCGGCGCTCGGAGCTGGTGTATCCTTGATTGCAGCAATGACCGGTTCACTGGTGATCTTGATGGCCTTGGGTGTGGCGGTCGGAGCCGGGCTGGGCTCGCTGGGCAAACGCCACCCGGAATCCTCTCGCCCTGGCGCAGGCTGGAAACGCGGCGCGGTCTATGGCGCGGCAGCCGGTCTGTTGTTGCACCTGGTCTGGGGAGGTGGCGGTTCCGGGTCCGTGAATCAGTCCACCGAGCATGTTCAGCGAATCAGTGAGTCACAGTTCGAGGTCGAAGTCCTCCAGGCGACGAACCCGGTGGTCGTGGATTTTTACGCCCCGTGGTGCGGCCCCTGCAAACGCCTCTCCCCAATGCTGGACCGGTTGGCGGCGCCGCTCACACCCCAGGTCAAGTTCGTAAAGGTCAACGTGGACGAGGCCGCGGCGCTCGCCCGGCGTTTCGACATTCAGGGCATTCCCACCCTCCTGTTTTTCCAAACCGGCAGGGTCGTGGACAGAATGGTCGGCCTGCCCGCCGAAACGGAACTCAAAGCCCGGCTCGAGGCTTTTGCCAAAGCTCGGGTCCCGGAACAGTCCGCCTCCGCTCCGTGACCCGCCAGTCATGAACCCAGTGAACCCAAAGCCGGTTGACACCACGGGGGACCCTTGGACAGAGTCGCGCCCTGCCCGATGCGGGCGAACATCTGTTTTCCGTGAGCGAACGTGCAATTCGCTTTCGCCGCAAACAATATGAACAGCGTCCCGTTTAGAATCACCGGCGTGCTGACCGACTTTGCGGATTCCGAGGGAATTGCGCGGCTGGGCCCGAACGGTCTGGTGCTGGAGTTTCAAGTGAAGGACAACCTGTTTGGATTGTTCAAATCGGCGCCGCGTGAGGTGCACATCCCTTTCAGCGACCTGGCCGAAGCGGTGTTCAAGCGAGGAATCTTCCGCGGCGTGCTGACCGTCCGCGCCCGGCGCCTCTCGGCCGTGGCATCGGTGCCCGGGTTGAAGGAAAGCGAACTCCGTTTGGGGTGCAGGCGCCGCCACTGGGAGGCCGCCGCCCAATTGGCTTCCGGCCTCAATATGCGTATCATTGCGCATGACCTGAACGAAATGGCGGAGGGCGGCCGGCCCCCGTCCCCCTGTCCCTGATGCGCCAGCTTGGCACGTGCTTGGTTGTCCTGTGGGCGTGGCTTGCCAATCCGGCCTTTGGCCGGGAATCGGATTTTGTCACCGAATTCTGGCAGACGGAGGCGGGGTTGCCGCATAACGCGGTGACGGCGGTATTGCAGACGCACGACGGCTACCTCTGGATTGGCACCTCGAACGGACTGGCTCGCTTCGACGGCGTCCGCTTTACCACCTTCCGCGCGGTGGATCATCCGGGCCTGGCCAGCAACCGCATTCTTTGCCTTTACGAAGACCGCGAAGGTTTCCTCTGGATTGGCACCGCCGACGGCGGACTGGTCCGTTATGCGAAAGGACGTTTCACCTCGTTTTCCACGCGGGAGGGGCTTTCTTCCGACACCATTCTGAGCGTGGGGAAAGGCCGGGAGGGGGAGTTGTGGGTGGGCACCGACTCGGGACTCAACCGCTTGCGCGAAGGGCAGCGCGAAGGCTTCTTCCAATCCGAGGCGCTGCCGGACGACCCGGTTTACGCCGTGTGCCGGCCCGAGCGTTCGCCCATGCTCTTTGCCACGCGCAACGGCCTTTACCAACTGAGGCAGGAGCGCGTGGTGCCCTTCGACGCGCCCGGGTTTGAAGCGATGCGCGGCGCGGTTTTCTACTGCCTCTACGAGGACGAAGAACGGCGGTTGTGGGCTGGCGGCCAGCCGGGCCTGTTCCGTTTGGAATCCTCGGGCGCCGCCAGCGTCGTGCCCTCCGGGCAGATCGGCGGGGCGGCGATTCTCGCTCTCAGGCGCGCCACCGACGGGAGAATCTGGTTCACCACCAGCGCCGGCGAACTTTACGAAGCCGTGCCCAAGACCGGGCCCCTCGAAGCCAGGCGCATCCTGGCCTTCCCGAGCGCCGCCACGACCTTGTGCGAGGATTACGAAGGCAACCTTTGGGTCGGCACCGCCAGCAACGGACTCTACCGGCTGAAACGGCGGCAATTCCGCTGGACCCCTTTCGGCGAGGGCTTCGGCGAGGGCGGCAACGTGCCAATCTTTGAAACGGGTGGCGGGGAACTTTGGCTGGTCGCCAGTGATCACGGCCTCTATCGCCACGAAGCCAGCGGCTTCCAGCTCGTCCAGCGTCTTCCGTTGCCGGAGGGGGTCGTCGTCCAGACCGCCTGCGCCACGGGCGCCGACACGATCTGGCTCGGGACGCGCAGCGACGGTCTGCTGCAATTCGCCCAGGGGGTTCTCAACCAATTCAGCGAACGGAACGGCCTTTCTGACAGCCAGATCAGCGTCCTGTGCGCCGACGCGGCGGGCGGCCTCTGGATCGGCACCCGCAACGGCGGACTCAACCACCTGCAGGGACGCCAGGTGACCCGCTACAATACCCCGTGGGGTTTCCGTGGAGCTTTCGCTTGCGCCCTCGAGCCGGGTGTCGGCGGATCGCTCTGGGTCGGCACCACGGGAGACGGCCTGTTCCACCTCGTCAACGGCCGATGGACCAGTTATACCCCCGCCCAGGGTTTGCCCAGCGGCTATGTCGGCGCCCTCCATGCTGACATCGAAGACACTCTCTGGCTCGGCACAGCCAGCGGCTTATGCCGGCTCCAGCGGGGGCAAATCGTCGCCTTTCCCGGCCCCAACCGCCTGGTCGAGGAAGCCGTGGTCCAATTGCGCGGCGACCCCGACGGCAACCTTTGGGTGGGCTCCAGCAGCGGCATCTATCGCTATCGCAAAGACCAGCTCAATGCTTTTGCGGACGGGCGGGCTTCGTTTCTCGACGTAACCCCCTTTGGGAAGGAAGACGGCCTGCCTGCCCTCCAATGCCTCCCCCACATCCAATCCCGCAGCGCACCGCCCCCTCAGGGCGCCGTCTGGTTCAGCACGTCCAAGGGTTTGGTGTTCCGCGACCCGGCGGGCGTGAAGCTCAACACCGCGCCCCCGCCGGTGGTTCTCGAAGCCGTCCTCATCGAAAACGAACCGGTGCCGTTTGAGGACATCATTCGCGTGCCCCCCGGCAAGGAAAACCTCCAGTTTCAATTCACCGCGCTGAGCCTTACCGCGCCCGGCAAGGTGGCCTTTCGTTATCAACTCGAGGGATTCGACCGCGGCTGGAGCGAAGTCACCCCCAGCCGCACGGCCCGTTATCCAAAGGTTGGACCCGGCAGATACGTTTTCCATGTCGTTGCCCGCAACAACGACGGGGTATGGAACGAGACCGGCGCCAGCGTTGCGCTGGTGGTCACGCCGTTCTGGTGGGAAACCCATGCCTTCCGCCTGGCCGCCGCGGGGGCGGTGATCCTGGCGCTGGCCGGCCTTTACCGAATGCGGCAAAACCGCCGGCGCGAGCTCGAGCGGCTCCGGGTTCGCATCGCCAGCGACCTGCACGATGACGTCGGGTCAAGTCTCTGGAGCATCACGCTCCTGAGCCGCATGCTGGCCCAGCACGGCACCCTCAGCCCCGAAGAACGCCAGGACGTCAACGAAATCCACCGCATCTCCGTTCAAACCTCGAATGCCATCCGCGACATTATCTGGCTGATCAATCCCGGCCTTGACAGCCTGCAGGATTTGCTCCTCCGGATGAAGGATTTCGCCGGCGTCATGCTCCGGGGCATCGAATTCCGGCTCGAATGCAAAGGCGTGGACACCACCCGCAGGCTTTCGCTGGATTCCCGCCAGCACCTGTTCTTCTTCTTCAAGGAAGCCCTCACCAATGTCGCCAAACATTCGCAAGCCACCGCCGTCGAGGTTCAAATTGAACATCAATCCGGCCGATGGCGCTTCCTCATCCGGGACAACGGCGTGGGATTCGATCCCGGCGCCGCCACGTCCGGCAACGGCCTCAAAAACCTTCGTGCCCGCGCCGCCAAACTCGGCGCCACCCTCGAAATCCAAAGCCGCCCGGGCGAGGGCACCGCGGTGATCCTCGCCACCGACAACCTCTAAAGAAGGTGAGGGCCGGGCTCCGCGCGCCCACCCCCGACAACGAAGCGCTGCAAGCGCGCCGCATCGAACCGGCGCGCCGTCCGAGGCGCTCGAAAATGACGCGACTGCCAACGCCTCGAGAGCGGGCGGTCTCTTGCGTTCATGGGCATCCCTTCGCGGGGTGCCAGAATGAAAATTGCGCCGAATGAACCACCGCTCCCGCGACGGGCCCGGTCTCGGTGCGGGATCAGGCTACAGCGCCGGACGGGGCGGCACGTGAACCATCCTCAACCGCGTGAGTAAAGTTAAATCGTCCGCTTGGAAACCCTCGGGGAGCCGGCGGGAAGACTGGGGAAATATCGCGGCGCTGCCGCAAAGCAGCCGTCAAGCTCAAACCAGGGAAGCTGTGACCGCCCTCACGCCGCCGGCGCCTTGCGCCTGCGAATGTAGCGGACAAACTGGAAGGACCCAAAAACCCCGCCCAAAATCATCAACGCGGTCGTCACCGGCTCCGGCACCGCCTGAATCTCGAGGCTCCAACTGTCAAGGGTTGTATAGGAGGTATCGGCCCGGTCCGCGAAAAACAATGTCCAAGTGCCGTTTGCGCTCAGGCCATTGAAGGCACTCGCCAGGCTGGTATTTCGCGTGTCGGACGTAATTCCCGTACCGGGGTATTCGCCCCGACCGTCCGGCTGATAGGAACCAGAGACTGAAACCCCTCCTCCGTAGGTGTGAATGTCTCCGTTCGCGCCTGTATGGTCCAAAGTGATATCGAGATTGGCACCGCCATAACCGTAGTAAGGCGTGAAATCTTCCCCTCCTGGATCAACGCGGGTGGTTTTCCCGACGCGGTTCAAAAGAACGACAAACCCACTGCTACCGCCGCCCGCTGGCTGATAAGTCAGAGTGGCGTATAGGTCGCCAACCCACCCACTACTGAGTTTTATGCCCACGTTGACATCGGTAATCGTGTAGCCAGAACCAAATGAATTGACCGTGTGTTGAAAGGTGACACCCCCGCTATCATTGTCAGGGACAACGTAGCCATTGAGGGAAATAGTGCCTGAGTTGTAAACGGCTCCCTGCAATGAAAGACTCAGCGCAAGAACAACACCACCCCCAAATCGGCGGATAAGGATGCGCCACCGCTGGTTGGTGTGATTTCCGTCCAGCAAAGGCGGCCAGCAGCAGGGCAAAGGGCGATTTGGTGGAGCGCGGACGGCACCAATTGCTCACCGCGCCGAAAAATCCAGGCACT
>JARKQH010000027.1 GCA_029974925.1 Verrucomicrobiota bacterium
GGGCAGGTCTTCCAGCCAAAGGTGGGCGGCTCGGGGCCCACCTGCGGCCCCAACGGCCGCGCCTGAACATCCAACCAATAAACGATCGGATTCGCCTCCGACCCCTCCTGCATGATCTCGCCCACGGGAATCGGGAAATCATAACGGAAACAATTCTTGTCCCCCACCATTTCGTAGGTCGGCTCCGGGGGGGTCCACCACCCCTCGTATTCGCCCTGCAGCGGCACCGGCATCCAGCCAAACTGGCCGGGGTTGAAAGTCCCAAACCACAAGGTCTGACCCGGCATGCTGTAACCGGTCGGGCTCTGCGCCTTGGGAATGTCGGCGTGGAGGCTCAAGGTGAAGGCCACGCTGCCGGGGCCTTGCTGGGGGAACACATCGTGGCGCCAGGAGCCCCAAATGGTGATGTTGGTGATCGGGCCGGTGGCGGTGCACAGGAAGTCGTCCGCCAAAAGATAAGGCGGCTGGGGCATCTCGGGATTGTAAGTGGCGTTGACATCGAGTCCCTGTGGCGTCAAGTCCGGCACCTGCTCCCACTTGGTCGCTTCGCCCTGACCTTGGTAAATCAGTTCAAACGCGGTATCCCAGGAATGAGCCGGATCAGGCCAGGTGATCGGGAAACCGCTCTGGAAGCTCGCCCCCGGGACGATCTCCAGCGAGATCGGTTCCGTGATGACCACGGCGTCATCCGGCGCGGGTGAATCGGGGTCCCGCGGACGGGTTTTCCAACCCCACAACGGCCCCATCTGGGGGGGGTGATAGACGGCGGCGATGCTCAGCCAATAGATGTTGGTGCCGGTGGGACCGGGTTCCTGGTAGAAGTACTCGTGCGGGAGGAGGTTTTGCTCGAACAGGAAGCAGGCCTCATAGGTGCGCGAACGAGGGTCAAAGTCCCAGCCCACAAATCGCGCGGTGAAATTGTAGCACGTGATTTGGTGGATGGCGGTGCCGGGATGGCTGAAGCCGGGCGGCATCGCGGGAACATCGGTCCAGAAGGTGAGCTTGAAGGCGACCGGCATGCCGGGCGGCAGGACCGGTTCGTTCCACCCCAGAAACGAGCCCCACCAGCGAATCTTGGTGACCGGCTGCGCGGTGGTGCACACCCAGTCGTCCGCCACGACCGGCCCCGGCGGGTCATGGACCGACGGTTCGTTCCAGCCATAGAAAATGTTCGTGGGCGTGATCGGCGCCGGCGGCTGCAGCCACTTGTACTGCACGCTCGCATCGCACGGGGTGCGCAGGAACACCGCCTCGCCAATGCTCACCACCGGCAGGCCCGGCACCCACTGGCCGCCGGTGAAAGTGTGCTCGACCCAGTTGCCGGCGATCAGGCGATGGAGGCTTGATCCCTCGACGGGCAACAGGCCGGTGAGGTTCTCGAAGGTGCCCACCCCGTTGGTTTGCCGGCTCATCAGGTTCCATTTGTCGCAGCCGCACGGCAGATACGGCAGGGAGGGCACATGCGGGTTTCCGGTAAAGGTCAGGACCAACGTGGTGTTCAGCGGATTGAAGAAAATGCCACCCTCACCCGGTCCGAGGGTTGCGGCGCCGGTTGGCATCCATCCGCCGGCGAGCGAGTCGTAGGTGTACAACTCGTAGGCTTGGCTGGCGCAGACCCATTTCGCCAGGGTCGAACCGTCTGGAACAACGGGCAGGACTTCCGCCAGAGTATTGCCCCCGATGTCCAGATGATTGGCGATGGCCGTGTGCCCGGGCGGCAGAGCAATCGAGTAGGATTGAGTTGCGGCCAGTCCCGGCCACGTGAGAAGCAGCAAACTGAGAAGGCAGACGACACGCGTTTTCATGTGAAGGTCCTTTCTGTGAATAGACTTCCTCCGGCGCGCCCGGAGGAAGGCCGGCCCCGAGTTGGTCGAGGTTGGGCTTCCATATTACCCAATTTAGTCCGCCGCCGGTTCCCGCGGTATCGGCAATCGGACTGATTCGGCATCAGCAAAAAGCTGAGCCCGCCTCAGGCTCTTGCTGCGCCCCCCCCAGTGCCGTGGCGAAGCCTTGGAGCCCTGAACAGCCGGTCCAAAGCCGCAGGCGGGATCAGAGGGGGCGCTTTGATCAAGGCGTCCGCTGGGGTGCGGCAAACGCCGACGAAAAACTCGGCTCCGCCTTGGCGCACCAGGTGCTCCAAGGCGGCGCGCTGCGCGGCCTCCTCCGCCGAGCGGCGGGCTTTTGGCCCCATGAGGAGGCAGAACGCGCAAGGGCGGGCGGTGCGGCATTCGCTCCACCGCTGGAGCCATTTCCTTACGGACGCCGGAAGGTCATGCACCGCCGCCACGGCCAGGAGGATGATGTCAGCCGCCGCCGCTTCCTTGGCGGCCTGCTCGCGGAGAAAACCGTTTGCCAGCAGCTCGACCTTCCACAATCTCGTACTGAAAGTGGAGGCAGGAGCTGCCCCCGCGGGCAGCGCCTCCAAGGATTGCTTCGCGCGGCTGGCGGCCTCCAGGTCGTCATAGATAACCACCACCTCGAGCACCCGCCGGCCCAGCTCGTGATTCCGCCCCGCCTGACTGTCCGCCGTGTCTTCTCCCATCGCCCGTATCTTACCCGCTGGCGCCGGCCGGAGGTATCGGGCAAATGACTGATTCGGCGCCAGCAAAAAGCTGATGCGCCCTCAGACCAACTGCTGCGTCGCCGCCCACCGCACGGCCTCGCGCAGCACTTCCGCGCCGGACCGGAGCTGGAGCTTTTCCTTGATGTGAAGGCGGTGGGTGCCGACGGTTTTGGGGCTGACCCCCAGGCGAACGGCGATGTCGCGACTTGAGAAACCCTGGCCGAGAAGTTGGAAAACTTCGAATTCGCGATCGGTTAGAATTCCCGGTCGGGGGCCGGCTGGGGCCGAACGGCGGTGAGCCAAGGCGTTGAGCAGGCTCAGGGAAACGTTCTTGCTCACGTACAGTTGGCCGTCCAGGACGGCGCGAATGGCTTCAAGCAGCCGGGCGCCGCCCTCGCTTTTCATGATATAGCCCCGGCCGCCGGCCCGGAGGACCCGCTCGGCATAGACGCTTTCGTCGTGCATGGACATCACAAGGATGCGAAGGTCCGGATACCGCGCCAGCGCGTCCTTGATGAATTCCAAGCCGCTCTTGCCGGGCAGCGTGATGTCGGCCAGGACCAGGTCGGGGCGGGCGCCGGGGAGGGAATTCAGCGCTTCCTGCGCGGTTTGCGTCTCGCCGCAGACCAACAGGTCGGGCTGTTCGTTCAGGAGTTGAACCAGGCCGTAACGGGTGATGGGGTGGTCGTCCACAATCAGGATGCGCCGCCGCGATTTGGCCGGAGGGGTGGGAGGGTTGGGTTTCATGGGGCGGATTTGCGCGGCGGGGCCGGCAAGGCGCCCGGGACGCGACAGGTGACGACCGTTCCATTGCCCTTACGGGTTTGAATCAAGAGCGAGCCTCCCGCCACCTCGGCCCGGTACTGCATGATGCGCAAGCCCATGCCGGTCTGGTGGCGGCGGTCGGGTTTGAACCCCGCCCCATCGTCCCTCACGCTTAACGCCAGCGTTGTGCCCCGCGCTGACAAGCGGAGCTCGATGTGGCGGGCGGCGCCATGCTTGATGGCATTGGTCACCGCTTCCTGGGCTATCCGGTAAAGGTGAGTTCCCAGGGAGGGGTTGGCCAGGCGGGCGGCGCCCCGGGCTCGGAAATGGCACGCCACCCCGAAGACCCTCCGGGTTTGGGCTGCCAGCTCCCGCAACCCATCGGCCAGCCCCTCGGCTTCGAGGCGCACCGGGGAAAGTCCGCGTGCCAGTTCGCGGGTTCGCTCGAGGGTTTGTTGCACCAGCACCGAGAGCTCCGCCGCCATCGCGGCCGCGGCAGAGTCGCGGTTTTCGAGCTTTCCCGCCAATCGCTGGCTTAGGAAGCCGATGCCGGCCAATTGCTGGCAAAGGTCGTCGTGCAAGTCCTGGCCCAGGCGGCGTTGTTCCTGTTCGCTGATGGCGAGGATTTCGCGTTCCAACTGCACACTTCTTGAAATGTCGCGGACAAACCAGCGGGAGTGCACCAACCGCCCGCCGTCCCACAGGCCGTTGGCGTCAATCAAGACCTCCCGCGGGGGCCGGTCGGGAAGCTGCACGCACGCGCGGTAGTCCCGCACGGTCTCGCCCCGGGCCAGGCGCCGGAGCAGGCGCCCACTCCCGGCTGGGGGGTATGCAGTTCGCCCACGGGCCGGCCCATCACCTCATCGCCCCGGCGCTCAAGCAAGGCCAGCTCAGCCTGGTTGACCCGCAGAATCCGCCCCTCGGGCGAAACCCAGAGCAGCCCGAGCGGCGACTCGGCGAAGAAATCCGACAGCTCCTGTTCCCGGCGCGACAGCTCGGCTTCGGCCTGCCGCCGCTGCGTGATGTCCCGCACCACGCCGCAGACCATTGGCCGCCCTTTCAGACTGAAGGTTCCGCACGCGATCTCGACCGGGAACAGGGTGCCATCCTTTCGGCGGTGATGCCGCACAGCCACGCGGGGCATGGCGCCCGAAAGCGCCAGCCGGATGGTGGCCTCGGTGTCCTCCGGCTCGGCGGTGATCTGTTCGAGAGGCATGCCCATGAATTCGCCGCGCGAATAGCCATACATCCGCAACGCCGCCTCGTTGACCTCCACCACACGCCGGGTCTCCCCCTCCACCACCAGGGCCGCGTCCGAAATCGTTTCAAACAGCCGCCGGTATTTCTCCTCGCTTTCGGCCACCGCCTGATGGCTTTTGAGCAGTTCGGCCGTGCGCTCCGCCACCCGCAGTTCGAGCTGATCCCGCGCCAGCCGCAGCGCTTCCTCGGCCCGGACTCGCTCGGTGACGTCCTGGGCCATGGACAGCACCCCGACCACCGTGCCGTCCCGTTCCTTGATTGGGGTGTTGGACCACTCGCAAATCAAGGTGCGGCCGTCCTTGGTGACGTTGGCATTGACGCTGTGGGCGCTGGTGTCTCCCTGCAGGAGCCGCTGCCAGATTTTGTCCACCTCCGGCTGCACGGCCTTGCTGACAATCAACTCGTAAGGATGGCGTCCCAAGGCTTCCCGCGCCGTGTAGCCGAACATTCGCTCCGCCGCCGGGTTCCACGAAAGCACCCGGAATTCGGGGCTCCAAAGGATGTGGGCCAGCGGCATGCGCTCGATTTGGAGTTGAAGCCGGGCCTCGCTTTTCCGCAGGGCAGCCTGGGATGCTTTCCACTCGGTGATATTGGTGAAGATGCCCAACAAACCCTGGGGTGCGCCCTTTGCGTCCCGCAGGGTGCTGACTGACACCAGCGCCCACACCTCCGCGCCATCCTGCCGGCGCAGCCGCTCCTCAACCTGCCGGCCTTCAGGCTGGCGCAGGAACTCCTCAAATCGGCGTCGAACCGCCTCCCGACCGGCCTCTGCCACAAAATCGAAGACAAACCGCCCGATCATCTGCCGGGGGCTGGTGCCCAGCATGCGGGCCATGGCCGGGTTGGCAAACAGGGTCCGCCCCTCGCAGTCCGCCACCCAAATCCCTTCGCGGGTGCTTTCGACCAGGCGGCGATGGAACTCCGGCGTCTCGAACGCCGGGACCACCGTGTTCCGCTCCTCCGGCGCCAAGGCTTCTGGCGGCGGGGACGCAGCATCTGCCTCCGCGCTGACCGGGCAACGTTCATCGCTGAGTCGTGGGAGGTGGTGCATAGGCATGCCGAATGCCCGAAACTCAGGTGCTAAACTATTCTAATGAGTTTGGCGCGTCTGGCAAGCTTTTCCGACGCATCGCCTTCGCGCGGCAACTCGCGCGTTTGGGATGCGGGCCGGAATTACTTTTGGCGCTTCACTGTGAAAGCGGGGCGGGCGGGTGGCCCAAGGCACAGACCCTCAAAAGGATGCGTCTGGCTGAAGCCCTCCGTAAGCAGTGCCTTACTCCACTGCCAAAGCCTGCTCCAGCAGTTGGGGCAGGTGGCTGAGGATTGCGGTGTCGGTGGTCAGCAACGAAACTCCAGCGGCGCGCCCGGCATCCCCCAGCGCCGGGGTGGACTCGCGGCAAAAAGCAATCACCGGGAGATGACGGGTGGCGGGGTTGCTGCGCAGTCTCGAGATGGCAGCGCAAACATTATTGCGGGTGGAATCCAGGTCCGCTACCACCACCAGCGGCTTGGCTTGTTCGGCGCAATCAACCAGCAGCTCGGGGTCATTGAGCGCCTGAACCCGGTAGCGCAGGTCCTGCAGCCGGTTGACGAGCTGGCTGCCAGGGAGTAGTTTCTCATACAAGACAAGCGCAAGCGGTTCGGTCATGGCTTGAAGCTTGGAATAGGCTGAAGTAAATAGCAAAAATTTTTCCTCCGCGACTCCTTCCAGTGGGCTGTTTTTTTCACGGAATCGGAGCTTGACCTTTTTTGTCTTGAATCCTAAATTAGGGCTAGAACGGTAAAGATTGCTGGTTTTCCAGCGCGCCAAAGTCGGAAGAGTTCAATCTGCCGACTTTTTTGTTCCCCAAAAGGGATTACCGAACGCATTGAAAGATATGAACCAAGACATTTTAGCCGTCCTGGAGTTCTGGGAGCGCGAGAAAGGCATCAGCCGGGATGTCCTGCTTGCGGCGATTCAAGAGGCCCTGCTTTCGGCCGCCAAACGGGCTGTGGGGCCCGCCCGGGAGCTGCGCGTGGACATTGACCAGAAAACCGGCGATATTCGTGCGTTCGCCCGGCTGATTGTTTCCGAGAAGGTTATCTCAAAACACGACCAGATTTCCTTGTTCGATGCGCGGCGGATCAAGGCTGACGCCCAGCCGGGAGAGGAACTGGAAGTCGAAGTCACCCCGGTGGGTTTTGGGCGCATCGCGGCCCAATACGCCAAACAAGCCTTGATGACCCAAATCCGGCGGGCGGAGAAGGCCTTGATTTTTACCGAGTTCCGCGACCGGGTCGGGGATATTGTGAGTGGCACGGTTCGGCGTTTCGAGCGGTCGGATGTGGTGGTGGATCTGGGAAAATACGAGGCGTTGCTGCCAAACAAGGAACGGGTGCCTACCGAGGAGTACCAGGTGGGCGAACGAATCCGGTGCTACGTGAAAGCCGTTATCGAGCAGGGTCCGCATGGACCCGAAATCATTCTTTCCCGGGCCGATCCCCGGTTTGTCTTGAAGCTGTTCCAGCTCGAGGTCTCCGAGATCAATGACGGGACCATCGAGATCAAGGGGATTGCGCGCGAGCCTGGCTTCCGCACCAAATTGGCGGTTTATACCCGCGATGAGAAGGTGGACCCTGTGGGGGCCTGCGTCGGCCTGCGCGGCCAGCGGGTCAAGAACATCGTTCGCGAATTAAACAACGAGAAAGTGGATATCATCCGCTGGGACCCGCAGATCAAGAATTTCATCACCAACGCCCTGGCCCCCGCCAAACTGAAGTCGTTCGAAATTGATGAAGCGAATCGCCGGGTCAAAATCCTGGTCAGCGAAGACCAACTCTCGCTGGCGATTGGGAAACGGGGACAGAATGCGAGGCTGACGTCCAAGTTGACGGGGTGGCAGGTGGACATTGAGCCGGAAGTGGTTGTGACCAAGGGATTTGAGGAGAAGGTTGCTGAAGCGGTGGCTTCCTTGGCGGCCATTCCCGGCATTTCGCCGGAGCAGGCGGATATCCTGGTGCATCATGGGTTGACCCGGCTGGAGGATTTGTTGCAGGCGGACCTGAGCGATCTGACCGGCATCCCGCAGATTGGCGAGCAAGCCAACGCCATTTTGGAGGCGGCGCGAGCGGAAGCATCGCGACGCACGCTTCAAGTCGGTGAGGCGCCAGTCAACGGATAATGGCTCTGGCCAAAGAATAAGCGCCGTGATAGCGTCGTGCCCATGAAAGCGGCTCGGCTACAAAGGTCCGACGCGTTAGAGAACAATTATGCCCGTTCGTATTTACGAAATCTCAAAGAAACTCGGCATCGAGAGCAAAGAAGTTCTCGCCAAGGCCAAGGAGTTGGGCATTGCCGGGGCGCGCGTGGCCTCCAGTACGCTGGATAAGATCACCGCGGAGTATCTCGAACAGCAGATTGTTGCGGCCAGACCGGAGCTTCTAGCCCCCAAAGCACCCCCGCCGCCACCCGAGCCGGAGGCCGCTCCGGCGCCCGTTCCCGAGGCAGCACCGACCCCGGCAGCCGCCCAAGCTCCGGCGGAGCCGGAGGCTGCTGTTGCCGAAGCGGCCCCCCCTGCCGCCGAGTTGTCTCCCGCCGCCGCGGTTCCGGTTGCCGAGGCAGCGCCGGAGCTGCCAAAGGATACCGGCGTCCGCCCTGCTCAGCCAGCGGGGGAGGCTCCGGTCGTTCAAGGCCCCGCTCCCGTGACAGTCGAGGCGGGAGCCGCACCCTCGGCTGAGGCAGCGCCCGTGGCGCCGGTCCTTGCCCCTGAGGTGCCGCCCGAACCGCCGCAACCGGCTGAGCCGGTTGCGAAAGCGGAAGCCCCGCCCTCTCCACCGCCTCCGCCCCCTCCCCCTCCGGCGCCGAAGGTGGGTGACAAGGTTGGATTCATTGTCCTGAAGCCGAAACCGGGAGCCAAAGCCGCCGAGAAATCCGCCAAAACAGCCAAGGCGGAACCCAAGAAGCCCGAACCGACGCGGCGGGGTGATTTGAAAGGGGTCCGGCCTGGGACCGGAGCGCCGGCCGCACCGGCTCTGCCCCCCAGCCGGCTGACGGTTCCTGCAAAACCGGCTCTGGGCGCCCCGGCGGCAGCCCCGGCGTCCCGAATCGTTCTGCCGCCAGACGCCCAGGTGATTTCCATCAAACCACCGATTGTGGTGCGGGATTTGGCCGAGCAACTCAAGCAGAAGCCGTTCAAGATTATTGCCGACCTGATGGAAGTCGGCGTGTTCGCCAACGTCAACCAAGCCATCGAGGAGGCGGTGGCGCAAAGGGTTTGCGCCAAGTACGGTTTCCGGTTTGAGGTCGAAAAGCGCGAACGCGGCAGCGGCCTGGTGCACAGCCACCAGCCGAAAAAGCCCGAGCTGGACGTTGAGGACAAGCCGGAGGACCTGGTTCCCCGCGCGCCCGTGGTGACCATCATGGGGCACGTGGATCATGGGAAGACCACGCTGCTGGATGTAATCCGGAAGTCAAATGTGGCGGCGAACGAAGCCGGGGGAATCACCCAGCATATCGGAGCTTACACCATTTCGTTTCCGCATCCGGAGCGCAAGAACGAGCTGGCCCAGGTGACGTTTCTGGACACGCCGGGCCATGCCGCGTTCAGCTCGATGCGCGCCCGGGGCGCCAACGTGACCGACATCGTCGTCCTGGTGGTGGCGGCCAACGACGGCGTGATGCCGCAGACGCTCGAGGCCCTGAATCACGCCCGGGAAGCGAAGGTGCCCATCCTGGTGGCGGTGAACAAAATTGACCATCCGAACGCGAACCCGCTGAAGGTTCGCCAGCAGCTCCAGGACAAGGGGCTCGTGCCTGACGACTGGGGCGGCGAGACGATTTTCGTGGACGTTTCGGCCCTGACGCGGCAGGGGGTGGACAAGCTCATCGAGATGCTCCTGCTTCAAGCGGACTTGCTGGAGCTGAAGGCCAACCCGAACCGGCGCGCCAAAGGCAACGTCATCGAATCCGGCCTGGAACCGGGGGGCCCGACAGCCACTGTCCTGGTGCGCAAGGGCACGCTCAAGGTTGGGGATGTCATGATTTGCGACCGTTTTTACGGGCGCGTCCGCGCATTGATCAACGAGGACGGCAAGCGCCTCAAGTCGGCGGGGCCGTCGGTGGCGGTCAAAGTGTTGGGGTTGAACGGGGTTCCCGAGGCGGGGCTCGAGTTCAGCGTGGTGGAGGACGAGAAGGCGGCGCGCGCGCTGGCCGAACAGCGGGCGCTCGAGGCCCGGGCCCAGGGCCAGGAGCAGAACCGGGCCAAGGTCACGCTCGAAAACCTGTTCGCTCGGCTGGAATCCACCAATTCGAAGGTGCTCAAGCTGGTGGTCAAAGCAGACACGCAGGGCTCGGTCGAGGCGATCGTGGACGCGCTGAAGAAGATCGAGTCCGACAAGGTCTCGCTCGAGGTGATCCATTCCGCAGTCGGCACCATTACCGAATCGGATGTGGCGCTGGCCTCGGCGTCGAACGCGGTGATTCTGGGGTTCCATACGCGCGTGGACAGCGGGGTGGCCGACAAGGCCAAGCACGAAGGGGTCCAGATCAAGCTCTACGCCATCATTTATGAATTGATTGATGAGGTGAAGGAGGCCATGGCCGGCCTGCTCGAGCCGATCCTCAAGGATGTGACCGTCGGTGTGGCCGAGGTCCGCAAGATTTTCGAGCTGTCCAAAGGCAACCCGGTGGCCGGGTGCATGGTGGTCAGCGGCCGCATCGTGAAAGGCAAGGTTCGCGTCCGGCGCCGCAAGGAAGTCATTTACGAGGGCATCACCCAGTCGTTGCGCCGGTTCCAGGATGAAGTGAATGAGGTCCGCGCCGGGATGGAATGCGGCATTCGCATCGAAGGCTTCGGCGAATACCAGATCGGCGACCATATTGAATGCTACTCGATCGAAAAGGTAGCCCAGAAACTCTAGCAGGGCCTGGGGCCGCCGCGCGAGGCTGCGGCGGCCGGGGTCGTGGACTTTCTCAACTGTGAGTTATCATGCCGTCTCTTCGACATCAGCGGGTGCGGGAATTGCTCAAACGCGAAATCGGCGAGGTGATCCGCCGCGAGTTCCCGGTCGGCGAAGTCGGGCTGGTGACCGTGAACGACGTGGACGTGGCCGGGGACCTGCACTCCGCCATTGTGTTCATCAGCATCCTGGGCAATGCCGACCAGCAAAAGCGGGGACTTACGATGTTGACCCAGCATCGCAAGCGCATCCAGGGGCTGGTCGGGCGGGCCGTGGTGCTCAAATACACCCCCACCCTCAAGTTTCTGATGGACGACTCGATTGTCCGCGGAAATCGGGTGCTCCAGATCATTGAGGAACTGGAGCGGCAAAACCCCGGCGTGGCCGAGTGAGGCCGGTTTCCGCATCCCTCTTGCCGTAAGCGGCCATGAAGCCTCATCCCAAAATCATCGATCGAATCATTGCGGCGATTCGCGAGCACCAGACCTTCTGCATTGCCGGCCACGTTCGGCCCGACGGGGATTGCGTTGGCTCGCAGCTTGGCCTGTCCCTCGCGCTCAAGGCCCAGGGCAAGACCGTGGTGTGCTGGAACGAAGACCCCCTGCCCCAAAAATACGAGTTTCTCGACCCGGACCATCTTTTTTCCCAGCCCACGCCCGGCCGGCAGTTTGATTGCGTCATCGCCACCGACGCGGCCAGTTTTGAGCGTCTGGGCGCCGTGGGACCCTGCATCGCCGAGCGCAAGTTGATGATCAACATTGACCATCACGAAAGCAACACGCGCTACGCCGACCTCAACTGGGTCTCCGCGCGCGAGCCGTCCACCGGCGAACTGATCTTCCGCCTGCTCAAAATCGCCAAGTGGCCCATCACGCGGGAGATCGCCGACTGCCTGTTCACCGCGGTGTCCACCGACACCGGCTCCTTCCAGTACCCGACCACCCGGCCCGGCACCTATCACGTCGCCGGCGAACTGGTCAGCCGCGGCGCCAATCTCGCCCGGATTTGCGACGAAGTTTACCAGTCCTACCCTCTCTCCCGCGCGCGGTTGCTGCGTCATGTTTACAACAAGTTCCGCCTGACTCATCAGAACCAGATCGCTTATTTCTGGCTCAAGAAGGCCGACTTCGCGCGCACCGGGGCCGACAGCAGCGACTCCGAAGGTTTGATTGACCATATTCGCGCCATCGCCCCCGTGGTGGTCGCCTGCGTCTTCGAGGAAATCGAGCCCGAGCTCACCCGCATCAGCCTGCGGTCCAAGAGCGACAAGATCAACGTGAACGAAATCGCGGCGCAATTCGGCGGGGGCGGCCACCCGGCGGCGGCCGGAGCGCGCATCCCGGGCAAACCCCTGTCGGTCCAGCGCCGGGTCATTGCCGCCGTCAAACGGGCCCTCGACGGCGCGCACTGAGCGGTGCGGCCATCCTGTTTTGCCGGCTGGGTCCGGAGCCGCTCGTCACAACGGGAACCGCCGGTCGCGATTCAGCGGAGTACATTTCCGCGGCGGCGGCGCGACAGGCGAGCAGCCGGGCGCCCGCGCGGCCTCAGCCGGGTTGCAGGGCAAAAACCGGCAGCTCAAATCCGCTTCTCGTCCGCGTCAATGAAATCCACGAAGGTCTTGATATCGTCGCGATGGCCCAGGCCGGCCTGCTCCTTGCGCCATTTCAATCGCGCCTGCATTTCCGCATCGTCCGGCCGCGGGTAATTGAGCATGTGCTCCCGGTGGGCGGCCTTGACCGATTCGGGCTGGTGCACGTTCTGGCGCACCCAGTCGCAGACTTCCCCGTCCGTGATGCTGCGCCGGACCACTTCGATGAATTCCTCCGCCTTGACCCCGGCGGTTTCGAGCCACAGCCCGTCAAACCCCTTGCAAAAGTTCGGCTGGTAATCCGGGGCGAGCTTCCCCGCCAGATGCAACCGGATTTTGTCCACAAACCGAGGCAGGTGCATCCAGCCGCACATGACCTCGCGCGGGCTCCTGGGATAAATAATGTCGCTCATGCCGTGGATGGTTGACCCCGGCAGGGGGGCCTGTCAACCCGGAGCGCACCAGCCGGGGGGGTCTCCCGCCGTCGCGGCTTTGAGAAGCCGGGGGTGCGGCTATCGCACCAGCGTGCGGCAAAACCGCTCGAGACGTTCGAGCCCCTTCTCAATGTTGGCGAGGCTGGTGGCGTAGCTGAGGCGAATGTAGTCGTCCGCTCCGAACGCGATGCCCGGCACCGCCGCCACTTTCTCGCTCTCGAGCAGGCGGGCGCAGAACTCGGTGGATTTGAGGCCGGTCCGGGAGATGTTCGGAAAGAGATAGAACGCCCCTTTGGCGTTGACACAACTGATGCCGGGGATGCTGTTAAGCTTCTTCCAGGCGAACAGGCGCCGCTTGTCAAACTCGGCCAGCCAGGTCTTCAGGTGGTCCTGGGGCCCGGTCAGGGCCGCCACGGCCCCCTTCTGGGCGAAGGAGGTGGGGTTGCTGGTGCTGTGGCTTTGAATGGCGTCAATGGCCTTGGCGATGGGTTCGGGCGCGGCGCACCACCCCAGGCGCCAGCCGGTCATGCTCCAGGCCTTGGCAAACCCGTGCACAATAATCGTGTGCTCCAGATGCGCCGGCGAGAAAGACGCCACGCTCCGGTGCGTCGCGCCATCGTAAAGCAGATGCTCGTAAATCTCATCGCTCATGATCAGCACGCCTTTTTCGACACAAATGTCGCCCAGCGCCTTGATTTCCTCGGGGGTATAGACAGTGCCGGTCGGGTTGCTCGGGCTGTTCAAGACCAGCAGCCGGGTCTTGGGGGTGATGGCCTGGCGCAACGCCTCGGGGGTGAGCTTGAACTCGGTGCGGTCGGTCGTCTGCACAATAACGGGCGTCGCCCCGGCCAGCTTCACCATTTCCGGGTAGCTGAGCCAGTAAGGCGCCGGGATGATCACCTCATCGCCCTCCTCGCACGTGGCGATGATCACATTGTAGCACGAATGTTTGCCGCCGCAGGAGACGATGATCTGGGAGGGCTTGTAGGTCAGATTATTGTCGCGTTTGTGTTTATCGGCGATGGCCTGGCGCAGTTCGGGGATGCCGGCCGCGGGGGTGTACTTCGTAAATCCGGCGGCGAGGGCTTTGGCGGCCGCGTCCTTGATGTGCTGCGGCGTGTCAAAGTCCGGTTCACCCGCTCCAAATCCGACCACGTCCTGTCCCTCGGCCTTCATTTGCTTGGCCTTCGAGTCAATCGCCAGGGTGAGGGAGGGGGACAGGGCTGCCGCGCGACGAGAAATCTTGTAGTTCATATTGATGGAGACAAATAGCATTCGCCCCGCCGAGCGCAAGCGGGGATTTTGGCCGGGGGCGGGAGGAAGACACCCGAGGCCGGAGCGGGCCGATACGAACAATCCGGTTCGTCCCCGCGAGGTCAGGCGGCGCACGAACCCGGAGGCTGCGAAGTGGATTCAGCCCGCCGCAAATTGCGCCGGGAAGCCTTACTTGAGCAGGGCGCGCAGGTGTTTGATGGAGGCGGCCGCCTGCTCCACGGTGCCGCACTCGACCGACAGCACGATGTCCCGTTTGGCCTTGCGACAGAGGCGGATGATTCGCGCCCAATCCATTACGCCTTCGCCACAAGCACAGCCGACCGGGGTGCCGGTGACTTTGCCGCGTTCGGAAGAGGATTGCTGGATGGAGATGTCCTTGGCGTGGAGGTGGACGAGCCGGCCGACGACGCGATTGAGCCACTGGTAGGGATCGTGGCCGCACAAGTAACTGTTGCCGGTGTCGAAGTTGATGCCGATCACCGGGCTTTTCACCAGCCGGTAGATGCGGTCCAGACCTTCCGGATGCCGGCTGTATTGCTGGTGCGGCTCCAGGCCGATGAGAATGCCGCGCGGTTCCGCCACTTTGGCCGCTTCCATCAGCGTGTACCGCATCAGGACGTGGTCTTCCTCCACCGTTGTCCATTTGGGTTTGGGGCCTTCGTCGGTATTGACCACCGGAGCGCCGCACTCGGCGGCAAAGCGGATGGCTTGCTTGAGATATTCCACACTGATCTCCGGTTTGCAGAGCGGCGTGTGAGTCGAGAGCCCGGAGAGCCGGACGCCGGCCTTCTCACACGCGCGCTTCACGCGGTAAGGATCGTCCAGCATGGACACGCTGTGGAAATAGCCGGCCTCGCTAAGCAATTCGCGGCCCCAATGCACCATCGGCTCGACATAGTCGTAACCGAGTTCCGCGGCTTTTTCCACGCCCCACTCGAAGGGTTTGTCGTGGTGGCGAACGAATTCGAGGTTGATTCCAATCGCAATCCTGGCCATGAGCTTTCCTGGGTCAAGGGTTCAAGGTTGGGGGGAAGCGGCAAAGCGGCGGGCCCGGGCGGCCAGCGCTTCGGGCGTTTTGATTTCGGAATAAAGTGTGATCAGGTACCGGAGTTCGAACGTGTCGCCCGCCCGGTAAATCAGGGGTTCCTGGTCAAGCCGCTGCGTCGCCGACAAGTAGGCAAAGGGCGTGCGCATGGCGAAGAAATGGGGGTTGCCGCGGGGGTTGCCGGGAGCGCCGAACAACGCGAGGGTGGCCGGCCGGCCCGGCGCGTCAAACCGCACCGCCTCCCAGGGGTGGGCGGTGACATCCTGGCGGTTGTTGGCCAGGTCGGGCGGTCCGGCCGGCGTGAGATGCGCCGCGACGGGATCGAGCTCGCGCAGGAACCGCACGCCCAGGCCGTGATAACTGGAGCCGGTGAGCACGACGGTGTTGGTCTGGTTGCCCACGGTGAAGCGCGAGTGCCAGAGGAGGGCCACTTCGGACGCCTTTTCATCAATCGTCAGGGTCAGGGTGCGGTTTTCCCTGAGCAGCACCGGCAGGTGGGTGACTGGCAGGAAGGCGTCCGCCGCCGGCACCCAGGCCAATTCCTGCCGGAGGATGGCCGCCGGCAACCCGTCGCGGTCCGTGGTCAGTTCCGGATCGGCGGTCTGAATCACCCGCTGCACGCCGCTGCCGGAGATTTCCTCCCAAAAATTCACCCCGTTGACCTTGATGCCATACATCAGGGCATGGTGGTGCAAATGGTCGGCCGGGGCGTCCAACAGCACGTTTTCCCCGCGGAGCGTGCGGAGTTCCTTCACGTAGGGCTTGTACCGGTCCGGCGCAAATTCATAAACCATCACCGGCTTGTCGCGAAAGCTGAGGGTGATGCGGTTCGGCCGGGAGTCGGTGCCAGCCCGCAAGCCTTCGGCCGCCGCCGCGAGCAGCGACAGGGCGGTCCACGCGGCGAGGACCGCCAGAGCGGCCGCCGTTCGGGAAGGAAGGGAGCGGCATTTCATGGGTTTGTTCAAAGCACGATTTTAAGTTTCTGGTGGTCAAACTTCGCCACCTTTTCCTTGAGGAAACTCTCCATGGCCATGCACATGGCGGCCTGCACCTTGAGGCCGAATTCGACGTCGCTCACGGGTTTCTCGCGTGACCGGACACACTGAAGGAAATTCTGCCAATGGAGGCTCAGGGCCTCGGTCTTCGTGCCGGGGATCACCTTGCGTTCCCCTTTCCTGGAGATGAGCGTGAGGCTGTCGAATCCTTCCGACCAACTGCCCGGATTCTGGAGAGTGAGGGTCCCTTCGTCGCCGCGGATGGCGGGCTCGGTGGGATATTCGTTGCTCAGCGTGCAGACGAGCACCACCGAGGCCTTCTCGGGATAATCCAGGCACATGTTGAAGGTGTCCGGCACCTCGCGGTCGTAGGTCGTGTATTTGAAAATGCCGCCGGAGCCGACCGCGCGGTCGGGATACGTGAGGCCCAGCGCGCTGACGAAAGGCGTCAGCACGTGCGGGACCAGGTCGGTGCAGGGCCCGCCGGCATAGTCCAGGTATTTGCGCCAGCTAAAGAAGCGCTGGACCGTGAACGGGACTTTGGGGGCATCGCCCAGGAACGCCTCCCAGTCCAGGTCCGGCCCCGGGGCCGCGTCCGGGTCGGGGATGGGCATGCGTTCCCCCCAATCGCCGTCGCGATAGAAGCCGGCCTGGACATGCTGCAACCGGCCGATGGCGCCCTGCTGCACGAGGTCGCGCACCTGGCCCCAGGCGGGACTCGAATTGCCCTGGTTCCCAATCTGCACGACGCGTCCGAGCCGCCGGGTTTCCTCACAAAACTGACGCGCCAGGTCGAATTGCGACCAGTGGCCCATCGGCTTTTCGCAAAAGACATCCTTGCCGGCGCGAATCGCATCCAGCGCCTGCGGCACATGCAGCCGGTCCGGCGTCGCCACGCACACCACGTCCACGCCCGCTTCCGCCAGCAAATCCGTGTGCTTCAGGAACGCCTTGGCCCCCGTCGGCCTGGCCGCCTCCTCGAGCCGGTAGCGAAACACGTCGTTGACGGCGGCGATCCGCAGGTTCTCCCCGGCCTCGATCAGCCGCTGCACTGTGGCCACGTGGCTCCGGCCGCGTCCGCCCACTCCAATGAACCCCACGCCGATGCGGTCGTTGGCGCCGAGCACCCTCCCGGGGGAGACGAAGGGAAACGCCGCGGCGGCGCCGGCGGCGGCTCTCGAGGTGGTGGAGATGAATTCGCGGCGCGAAACCGCCGCGGGGTTGGCAGCGCGGGTTGACGGCTGGCTCATCATGTGACTGTCGGATTGAATACCCTCCGCCGCGTCTTGGAAAGCTCAATTCTGCGCGTGCCGCCTCCACGCGTCCACCGCGCAGGCTTTCAGGCGCTGGCGGCGCGGCGGCTCAGTTCCGCCAGTTCCTCCCCCAGCAAATCGGCCACGATATAACGCTCGGCCAGCGCGTCGGTCAGCCAAATCCGGTAAAGCCCCACCCCGATGGCCATGCCGGGTTCCTGACTTCTCAAGCCCAGTTCCAGATCGTTGAGGTCCTGGCAAAAGCGTTTTTGGTCCTCGGCCGGGATGCGGCGGAACGCTTCGATGCCGGAGAAGCGGCGGAGGAAATCAATGTTGGCAAGACAGACGCCGGCGCCGACGGCGAACCGGGTCTGGGGGTCCGAGGATCGCAGGCGGTCCAGGATTCTACGCAGCTCGTCCAGCTCGCTCAGCGCGGAGTCAGCGCGGCGGTGAAGCAACAGGTTCATGACAGCCCGGTTTCATCCTGGCCGGACCCGGGGGACCGACGGCCTGGCGGCGGCGCTCAGGCGTGCCGGTCGTCGTGGGTTTGGAGCGCTTTTTCGTAACATTCCAAGGCTTCCTTGAACCGCTCGAGCCGGTTGTAAAGGCCGCCTTTGTGCAAATACGCCAGGGCCATCGAGTCGTTGACCGCAATGGCCCGGTCGTAGCACTCGAAGGCTTCGTGGAGCTTTTGCAGCCGTTCGAGAGCCGTGCCTTTTTTGAGCAGGGCCTCGCCGTGATTCGGGTTGAGCGTCAACACCTCGTCAAAACGAGCAATAGCGCCCTCCCAATCCCCGGCCTTGAGCAGCGCCTTGCCCTCCTGAAGCAACGCCGCAATCCGATCCGGGTTGCCGGCGTTGCCTTCCGAGCCGCCGTTGCCGCCGGCGGCCGGGTCCAGCGCCGCCCCCGGCGGCGCCGGGGCCGAAAGTTGCTCCAGTTGCGAAATGCGGCGTTCAAGCTGTTCGAGGCTCCCGAGCAACCGCTGGGTCGAATCCGGAGGCGCTCCCTCGAGGGCCGGCTGCGGCTGCCCCTCACCCGCGGAGGCCAGAACCGCATCGCAAGCCGTGCCATACGCGCGCGGCAGCCCCGCCGCCAGGTTTGCCCAGGCCTTGCTCATCCGCCACTGGAAATAAGCAATAATCAAAGCCGCCAGCGAGGCCAGAGCGGCGAAGGTGCCGCCGACAATCAGGGTGCTGCGGTTCGAGGCCTGGAGGGCTTCGAGCTCGCGCGCGTTTTGGGCCGACAGGGTTTCACGCTGCGCCGCGAGGCTTTGCTCGAGGCTCTGCAGGCCGTTCGAGAGCAAGGCGGCGTGGCCGGCGGCTGCGGCGCGAACTTCCTCGGCCGTACGGGTAATGGCAAGCTGGTTGGACTGGAGCTGCTCGTGCAGTTCGCGAATGGCCTCCAGGGTGCGCAGGAAGTTGGTTTCGGCCACCCCGGTGTCGGACGCAAGCGCCGGGGCATTGGTTTCCGCGACAGCCACCTCGGCCGAACCCGGGATTGGCATCAGACCGAAACCAAACCAGCCGACTGCCAGCCCGCGCCACGCCCAGGCGGCAAACCGTCTCGCTACGGCGGCGGACGAGCGGCGTTTCGTGGCACCAACCCGCCCGGCCCTTTGTCGGCCGTTGGGCTCTGTTATGTCGCGCGGGCGGATGCCGCGTGGCGTTTTCATGCCGTGGTTGATCGGGACGGCCCGATATTGGCGGCAACCAGAAAACTGGCAACCGAAACCCATCAAGCGCTGCCTTCTGATCGGCCGCTGATTAACGTATTCGTACTATGCAAAAAGCGACACCCGGGCTGTCAAGCCCCCAGTCGCGCCCTTCCATTCCGGCCCGTGGAGCTGCCCGGTTTGGCAGCCCGTCACTCGTTGATGCCCCAATGACGAACCTGGCCGGTTTGCTCGGTCTGCGCCAGGATTTCAGCCAACAACCCGGTTGTGGTGGAAGCCCCCTGGCTAATGCGATCGGGTGACAGGTTCAGGGATTCACCGGGGGATCGTTCCTGGTCGTTGCGCCGCGGGTTGAGTCTTGGGGTCGGCTCGGCCGGCGCAGGGGCCGTGTTGTCTGAACGGGTCTTGTTCATTTCATGCCTTTCTTCGGATGCACAGGCGCCCAAGCATGGTCCATACGTACATCTTGAATCTGCTCAGACCCAATTAATGGATACACCACCTCCCGGCCCGCCGTCAATCCCCGGATCAAACTTTTGCGTTGACAGCCCCGGGCTCTTTTGTCAAGTTCGCTTTATGCGTTGGTGGCCGCGAAGTGTGTGTTGGGTCTTGCTCGGGGGTCTGGCGTCGGGCGCAACGGCTGACCAGCCGGATGCCGCAGGAGTGGCGCGCGATTATTGCGCCCGGGTTGCGGTGACCTCCCCCGCCGGACGCCAGCAGGTTTATGATTTTGTGCGCGGTCTGGAAACGGCCGGCCTGCTGACGAACCTGGCGGACTTCGCCTTCTTTTCGGCCGACCTGAACACCCCGTCAGGCCCCCCGCTGTCTTTGAACAACACCGGCGTGGTCCTCGGCACCCTCCATCGGTTGCGGGGAGGGCTCGAATTTCCGAACCAGACCAACAACAACGGCCTTTATTTCACGAACCTCCCCCCCACGCCGGCGGGCCGGACGGTCATCGTTTGGGGCGCGCCGGCCTATTACCCGAATGTCAGCAACAACGTGAACAACTGCATTTTCGAGCTGACCGGGCCGGGGGCGCAGGGTGAGACGCTTAATCCGATTTGTTCGTACCATGCGTGGTGGACGCCGCGACCGTATTTCTTCAATGGAACGCAGAGTCAGATTGGGACCGGACATATCAACGCGTACAATTCCTTTTTCGTAGCCTCGCTGGCTTCGGGTCCGGCGGGAGGTGAAGGGTTTTACCGGACCGACTATCCGCGGGCTGCGACCCATTTCGTCAGCGCTTACCCGATAACCGCCTCGCCCACGGTGCTGCGCTTTGCCTGGCGGAATTCGCTCGCCAACACGAACTGCGGCTGGCTGGGTGTCATTCGCGGTTTTGCCTATTTTGACCGGGCGCTGACCAGCAACGAGGTGTGCCAGGTGGACGCCTTGGTGCCGCGGGTGGGGCTGGTCATTGACGGCGATTCCAAGACCGTCAGCAATCCGTGGACCTGGTTTTGGTGTGAAACACCGGAAACCTGGGGCCTGTATTCCATTTTAACCAACTCAGCGGTGGGCGGCACGCTGGTCTCGGCGCGAAACGTGGGCAACACCAACAGCATGGAGCACCGCTGGCCGGCCAACTCCCTGTTTCGGACCAACGCCCAGTATCCGCGAATCCTCTACACCGTGCGCGGCGGGCACAACGATTTTCTCGGGCCGGACAAGGCGCAGGCGAATTACATCACCAATGCGTTTCAGGCGATCACGAATCTCTGGGCCTTGGGCCGGTCCAACGGCTTTACCACCGTGGGCTGGACCCTTGATCGCACGGGGACGACTTGGACGGCCAACAACAGCAACCTGTTGATGCTGTTGAACGGGTGGATACGGCAGCACCGGGATTTATGCGATCACCTGGTGGATGCCGAGCAGTGGTTCGTGGACCAGTTCGGTGAAACCCCTTACACCAACCAGACAATCTATTACTACAACGAGTACAATACGGTCCATGAAACCATGCTCGGCGGCGAACTGCTGGGGCGGGCGGTTGCCACGTTTGCGTCCCCGGGCCTGCCCGAGCCGCCGCTGAGACTTGTCATTTCGGCGCAGAGCCCGCAAATCACACCCGGCGGCTTCGAGTTCGAGATTGAAGGGGTGCCGGCATTCAAAACTGTGACCGTCGAGGCCTCAACCAATTTGCGGGACTGGGAGCCGGTTGCCCAGGCCACGCCGGTGGCCGGCTGGGTGCGGGTTGCCGACCCCGCGGTGACCAATCTGCCGACCCGGTTTTACCGCGCGGTGGTGGCCGATTAGCGGGTTTTCGAATGGGGCCCCGGCCCCGAAAACATGAACGGCAGGAGGGACACGCCCAGGCTCCGAGCCCCCGCCACCGGCCAATACCAATACAGGAACAAGAGTCCCGACAGCAACGGCGCCAGAATCAGTGCGAGCATCCCCAGACCCGACCACCGGGCCAGCGCCAGGGCCAGCAGGATGCTGCCCGCGTTGGTCGCCACGGTGGACCAGAGTGTGGGAATGCGGTTTTCCACCGAGAGCAGGGTTCCCCAGAAGAGGTAGCCCATTTCGAGGAGGGCGTTGACTGCCAGGAGCACCAGCCAGGAGCGCGCCACGAGAGCTTTATCGGTGCCGAGCCATTCCAGCAAGGGGGGCCCGGCCAGGATGGCGGCGGCGCCCAACAACAGGAAGGTGAGAATTTGCAGCCACATGCGCGGCCACAACATGACGCGCAGGGCGTCGAAGTGGTGCGCCGCGCGCAGTTGGCCAACCGCGGGCCATTTGACCGACGTCCAGACCGTGGCCATGCCGGCGGCGATGCCGATGATCTGAACGGAAAGCCCGTAGGCGCCGTTGGCCGCCAGGCCATAGAGGGAGACGCAGAGGGTGGTTAAAGCCGCGTTTCGCACGTAGGTGCTGAGCAGTTGAAGCCCGAGGCGCCAGCTATTGGGCCAAATCAACCCGAGCAGCAGGGGAGCGCGGGCCTCAGGCTGGCCGGGTTCGAACGCTCCCAGCACCTCGCGGCATTTTCGCCGGGACAGCCAGCGGTTGAGCAAGGCGCCCGTGATGCCCCCCAAAGGCACACTCATGAGGCCCGCCCCCAGCCAGAGCAGCAGGCAGGCCAGCACAATCCGGGTCCCGTATGTTGTAAAAGAAATCGCCGCGCTTTCCCGCACCCGGTTGCAGTAATAAAGAAACGTGTTCCACCAGACGGAATAGAGCTCGATGGTCGCGCCGGCGAGGGCGACTGCCCATGACAACCAGGTCCAGGCCGGCGAAGCCGTCTCGCTGGCGCCCGCCGCGACCAGCACGGTGCCCCAAATGCCCATGGCGATAAAAGCCAGCAGAGCAAGGCAGCCGTAGAGGGCGCGGGTGGTTTGGAGAAGCTGCCGGAGCAAGGGGAGATTGGGCGTGCCGGTTACTGACGCGGGGTCGGCGAGGCCTTGGGGCTGCAAGGAGGTCGCGCCGCTCATGGCGTAGGTTACGAACCGCCCGACCGTGGCCGAAAAGCTGGCGTCCAGGAGGGGCAGCAGGGCGGTGACACTGAGGAAGACGTAATACATGCCGAATTCGGCTTTCGGCAGTTGATACGCCAGCAAGGGAAGGAGGATCAGGCCCGAAGCCAGGCGGAGCCCGTTGAAGGCCCAGGCCCAGATCACGGCGGAGCTGCGGGCGCGGGCGAGCAATGGGGTAAGCCGGGCCATGGGACCGATGCCGGGTGCTTCAGGCGCCGGTCCGCCGGGCCGCCTCGGCCAGGAATTGCGCGGCCACGCGGGGCGCGCTGAAATCGCTCATGCCTTGGAATCGGCGCGCAAAGTCTTCGCGTCCCCCCCTGAGCTGGAGGGCCGCCGTCATGCTGGCGGCAATCCGGGCCGGGTCCTCCCCCGGCGCCAGGATGGCCGTTTCTGGAAAACGGCGCACCAGGCGGGCGCTGGAGCTGGACTCGGGACTCACCATCAACACCGTGCGATTGACCATGAGGTATTCGACGATCTTGGTGGTCATGAAGACCGGCTCGCCGAAATCGGCATCCAGGGCGACCAGCACGTCCGCATCGGCCATCGCCGGCTTGACGTCCTTGACCCGGGGACGCACTTCCACGGCAGCAACAATACCCAGGCGCTCGGCGTCCGGCAGCACCGTGGCGGGGTCGGCGCCGACGAAGACAAAGCGTGAGCCGGGCCTGGATTGGCGGTGGCGCGCGAAGCCCTCGAGCAAGGCGCGGGCGTTTCGTTTGCCATAAAATGAGCCAAGGTAGGCGAAGGTCGAGGGGGGCTCGGACCGCGCCGGCAGCCAGGCGGGTTCGGGCGCCACATGCGGCAACACAAAGGACTTTTCCGCCAGGGGAAACCCAAGGCACTTCTCTTGAAACGCCAGGGCTTCCGGCGTGGTGAACGTGATGGCCTGCGCCGGGCGCAGCAAGCGGCGGGAATAATGGCGAAGACGACGAAACAAGTGGGTGCCGGCGGCCACCCAGGGCGCGGGGAAGGGGTCGCTGTAATGAATCCAGTAAGGGCGCCGCAACCGGCTGGCGATCAAGCGGGCGGCCTCCGCGCTGCTGATCGGGGCGGAGCGGCCGTAAATCAGATCGTGGCGCTCCAAGCCGGCGGCCTTGGCTGCGACACGCCGGCACCAAAGGACGAAGGATCCGGGCGCGCGGTAGAGCCGCGAAAGCAGTGCAAACACGAGGTGCGGCACCCGAGGGGACGGCACCCGGACATATTCAAGCTGAGGGTGTGCGAACGAGCAGTCGGCTTCATCCGACGTGACGAGAGTAATGCGGCAGCCCGCATTCAACAGGGCGCGAACCAGACGCCCGGTGCAGATTCCCTCCGGCATCGCGTCAAAGTGATACGAGCTGATCAGCAGCCGCATAAAAAGCCGCGCCCATTGTCGGGGTTTGACGCATTCATGCAAGGCGCAAGCGCGGGCCATCCCGGCGCACCGGACGCCAGGACGAAAAGAGGGAAAAAAGAGGGGGATCAGCTCGACAGGCTCAAGCCAGGCGAGCCGCAGTTCCAGTGTCCCAATCCCGGCCCTGTCCCCTCCGGTGCGTGCCGGCGGCCTTGATTCATCCATTTGCCCACAGTGGCTCGCAGAAAACTCGACGCCCCCCCGGAGGCGCGTTGCCTTGTTTTTGCGCAGGGAGGTGTCAACCGGGACACGGGGGACCAGGCGCCTTGCGAGCCGGAGGAAGGCGAGGGAAGCCCACCGCCGGCTTTGGGTTCCGTACGCCGGCTTTGGGAAGCAGGGGGTATCGGGGCGAATCTTCGGGGGTCCCGACAGGCTTTCGGCAGGGAAAGGCTTTAAATGGCCCGGTTCAGGGGCTGGGCGGCGGATTCCGGCTGCAAGTGCCTGATTTTGACCGGATGGGGGATATCGGGAGGTTCGTGGTCAATGACGGGCAGGACGCGCTTGAGCTGGGACGCCCGGTCCCGGAGTTCCATACGGATTTGCACGGCAATCAGACCCGGATGCCGGGGGGTGGGGCGCCGGCAGGTGACGTGGGTCAAGCCCTGCATCTCCTGCAGCAATTTAAGCATTTTAATCTTGGTCGCCATTCAATCTCGGGATTTTGATTGCAGGTCACGTGCCATTCTCAAATCGGCTTGGCAGCGGCAGGCGGTTCTGCTTAGCTCGCCTTCGCCGAATGTCTTGTCTGCGCATCATTTGTACCCTGGCGTTGGGCTGGCTGGCGCTGCCGGGCTTGCTCCCGGCGCAGCGCCTGCCGGATTGGGAAATCGAGGCGCTCGGCAGCGGCAGCGGGGTCATTTACGATTTCCAGACCGGCATTGCGGTGGCAACCAACGGGGTTTTGGTCCGCTACGGCACGGCCGTGCTGACGGCGGAGCAGGTGGCCGTCCATCAGACTTCCGGCGAAGTCATCGCCGAGGGACGGGTGCGGATTCAGCAGGACGACCAGGTTTGGGCCAGTGAGCACATTCGCTACAATTTCCTCACCCGCCAGATGCAGTCCCGCCAGTTTCGCACCGGCAAACCCCCCGTCTTCGCCTCCGGGGAGAACCTCGAGGCCGACCTGACCAACCGCGTCTATACGGCCACCAACGCCTTGATCACGACGGAAGATTTCTCCCAGCCGCTGCTCAAGTTGCGCGCCCGGAGCATCCGAATTATTCCAGGCGAAAAAGTGGTGGCTCGGGATGCGACTTTATACGTGGGCCAGGTGCCCGTGTTCTATTTTCCGTATTATTCCCGCAAGCTCGGGCCCCGCTCGAACCATTTCACCTTCACCCCCGGCTACCGCGGCTCTTACGGCGCCTACCTGCTTTCCAGCTACCTGTTCTACCTCAGCGACGATTTCGACGGGGCGGTGCACGTGGATTACCGCACGGAGCGGGGGGTGGGTCTGGGGCCGGACCTGAACTACAACCTGGGGCGGTGGGGCCACGGCACCATCAAGTATTACTACCTGCACGACCAGGACCCCAACGCCACCCTCAAGGACGTGGCGATTCCCGAGGACCGCCAGCGGGTGTGGTTTTCCTACCAGGCGATGCCGGCCACCAACCTGCAACTGTTGTCCGTGGTGCGCTACCAGAGTGACCTGGGGGTGACGCGCGACTTTTTCGAGTCCGAGTACCGGCAGAACCCGCAGCCAAGCACCTTCTTTGAGGCTACGAAGTTCTGGGACAACTTCAGTTTGGACCTTTACGCCCAACCCCGCATCAACGACTTTCTCGAGACCGTCGAGCGCCTGCCGGAAATCCGGCTGACCGGCTACCGCCAGCAACTGGGCCCCACGCCCTTCTATTACGAAAGCGAAAGTTCGGCGGGCTACTATCGCCGGCGTTTCGCCGAGGACACGGGCATTTACGGGCCGGCTCCCGGCCTGAATTACGAGGCCGCCCGCGCGGACACCTATCACCAGGTTCTCCTCCCGCAGACCTTCTTCGGCTGGCTCAACATCACGCCGCGGGTCGGCGGACGGTTCACCTATTATGGCGAAGCCAGCGGCCCCGGCGGCACCACCGACGAGGCCTCCCGCGGGGTGTTCAACACCGGGGCCGAGGCGACCTTCAAGGTCTCCCGGCTTTGGCCCGGCATTCAAAACAAACTCTTCGACATGGACGGCGTGCGGCACATTGTCGAGCCCTCGGTCAATTACGTTTACGTTCCGCGTCCCAGTCCGCGGCCGCCCGAGCTGCCGCAATTCGACATGGAACTGCCCACTTTGCGCCTGCTGCCGCTTGAGTTTCCCGACTACAACGCCATT
>JARKQH010000072.1 GCA_029974925.1 Verrucomicrobiota bacterium
GATATCCATGTACGCCGAACTGTGCGAGCGCACCCGCCAGGAAGCCTACGACATCATGGCCGTCCACGCGGCGGAACTTGGAGCCAACGCCGTGATCGGCATGCGCTACGACGCCAACGAGGTCGCCGCCGGAGTGACTGAGGTGCTCTGTTACGGCACTGCGGTGAAGATAGAGAAAGTGTGATGTGTTGTTTGTTTCGCACTGATTGTGTTGGACGGATCTTTTGAGTTTGAAATGGGGTGATTATGCCAACTCGAGAGCAGCTGGTTGATGCTGTGAAGCATGTTGTGTGCGAGTATGTTACATTGAAAAGTGCAGCTGTGTATTTGTCTGGTTCAAGAAATTTTCAGGCGTGTCATAGCTTTGCATTGGAAAGTTTGGTTGTTCATTTTGGGTGTTGCGTGATTTTTTCTTTGATACTCCGTCATTGGATGATGTCGTTGTGAGCCATTATGTCATTGGCTGGGACGAATGTGAGTCTGAAGAGATGAAGTATCTTGTGCGTAAGGCAAATAAACAGTGTGCTCATTTGACATATTCTCGGATAAAATTAGAGTCAGAGAATAATCATGGGTGGGACTCCAGGGTGGTGCGCGAGATTGATCGGTTGTGGATGGTGTTTATGGAGAGGCTAAGTGATGAAATGCGAGAGATTTTTGATGAATATCTTATGCAGTGTTTAGTTGTTAGTCGTTAATTGCCGTTTGTGGTTGTGGTTTTTGAATTTTAAATTTGTTGTTAAGTTGTTTTGAGTGGTGTGATGGTACGGCAGGCAATGGAATGAGTGCATTTGTGGGTGCGGTTGGATGCGTTTCGCTTCAAGCGAAATGCAATATTGATGCGTTGTTTAGTATGTATAGCCGTTATTTCGCGGCTTGACAGGTTCTCGGGTCGACCCCGCGTCCTTCATTCTACAGTGCCTCAGACAAAGACTTGAGTATCTCCACTGTCCTGCGTGCGGTTCCGGCCGGGCATGCCTCCAGCAGCTTCCGCAGGTCTTCGGCCGTGTCCATGTCGTGCAGTTCGGGCAGAATGGCCGGTTGCAGCGGCTCCAGCACGCCCATGGTGCGCGCTAAAAGTTCGGGGGTGCTCCAGGGCATGTTCCTGAACGCGCCGGGGGTGTAGCGCGCGGCCGAGAAGCCGATGGTCCAGTAGCCGCCGTCCGGGCTCGGCCCCACCAGGGCCGGTTCCGAGCGCAGGAGCCGCACCAGCTGGTGCGCCCCCTTGCCCGTCAGGTGCGGCAGGTCCGAGCCCAGCGCGGCGGCCGAGCCGTACCCCTGGCAGAACGCCCACTGGAAGGCGCGCTCCATGCGCGCGCCCAGGTCGCCCTCGGGCTGGGGCAGGTACTTGCGCCCCTCGCCCAGCCAGGCCCGCACGCGGTGGGTGTCCTCGGCCGGATCGACCCAGACCGCCACCTGCGCACCGCAGCCGTCCAGCGCTTCGAGCATGTCCTCCACGAAGGCCCGGTACAGCGCCGCCGCCGTCTCGTCCCCCAGGGCCTGCGCGATGCGCGTCTTGGTGCGCCCGGGCCTGGGCCAGCGGACCATGAACAGGATGCAGGGACCGCCACTCATGCGCGCGCTCCTTTTTTCGGTTTCAGTTCGTTGAGGGAGACGAGCTTCCCGGGCGGCGCGCCCAGCAGGTACAGGGCGATGATGGCCCAGTTGGCGAGGGTTCTGCGCCAGACGCCGTCGGCCTCCCAGCGCCGGGGCAGGGTGGTCACGCGGCCCTTGGCGAAGCCCGGGCGCGCGCCCGCGCGGCGAAGCCTGCGGATGAAGTCCACGTCCTCCAGGATGGGCAGGTCGGCGAAGCCGCCCACGGCGTCGAAGGCCTTGCGGGTGACGAAGATGCCCTGGTCGCCGTAGGGGGTGCGCGTGAGGCGGGAGCGCAGGGTGGCCACGGCCGCGACCAGCCTGAGGGAGAGGGAGTCCGAGCGGATGGCCAGGTCGAACGCGCCCGCGTGGCGGCCCTGGGCGAGCGTCCGCTCCATGGCCTCGAAGGCTCCGGCCGGGAGTGCGCAGTCCGCGTGCAGGAAAAGAAGCACCTCGCCCGTGGCCTGCCTGGCCCCGGCGTTCATCTGTCTGGCCCTGCCGCGCGGGGCGGGCACGGCCTTCACGTTGGGGCGAGACAGCGCGGCCAGGGTGGTCCTCTCGGGGTGGCCGTCCGCGATGACGATCTCCACGTTGCGGCCGTAGCCCACGGTGCGCACGTGATCCACAAGGCGGTTCACCAGGGCTTCCTCGCCCAGCACCGGGACGATGACGGAGAACGAGAGGGGCATGGCCCGAGGTGATAGCAACACCCGCACCCATGGCGCAAACACAACTTGCGCCCAGGCCCTTGACGCGCGGGCCAAAGACGGACACCACCGGGCAGGAGTTCCGCCATGAGAATCCAATCCATCGAACACGTGCATTTCGAAGACCCCGCAGGCATCGCCCTCTGGGCGGCCGAACGTGGCCATCCGCTCACACGCTGCCGCGTCTACGCGGGCGACCCGCTGCCGGAGCCGTCCTCCTTCGACCTGCTGGTGGTCATGGGCGGCCCCATGAGCGTTCACGACGAGCTGGAGTTCCCCTGGCTCGCGGCTGAGAAGGAGTGCATGAAGCTCGCCGTGGCGCGCGGGCGAAGCGTGCTGGGCGTGTGCCTGGGCGCGCAGCTGCTGGCCGAGGTGCTGGGCGGGCACGTGACGAAGAACCCCCACCGCGAGATCGGCTGGTTCCCCGTGAAGCTGACGCCCTGGGGCGCGGGGTGTCCCGCCTTCGCGGGAATCCCGGCGGAGTTCACGGCCTTTCATTGGCACGGCGAGACGTTCTCCGTGCCGCGCGGGGCCGTGACGGCCGCCTCGTCGGAGGCGTGCGCGAACCAGGCCTTCGCCGTGGGCGCGAAGCTGGTGGGGTTGCAGTTTCACCTGGAGACCACCGCGCAGAGCATGGAGGATCTGACCGTGGGAGGCGTGGACGATCTGGTCCCCGGCCCCTACGTGCAGACCGTGGAGGAGATGCGCTCGGGCGGGCAGAGGCATCTGCCCGCCATGAAGCAGGTGCTGGCCAGGCTTTTGGCGAACATGGCCAGGGAGATTTGAGAGGCGCCGGGATTTCGTTCTCCGGTCCCGGCCTGCGCGATGCGCGGCCGGGAGGGCGGACGGTATTCGGTGCAAGGTCGCCCGGGGTTTTCGTTTTCCGGTTCCGTGTGCGCGATTCGCGGCCCCGGAGGACGAAACATTACTCGGCGCAAAGCCGCCTGCGGGTTTCGCCCTCCGGGGAGGCCGCGCACCTGCGCACGCCGGAACCGGCGGCGCCATGGACGGATGCGGGGCTGGCCTGAGTGAGCGGATGAGAAGAAGTGGCCGGTGACTGACGCGAAGCAGAACGCCGGGTCCAGGGGGAGGCTTCTCCCCCTGGCCGCCGGAGGCATCTTACAATACGCAAGGAGAACCGCCTGTGCGCAAGGCTGAACGCGAAGTGAAGGATTTCAAGCTGGTGGAAGCGCTGCTCAACCGTGCGGAGTACATCCACCTGGCCGTGTGGGACGGCCGCACGCCGTATGTGGTGCCGGTGAGTTTCGGCTACCGCGACCGCGCCATCTATTTCCACTGTTCCTACAAGGGCAAGAAGGCCGACTGTTTGCGCGGCTGCGACCGCGTGGGGTTCGAGGCCGTGGTGGAGTATTCGATCTCGCGCCAGCTGAAGCCTTGCGACTTCACGGCGCATTTCAAGTCCGTGTCGGGCACGGGCCGTGCGGTCTTCGTGGAGGACGCGCAGGAGAAGCGCGCCGCGCTCGACCTCATCATGAGCCACTACGACGGCCCTGGCCGCGCCTATGACGACAAGGTGCTGGCCGTGACCGCCGTGGTGCGCATCGACGTGGAGGAGATGACCGGCAAGGCCAATCCTCCGTGGCAGGGCGACG
>JARKQH010000077.1 GCA_029974925.1 Verrucomicrobiota bacterium
CCGCACGGGGGAACGCCGGGTGGCCGAAAAAACTTCATTCAGACCGGCCACGACCCGGTCCAAGCCGGGGCCTTCACCCTGGCCCAAATGAGCGCCAGGATGCAGCACCAGGAATGGGAGCTGCAGCGCCGTGGCAAATTCGATTTCCTGGATGAGCGACTGCAGCGACAGCTCCCGGTTGCGGGACGGCGGCGCGGCCAGGTTGATCAGATAGCCCGTATGACCGAACACCGCAGCGACGCCGCTGTCCGCCAGAGCCTCCCTGTACCGGGACAGGTCGGAGGCTGAGGGTGGCCGCCCCAGCCACTGCATGTTGTTCTTGACGAAGATTTGAACAATGTCCGCCCCGGCGGTTCTGGCGCGCTCGAAGGCGCGCCAGATGCCGCCGGCGGTGGACATGTGAGCCCCGAATTTCATGAGGGCAGCAGCGGCCATCCGCGAGTGCGGCGTCAACCAGGCTGGCCGCCCCGCGCGGCCTACCAGCCTTTCGGCAACGCCGTCGTGCCAGCGTACACAGCCTGGCGTCCCAGCAGTTGCTCGATCCGCAGCAACTGGTTGTATTTGGCGAGACGGTCCGAGCGGCTGAGTGAGCCGGTCTTGATCTGGCCGCAATTGGTGGCCACAGCGATGTCGGCGATGGTCGAGTCCTCGGTTTCGCCCGACCGGTGGCTCAGAACGGCGGTGTAGCGGTTGGTTTGGGCCAGGCGGACCGCATCGAGGGTTTCGGTTAGCGAGCCGATCTGGTTGACCTTGACCAGGATCGAGTTGGCGGTTCCGGTGTCAATGCCTCGCTGGAGGAATTTCACATTGGTCACAAAGAGGTCATCGCCCACAAGCTGGATCCGGCCGCCCAGTTTCTCAGTCAGGGTCTTCCAGTTCTTCCAGTCGCCTTCGGCGCAACCGTCCTCAATACTTACAATTGGATACTTGTCGCACAGTTTCACATAGAAGTTCACCAACTCATCGCCGGAGACCGTCTTGCCCGTGCTTTTCTTGAAGGTATAGGTGCCGTTCTTATTGTAGAACTCGGAGGCCGCAACGTCCAAGGCCAGGAAAATCTGTTTGCCGGCTTTGTAGCCCGCGTCCTTGGTTGCCTGGAGGATGGATTCAATGGCGTCCTCAACACTATTCAGTTTCGGCGCGAACCCGCCTTCATCGCCCACGGCGGTGCTCAAACCGCGCTTCTTCAGGACCGCTTTGAGGGCGTGGAAAATCTCGGCGAGCGCGCGGAGCCCCTCGCTGAAGGTGGGCAAGCCGTGCGGCATGATCATGAACTCCTGGAAATCAATCGGCGCGTCGGAATGCGCCCCGCCATTGATCACGTTGGCCATCGGCACGGGAAGCACCTTGGCATTGACGCCGCCCAGGTATTTGAACAACGGCATGCCCAATGCCTCCGAGGCGGCCTTTGCGGTCGCCAGAGACACCGCCAAAATGGCGTTGGCGCCCAGCTTCGATTTGGTCTCGGTGCCGTCCAGAGCGAGCATCTTTTGGTCCACCGCAATCTGGTCCAGGGCGTCCATGCCCTTCAGCGCCGGCAAAATCCTGCCGGTCACGTTCTTGATGGCTTTGGTCACTCCCTTGCCGAGGTAACGTTTCTTGTCGCCATCCCGCAGCTCGATGGCCTCGTGCTCGCCGGTGCTCGCGCCGGACGGCACGGCCGCACGGCCCACCGCCCCGCCCGCCAGAAAAACCTCCACCTCGACCGTCGGGTTCCCGCGTGAATCGAGGATTTCACGCGCTGTGATATCATAGATTGTGCTCATTGCTCGTTTTCTAAATAAGGATGTCGCTGACCGGGACCCTCGGGAGGAGGTGAGCGCCCGGATTAATCTTAAGTTCCGCTCAAGGAGTGCCGGATGGTAAATAACCGAGCCGCTCAGTCAAGGAGATGTGGAACAGGAGAATGTGGCGCGGCCAGGAGATTGGAAGATTGGCCGCACAAAGCTGGTCCCAGTTTGCGTTTTTGTGGACGGGCCAGCCGGCGGAGGAGGATGGGCCCGGCAACTCGGCCGGGCGACAGGAAGCAGAAACGCCCGGTAGGCGGTGAACCTGCCCCGCTCTGATGGACACCCTCGGGGAGATGCGCTACACACAGGAACGATCATGCCTACTACCAAATCCGCTCCCCCTCCCGCCCCCATGGGGGCAGCCGCCGCCCATCCCAAACGTTACGACGAGGCCTTCAAACGCCAAGCCGTCGAGAACTGGCTGCGCAGCGGTCCACCCGGCACCCAAATCGCCCGCGAACTGGGCGTCAGTTATCCGGCCTTCAGAGACTGGAAACGCCGCTATGACGGCGACGCCGCGCCGACGCACCCGGATCTGATGCCTGAAAACCGTGCCCTCAAAGCCGAACTCCAGCGGGTGCGCGAGCAGCGCGACATTCCAAAAAAGTCTGGGGACCCTCTCCGCAACGCCCCGGAGCGCTACCAACCGATCCAAGCGATGAAACCCGATCATTCCCTGGCTGCCGTGTGCGCCGCTTTCGACGTGACTCGCTCCGGCTATCTGGCGTGGGAGCCGCGCCAGCCGAGCCTCCGCGCCCAAGCCGACACCCCACTGCAAACCACCATCACCTCCATCCCTGCCGCCCATCGCGGCCGCGACGGCGCGCCGCGCATCCACGCCGAGTTGCGGGCGCCGGGGCAAAGGCACAGTCGCAAACGCATGGCCCGCTTGTTGCGCCGCGCCGGCTGGCGCGGTCTGTGTGCTCGCCGCTTCGTGCCCCGCACCACCGACAGTCGCCATGCCGGTCCGATTGCGCCCAACCCCTTGCCCAGACCGGCCCCCACCCAATCTGGCTCGCCGATCTGACCCGCGTGCCGACGGCAGCCGGTTGGTTGTACGCGGTCGTGATCATGGACTTGTGGAGTCGCCGCATCATCGCCTGGGCAGCGGGTGCGAGCTTGGCCACCGCCACGGTCCTGGCGGCCCTGCGCCTGGCGCTAGCGCAACGCCAACCCCCACGCGACCAAGAAACGGACCGCAGACCGCCGGCCTCCTCCCACTACACCTTCGCACCTTCCCACCTTCGCACCTTCCCACCTTCCCACCTTCGCACCTTCCCACCTTCCCACCTTCGCACCTTCCCACCTTCCCACCTTCGCACCTTCCTCCTTTCCCGCACCCGCACTCTTCCTCCAGTCTTTCCTTGACGCCCTGTGCGTCCTTGGCGCGAAGTTGAAAAAAAATCAAAAAAGATTGCAGGGAGGTATTGACATACCCCCCCGTGCAAGAATCCCGTCAAATGGTTGTTCCAATGACGGGTTGTCGGAGGTCGCGCCCGTTGCTTGGAGCCGCCCGAACTGAGGATGCGAGATGAACACAAGCCCCAGGCTTGTCGAGGATCTGGCGAAGTCGTTCAACCGCTCGGGGGCGGCGACGTCTCGTCACCGTCTCCCAGTCGGCACCCAAACGCTGCGTGCCGCCGACCTTGCGGGCAAAGTGGCGGTAACGAACCTCACCTTCAACCTCGAACCTGATGCCAGCCCGCCCGTGCTCTGGCTCGTGTGGCCCCGGGAGGGAATGAAGATTTGCGCCGAAACCCTGACGCTCAAAGGGTCCTTGGACGATGTCTCGGCCAGCGTGGTGCTCAGCCTGCCCGACCTCAGCGGCGTGACCAACCATTATGCCGGCGTCGTTGGCCGCGACGGCCAGTTCTGGGTCGAGGCGGTTCCGCTGGTGGAGGGGACCAACGACCTGGTCTTGACAGCCACGGACGTCTGGGGGAATGTGATGACGACAAATGTCGCGGTTGTGAAAACCAGCTTTCCCCTCACCTTGGACCCGGTGCCGGTTGGGCAACTGCATCAACGCTTTGTCGCGGTTACGGGGACGATCGGGGACCCGAACTACAGCGTTTGGGTCAATGGCCGGCAGGCGGTGGTGGCCGCCAACACCTGGTCCGCCTCCCAGGTGCCGGTGACGCCTGGGGGCGTCGCCTGGTTTGAGGTGACCGCCTACCCGCCCGGGGAAAACCCACAGCCCGATCCGGAAGAACCCACGCGCAACCCCGTGACGCCGAACTCGATTGCGACCGAAAACAATACCGACAAGCCCTGCCGCTCGGAGGTGGTGAAGGATTTCCAAGGATGGTACAGCCGCGAGGAGGGGGTGTATGTGTTTCCGGCCGGGCCGGAGGAATGGACCGCGGATTTGCACTATACGCACGATTGGCATACCGGCCAGCCCGCGTATGGACGGGAGGGCGATTATCGCTGGAACTCGGTCAGCGGCGGAAGCGGCTGCAGCAAGCACTTCACCTGGCCGCCGAGCGAGTGGCCCATGCTCAACCCTGGGAGCTGGGAAGGGGATTGTTACCCGGGGTCCGGGGAGTGGGGAGCGCCGACGATCGCGGGGGAACATTGCGCCGTCGAGGTCAAGGAAGCAACAATGTGGACAGACGGAATTGGGCTGAGGGATTACGTGCGGCACGCCCAAACGCAATTGCGGGTGTACACGGGAGGGAAGCCGGTGCCCAAACGGCGGAGCTTGTTTGTTTTCAGCGCTTCCGCCAGCACGATCTTTTTCAAGCAGGCGACCCCGCCCTACAACACGCCGTGGCTGCGCGATTGGCAGCGCCCCATTCCGCCGCAGGACATCGTGCTTGGGGATTTGGGGCCAGTCGGTAGCGACCATCGGCTGTATAAGGCGCTGCCGGACGGCGAAACCCATGACGTGACGCCCCAGGTCAAGAATAAGGAATTCTACTGGTTCGGGACGGAGATGACGCCGCAAAAACATAAGATTTTCATTGCTGCGAACGGATACCTTCTGGACCCAGAGAGGGTCAGGCCCGAGGCTAAGTACTGCGTGGGTATGAAGATCAACCTGGCACCTGTTATTGTGCCTGCCGTGGATGGCATTCAGGAGAAGCAAGTCTCCTGGACTCTCGCGAAGCGTTTCATCAATGCTTTTCGGGTTTGGAAGCCGAATCAAGAGGGACCGCCGTGGGACGAGTCGTGCTACGACTCGGCGTGGGGGCTCACGGATTCTCGAGTGGACCCTGAATGGCTTCACCGGGAGCAAACACGCGCATGGTGGCTGACTGGAGGACTGGAGTACGCGACCAAGCCCATCACGGTCGGTTTGCATATCAAGTTTGAGAATGGTCAAGAAGTTGGCTTCAACTTGAAAGGCTGAGGTGCTCCCCATTTGTCCGACCAATGGAAGCGGTTTTTAGACTAAGGTTTTGACCGTATTCTCTTTCCCCGTTTTGAACCAAAAGGGGCTGGGGGCACCGTGGCCATGGCCAGTCCCCTCCCGGCTCGTTGCAGGGGTGCTCGTTAATACCTCCCAGGGCGTCCGATAGTCAAGCCCCTGATGCGGCCGCTCCCGGTTGTAAAACCGGAAGTAGCCGCCCAG
>JARKQH010000156.1 GCA_029974925.1 Verrucomicrobiota bacterium
CAGCAACGGCCACAGCGCGTCCCAGAGCTTCTCCGGCGAGAGTTTCCGGGGCAGCACCTCCAGGGAGCCGGGCAGCAGCCACACCCCTGCGGCGGTGGCGGCAACCAGCGCCAGCCACGGCCACCACAAGCCCTGCGCGGCTTCCGGTGTGGCGTGGCCGGCGCGCGGCCAGACCAGCCACAGGAACCGCGCCATCTTCAGCGTGGTGCCCGCGGCCGCCAAGGGCAGCAGAATACCCAAGGCCATCGCCCAGCCTTCCGGCAGAAAACCAACGTTGGCCTTCAGCGCCGTCTTCGCCAGCGCGCCGCTGGTGAACGGCGCTCCGGCCAGCGCCAGCGCCGCCAGCAGCAGTCCCGCGCCGGCGACGACCCGCTGCCGCCGCGTGTGCGCTGCGTGCGCCGGACCCACGCCGAGGAACAACGCGCCCTTGGCCAGCGCGTGGTGGGTGGCGTAAATCAGCACCGCCGCCTCCATTCCGGCCCACGCTTCCGGGCGGATGGCGCCGATGCCCAGGCCGGTCATGATGATCCCCATCTGGCTGATGCTGGAATACGCCAGCACGGTTTTCGGGTTGTGCTGCACCACGCCCACCAGGGTGCCGAGAAACGCGGCTCCCAGCCCGGCGCCGAGGAGCGTGACCCCGCAGCCCCACAGCGGAGCCTCCCCCAGGGGCAGGAAACGCATCCATCCCAGCAACCCCGCCTTGATCATCGCCCCGCTCAACACGGCGCTGGCCGGCACGGGGGCAGCCGGGTGCGCCAGCGGCAGCCAGAAATGCAGCGTCAATGCGCCGGCTTTGATGCCGAAGCCGGCCAGCAGCAACACCAGCGCCGGCCGGCTGACGACGCCGCGATGCAGTTCCGCGATCTGCGTCGTGCCCCCGGCGACCACAAGGAACACCAGCCCGGTCAGGACCAAAATCTCGCCCAGCATCGCCAGCGCCAGATAAACCCGTCCCGCCCGCGCCGCTTCCGCGTCCCCGCGATGGAACACCAGTCCCGCCGAGGCCAGGCCCATCAAGGCAAACGCCGCATAAAACGTGGGAATGTCCCCCGCGAGAATGAGCGTAAAGTTGGCCGCCATCGCCAGCAGAAAGAACCAGAAGAAGCGGGGGAGCTGGGTGTCTTTCGCGAGATAGCCGCGCGCGTACCAACCCGACACCAGCCACAACACGCTGGTAAAGCCAAGAAAGACCCGTCCCACCGCGTCAAGTTCCAGCACTGTATGTTGCACCAGCCAGGGGAGGCTGGCTTTGGCGCCCACCGGTCCGGTGAGCGCCAGCACCAGCGCCGGCACCGCCGCCAGCGGCGCCCCGCGCAGCACGGCGCGCCGCCATGGCCTTGCCGCCAGCAGCAACGCCACCGCCAGGGGCGCGCCCGCGGCCAGTCCAAGAAGCCAGGTCGCCAGAGAGTTCATGGGCCGTACTCCCGCGCGGCAATCAGTTTTACCCACGCCAGCGGGCTGAAAGACGATTCCGCAAACACGCCCGCCCAAACAACCAGCGCCGCCGTGACCAGCGGCGCGGCCAGCAGCATCCAATGCGTCTCCAGCCGGCCAAAGCAGTGCTCGTGCGGCCAATGGGCCGGCGGGTCCTTGAACCAGGCGCGATAGAGGATGGGGAGGAAGTAGGCGGCGTTCAAAAGGCTGCTGAGCGCCAGCACCAGCGCCACCCAATCGGCGCCCGCCGTGATGGCGCCTTTTTTCAGATACCATTTGGTGATGTACCCCGCCAGCGGCGGCACCCCGATCATGCCCAGCGCCGCGATCGTGAACGCCGCCGTCGTCAAGGGCATGCGCCGGCCCACCCCGTTCAACTCGCTGACGCGGTGAACACCGAGCGTTTCAGCGTAGTTCCCCGCGCCGAAGAACAGCGTGATTTTCATGATGCCCTGGTGGACCAGATGCACCAGCCCGCCGATGGTGGCCAGCGGCCCGAGAATCGCCGCCCCGAGCACAATGTAGGACACCTGGCTCACCGTCGAGTAGGCCAGCCGTTTCTTGAGTTCATCCTGGAACAGCGCCACCACCGACCCGTAGAGAATGGTGGCGCCCGCCACGAAAGCGAGCGGGGCGAGCACCCCCAGCCTGGCCGCCGTTTCCACCCCGTACACGTCATAGACAATGCGCACGATGCCGAACGCCCCGGCCTTCACCACCGCCACGGCGTGCAGCAGCGAACTGACCGGCGCCGGCGCCACCATGGCCTTGGGCAGCCAGCCGTGCAACGGCACCAGGGCAGCCTTGACCCCGATGCCCAGCATGAACAGGAGGAACAGCACCCGCAACTCGCCGCGATGCGCGGCCACGAGCCCCTCGATCACGCCGCGCTCCCGGAACATGACCGGCCCCGCCAGTTGATGCAGCCATGCCACCGCCAGCAGCAACACCACGCCCCCGCCCAGCGTATAGGCCAGATAGATCCTGCCGCCCCGCATCGCCTCGGGCGTGCCGCGATGCACGACCAGCGGATAGGTCGAAACGGTCAGCAGCTCGTAGAATACCAGGAACGTGACCAGGTTCGCCGCCAGCGCAATGCCGGTCGTGGCGGTGACGCACAGGCTGAAGAAGCCGAAGAACCGGCTGCGGTGAGGGGAGTCCTCGAGATAGCCCACGGCATAGAGCGTCGTCCAAAACCACAAAAAGGTGGACAAGGTGACAAACAGGACCGAGTTGGCATCCGCCCCCAGCGCCAGCGGAATGCCCGGCAGAAAATCCAACTCAAGCGAATACCCTTGTCCGTGGTAAATCCCCTGGAGCAGCGCGCCCACCAGGATGAGCTTCACCCCGGCCCCCAGCAGGTTCAGCCACGTCCGCAACCGGTGGCTCTCCTCGCTCAAGAAAAAGATCACCATCCCCGTCAGGAACGAGCTCAGCAGAATGCCCGGCAGAATCCAACCGTGGACGTTCATGGGCCGGCCCCTCCGAGAACGACTGGCGCGCCCAGCCGGAGCAAAGCCAGCGGCCCTTGGGCGGCCAGCCCCAACCCCACCGCCAGCGCGGCCAGGACCAGCGCCGTCCACTCCTGGACCGCCGGCAGGGGACGGGGTTTGGTGGCCAGGGCCACCTGGGTGAACGCGTGGCTCAGCACACGCATCACATACGCCGCCGCCAGCAGGCTGCCCCCCAAAATCACGGCGGCCCACCACCACTGCCCCTGAGCCAGGCTCGCGCTCAGCAACAGCCACTTGCCCGCAAAACCGCTGCTCGGCGGCAGGCCGGCCAGGCTCAAACCCGCCAGCCCAAATGCAAAGGCCGAAACCGGCAGCACCTGCGTCATCCCGTCCAGACCCTTGATCCGGTCATGGCCGGCCGCCTGCAGAATGTTTCCCGCGGTGAGAAACAGCGCGGTCTTCGCGCAGGCGTGCGCCGCCAGGAACAGCAGCCCCCCGTTCCAGGCGAGCCAGCCGCCTTCGCGCACCGCCGCCAGCGGGAACAACAGGAACAGATACCCAAGTTGCGCCACCGTCGAATACGCCACCAGCAGCTTGAGCCGCGCCTGCATCAGCGCGTGGATTGACCCCCAGACGATCGCCACCGCACCCAGCGCGCCGAGTCCCTGCGCCACCGCGGGCGTCATCAGGGCGGGGAACGCCTCGAACCAGAGCCGCAACAGGATGTAGTACGGGCCTTTGACCACCAGCGCGGAGAGCAGCGCGCTCACGGGCGCGGGGGCGCTGGCGTGCGCGGGGGGCAGCCAGAAGTGCAACGGGAACAGCGCCGCTTTGGCAACCAATCCGCCCGTCATCAGCGCCAGCGCAACCCACAGGACCGGGCCGCGCTCCGCCTTCGCCGCGAGCAGCGAAAGATCCACCGTGGCGCATTGCCCATACACCAGGGCCACTCCCATCAGATAGAACAGCGAGGCCGGCAGGCTCACCAGCAGGTACCGCATCGTGGCGGTGAGCGCCTCGCGCTTCCCCGCCAGCGCGACCAGCGTGACGGCCGCGAAACCGAGCAGCTCGAGCGTGACATACAGGTTGAAGATGTCCCGGCTCAGGAACAGGGCGTTGAGCGCGCTCCACAAAAACAGGAACAACGGCCAGAACCAGCGCTCGCGGTCCCGCGACTCCGCGCCGGCCTGCGGGAGAAAATAGGGGGGCGCATAGAGCGTGACCGCGCCGGCGATCAGCGCGGTGATCGCCAGCATCAACACCGCCAGGCCGTCGCCGCGCAGGTCAATGCCCAGCGGCGCGCTCCAGCCCCCCACCCGATGCAGTTGCACGCCATTCGTTACAACCTCGCGGGCCAGCACCAGCAGCGCCAGAACCGCGGTCACCGCGGCAACCCCAGCCAGCCGGCGCCCGCCTTTGGGAAACGCGAACGCGCCGGCCGCGCCCCCAAGAGGGCCGAGGACCAGCACGGCCATGGCCCAGGAAGCCGTCATGGATGGCTCTCCTCCCCGCCCGAACCCGCGTTCGGGCCGGGCGCCGGCCCGCCCTCCAGTTCCGTCGCGCCGGTGACGGACTGCAATCGGTCCGCCAGCGCCAGGGCCAGCCCGGTGGCGCAAACGGAAACCACAATGCCGGTCAGCACCATGGCGTGCGGCACCGGATCGGGCGCCTCACCCGCGGTGCGCGCACTCAGCGCAATGAACACCATGAACACGCCGCTGCCCATGACGTTCAGGGCCATGATGCGCCGCAGCAAATGCGCCTGCGCCAGCAGCGCGTGAAAGCCGATGATGAACACGCCCGCGCCGGCAAGCAGATAAACGGTAAAACCGGTTTCAACCATGGCCGTCCGGCTCCTTTTCACCGGGCTCCGCCGGCCCGGCCGGGGGCCGGCCGCCAACATAAAGCAGGCCGAGGGTCAGCCCGATGGAGGCCAGCGCGGCGGCCTCGATGAGCAGAATCCACACGCCGCCCTGCCCCGGCGGATATTGAAGCAGTCCTCCGGTCAGCGCTTTGGTCACCGCGCAGACCGACGCGAACACCAGCACCCCCAAAGCCAGCCCGAGCCGCAGCAGGCTTTCCCGCCGCATCCACCGCCCCGCCAAACCGCCGAGGATCCCCAGCACGAGCGCGCCGCCCGCCACGGCCCCGCCCTGAAACGCGCCGCCGGGCGCAAACGCGCCAATCCAGAGCAGATAACCCGCCGTGAGGACCAGCACCGGCAGCAACACCCGCAATAACGACATCAGCAGCGGCCGCTCGCGCAGATCGGCGGCGGGGAATTCACCCTGGCGCAGGGACCACACCCCCGTGATCGCCAGCAACAACACGGCCACCTCGAGCAAGGTGTCGTGGCCCCGGTAGTTCAACAACACCGCCGTCACCGGATTCGTCACGCCACTCTCGGGCAGTTTCCCCAGGGCTTCCGCGGTCAGACCCGGCGGCTGCGCGGGCAAAGACAGCACGGCCCAGCTCAACGCCGCCAGAACCGCCAGGGAAAGGGTGCCGAGGACCAGCCGCGGGATCATGGTGTCCACTCCGTGCGCGGGGGGATTTGCCGGTCCGGGACCTTCGGGTGCCGCCGCATCCGGACCAGGGCCGACAGGATCAGCGCGCCGGTCAGGCCCGAGCCCACGGCCGCCTCGGCCAGCGCCACGTCGGGCGCGCGCAGGCGCACCCACGCCACGGCTATCAGCAGCCCAAGCGCGATGAACTGGATGATCGCTCGGAACAAATCCCGGTCGTTCAGGGAACGCCAGGCCAGCACGAGAATCACCAGGGGAAGCATCCAGTCAAACACTCGCAGCATCATGATCTCCTCCGGGTCCAGGGTTTGACCCCGCGTCGGTACGCCTCGTGGCCAATCAGGAAACACACCGTGGAGCTGGCGGCCAGCACCAGCAACCAGATCAGGCCCAGCTTGAAGACCTCCGGCCAGCTCCCGGCCTGCAGCATCAGCGCCAAAACCGTCAGGCCGAGCCCCGCGTTGTCCGCTTTGGTCAACGCGTGCAGCCGGGAATAGAGGTCCGGAAACCGCAACAGGCCAATCGTGCCCGCCACGAAAAAGAACAGCGCCGCCGCCAGGAGCAGGGCCGTGAGCACGTCCAACGCACTCATGATTCCGCGTCCTCCCGCGCGTCGTCCTCCGGCCAGCCGCGCAGCACGAAAGCCACCCCCAGCACGGCGGCGAGCAACGCGAACACCAGCGCGATATTCAGCGCGCCGTCCAGACCCAGCCCTTTGCCCAGCACCAGCACCAGCGCCACGCCCGTGCTGCCAAACAGCAGCGCCGCCAGCAGACTGTCCGCGCGCCCCGCCTGCCGGAAAACCTGAGCCAGACCCAGGATGATGGTCAGCAGCAGCACCACGGCGGCGCCGAGGTAGATCCCGCTCATGCCACGGCCTCCTTCTCGTTCATCAGTTCCAGGCCGAACAACGCGGCCACGTGCCCCTCCAGCTTCCGCAGTTCCTCCGCCGCCGCGGGCGAATTGTCCAGGACGTGAACGCAGACGTGGCGGTCCCCAATGGCCACGACCGCCGTTCCGGGCAGCAGGCTGATGGTGCTGCAAAAGAACAACCGCCAGGGGCCGGGGGGAAGACGCCACGGATGGCTCACCAGCGCCGGCGACAGCCCCAGCCCCGGCGAAAGCGCCCGCCACGCCACGTCCCAGCCGCCGCGCAGCGACTCGCGCAGAAAATACGCCGCGAAGACCGCCGCGCCGCGCGCCGACCAGCGCCAGGACCCCGCCGGCAACAGCCTCATGCTGACCCACGCCGCGAGCAGCACCACGGGCGCGCCAATCCGCCAGGAGGCCGCGTCCAGGCCGTTGAGACCGACCCAGACCAGCGCCAACCCCAGGGCGCGCACCAGACCCCGCCGGAGCGGCGAAGCGGTCGTAACCGCGGGATTGTTTGAAGGGTCGGCGCTCATGTCATGTCAGGATTCCGGCCGGCAATGAGGATGGTCCAAGTTTGTGGCCCCGAAATAAAGGGCCACCAACCCTGCCGGCAAGGTTGACGGAACAAACATCGGTTTAGGGCACGTTAGCAGGCCAGTCTGCCGCTGAACAGCACCGTCTGGTCCTCACCCCTCGGCCGGCACGGCAGGCCGCACGACCAGCGCCGAACAGGGAATCTCGCGCAAAAGCCGTTCCACGGTTGACCCCAGCAGCACATAGCCCAGATTGCTGCGGCCCTTGGTCCCCAGGACCACCAGGTTGGCATAAACCCGTCGCGCGTATTCCGCAATCCCATGACCGTGGTTTGCCGCCTCCGTGACGGCAAAGCGCACGGCGCGTTTGCCCGTCTCGCCCACAAATTCCCGCAGGCGCAGTTCCAGCCCTCGAAGATACTGCGCCGCCTTGGATTCATCCACCTCCGAGGCGTCGGGCAACAGCGCATGCCGCCCCCAGGAACCCGTGAAAACGTGGAGAAAACAGACCTCGGCCCCGTCCTGATCCGCCACGCGCAAGGCCTGGGCCACCGCCTCCCGGCTCTGGTCGGAGAAATCCACTCCAACCACGATTTGACGGAAGGGGCCCGTCTGTCGTTCGTGAACCAGCATGACTTTGGCCGGCACTTTGCGCAGACATTTGGTGGCCAGCGTTCCGGCTCCCATCGGAATCATCGAGCTGCCGGTGACCCCGAGCACGAGCAAATCCGCCTTGATTTCGCGCACGCGGCGGAGCACGCAGTCAATCGGCGCCCCGAGATCCACCAGCACTCCCGTTTCCGTGGGGGCTTCCACCTGCCTCAGCCAATGACACAGCGTCTGTTTGGCCCCCGCCACGGCGTCCTGTTCCAGTTTCTCCTGCGGGATGTGCGTGGCCCAGGCGGCGTCGCCCAACGTCAAATACTCGATGGCGTGCAGCGCATGAAGCCGCGCGTTGTTCCATTTGGACAAGCGCACCGCCTGCTCCAGCGCGCTGCGCGAGCACTCCGAGAAGTCAATGGCAACCACTATGTTCTTAAGTCTGTTCATGGTTCATCGTTGCGAGTTTCAAGTCCGCCGCGTGCCCACCCGCTTTTACGGCAAATCTGCCGGGGCGGCCTTCCCGGCCCCTCAAGCCCCGCCGCGGCACAATTCCTGAAACCTATAGCACCGCTTGGGGGAACCGGCCACCGGTTTGTTCAATTTCCGCATGGTCCCCGCGACGTTCGGTGTGCATTCATGGGAGCCAGGGCGTTCCCGCAGGCCGGCACGTTGAAAAATGCAGGCCGCACCTCCCCAATGCCGGGCCCTTGACCGGATGACCGGCGGTGCCATAGAGTTTCGGCGACATCAAGCCACTGAATAGCCGCGGCATGAGCACCTTCACCATCCGCCCCGCCCGGCCCGGCGACGAGCCGGGGGCCTATTACGTCTGCTTGAAAACGGGGGACTTCGGCAAGGACGGCGAGCCGTTTTACCGCGAGGACCCGGATGCGCTGGGCCGGATTTTCGTCGGGCCGTACCTGGCCTTCGAGCCCGGGCTGGCGTTGATTCTCGAGGACAACGAGGGCATCTGCGGTTACGCGCTGGGGGCGTTGGATTCGCGGGCCTTTTACGCCCGCTACGAAGCCGAATGGCGGCCGGCCCTTTGCGCCCGGTTTCCCGAACCGCAGGGGGACCCGGGCCAATGGAGCCGCGTGCAAACCGTCTATTATTGGTACCACCATCCCGACTATTTCACCCCCGAGCCCTATGCCGCCTACCCGTCGCATCTCCATATTGACCTGCTGCCCCGGGCGCAGGGCCGGGGCTTTGGCCGCCGCATGCTCGAGCAAGTCATGGACAACCTCCGCCAGCGCGGCTCTCCGGGCGCGCACCTCGGGGTCAGCCTGCTCAACCAGCCCGCCCTCGGCTTCTACCTCCGGCTCGGCTTTCACGAGCTGGTCCGCGTCGGCTCGGGGGCGGACGGCTGCATTTACCTGGGCAAGTCCTTCGCCGCCGCGCCGGCACATCCGCCGCCCGGCTCCCCGTCCTGAATGGACCAGCCTATGAACCCCCTGCCACGCATGGAGGCGCGGTGAGCCGCCCGACCGCCTGGTTGAACCGGTATGTGGTCCCGCCGCTGACGGCGCTCAGCGAGAACACCTACCTGTCGGCCATCCGCGCCGGCATGGTGTCGGTCGTCCCCCTGACCATTATTGGCGGCCTGTTCCTGATCGTGTGTTTTCTCCCCGTCAGCGGCTGGGACAAGGTGGTCGCCCCGTGGCTGCCCCTGCTGCAGGTGCCCGTCACCGCCACCTTCGGCTTGCTGGCGGTCTTTGTGTGTTTTTCCATCGGCTACGATCTCGGAAAGCGCCTCCAGCAGGAGGCGGTGGTCAGTGCCACCCTCGCCACCGTCATCTTTCTCATGATCCAGCTCAAGCTTGGGGAAAAGCCCGAAGACATCGCCTTCTCCATGGACAGCCTCGGTTCCAAAGGCCTCTTTACGGCGGTTCTGGTCGCGCTGATTTGTGTCCGGGTGCAGAAGCTCTTCGCCGACCACAACCTGGTCATCCGGCTGCCGGCCAGCGTCCCGGCCATTGTCTATGAGTCGTTCGTTTCGCTCATCCCCCTGTTTTTCCTCGTGGTGCTGTTCTGGCTGATCCGGTTTGTGCTGGGGGTGGACATTGACCACCTGGTTCAGACCGCCTTCCAGCCGGTGGTCTTTGCGTTGAACACCCTCCCCGGCATCCTGGTGTACGCCTTCCTGGTCACGCTCCTCTGGTCGGTGGGAATCAACGGCGACAACGCCATGGACGCCATTGTCGCGCCCATTTTCCTCCAATACCTCGCCGCCAACGTCGAAGCCATGACCGCCGGCCAACCCCTGCCTTATGTTACCGCCTATGGATTTTTCACGGCGTTTGTGAACGTGGGCGGCACCGGCGCCACCCTCGGGCTGGCGCTGGTCATGTTGAATTCCCGCGAGCCGGGCTATCGCAAAGTCAGCCGCCTGTCGCTGCCCACGCAGGTGTTCCAAATCAACGAGCCAATCTTCTTTGGCTTTCCCATCGTTTTGAATCCCATCCTGATGGTGCCTTATATCCTCAACGCGCTGCTGCTGACGGCCTGCACCTTCCTCCTCATGCAATGGGGCGTCATCCACAAACCCTTCGTCAACGTTCCCTGGACCACGCCGCCCGTCATCGGGCATTACCTGGTCACCGGCGGCGACTGGAAAGCCGCGGTGTGGGGGGCGCTCTCCATCCTCATCGCCATGGCGGTCTATTACCCGTTCGCCAAGGCCGCGGAACGGCAGCGACTGAAAGCCGAGGCCGAAAAAGCCGCCGCGGACCCTGCCCCGCCGCCGGCCTGAGCGTGGCTGGCGAAATCCCCCCGCGCCCGCGCCGGGTGTCGGTTCAGGCCGAAAGGACCCAGGCGTCACGCCAGACACGCATGACCAAATCGGTCAACGGAACTCCTAACAAGTTACTTTGGGGGCGCCCGGCTGGACTGAGCGCTGCGCGGGTGAGTCGTTTCGTGCCCAAAATCAAATCCTCCACTTCGGAGGCGATGGTCTGGCGCGGCTGTTCGGCGGCGGCGCGTTCCCGCGCCATCTCCGCCCGCGCGGCGTAGTCGCGATACTCAACCTACCTTGTGTTTGACTGTGACATCATAAACCCCTGCCGTGACGGGTGACTCCAGCCGGTCGTCGTTAAGCAATTTAAGGATGGTTTCGACATTCTCCGGAGTGACGATGATCTTGCCGTCGTTCCACTCGATGCCCCACCCGTGCTGCTCGCAGACATCTTTCAGCTTCTGAATGAAGCCGGAATCCTTGTAGAACCCGCTTTTTCTCACGCTGGCAACCCGGCGCAGCATGTTGAGCTTCTGCCCAATCGCGTCCCGGACAATGTCGGGATCTGTGACGATGCCCAACCGAGTGAAGTCCTGCACTACTTCGTCGCGCTTGGCTTCCATGCCCGCCCGGAAATTCATCACACTTTCAAAGTGCGACTTGTTCAAGATGAACACCGAGCCCTCAAACGCGATGAAATCAACCTTTTTCTCCAGTTGGAAGACTGGAGCTTCCTCATAGTCGGCAAGCACGGCATTTTTGAACAGAACCTTGAGCACTGCCGACTGCTTTTTGATAGCCCAACCTCCAACGACCTTGCGAACAGCCATTACTCGGTCAGCACCCACAACAACATCAATCAAATATGCCCACGAGTCGTGAAAGTCCTTCGGGCTGGTGATCTTGGGCGCGGCACTCCCCTGCTCAATCTGCTGTTGGATCACGTCGAAGCCTGTATCAGTGGCTCTGACGCCCAACACCTCGTTTTCCTCGCCGTCCGAAGTGAAATAATCGTAAGGCTGAACTTCGTTCGCTTCCTCGACAGCCTTGCGCACGATGCCGCTCAGTTTCGTTTGCAGATGCGGTTCAGTGTCCACGAATAGAGCGCGGAGTTCTGGCGCGGCGGGTTTGCCCCCGCGCTTGATCAGCCAGAAGGAGGCGCTGGCGCGTCGGAAATCCAGTTGCTTCAGTTTGCGTAACGTCTTCTTTAGATGCTCGTGTCTCATTGCGGTTGCTCCGATTCAGGTTCTGGTTTCGTCGTTGCGAGGAAGAGGAATTGGGACAGGCGCAAAATCCGCACCGTTCCGCCGGGCGACAGTTCGCCACGGCACAGCAAAACGCCCTCCCTGGTGTGCTTTCCTTCTCGAAACTCCACGTCGTAAAGCCCGTAGCCCATTACCGCGAGAACGGGGTTGATGAACAAGCTCTGGGTTTTCAATGTCAGGATGAACAGCAGTGCCATGAAGAGACCGAAGGCTATGAGATTGGCCGCCTGAAAAAACTCATCCACCGTTACGAAGGTGACGAGGTAAGGAATGGCGTAGTTCACTAGATCGCCAGCGCGGCCCTTGACGGTTTTTACTTCAACGGGGTGCTGGCCGGGCAATCGTTGCATCACAAACCACAACAGCAACACGCTCAACACGGCGAGGGTGAGCGCCACGCCGCAGCCCCACGGATGTTGAAAGGAGAATTTGGTGTAGTCGAAATCTTTGGCCGCCACGATCACGCCCAGCGGCGCGTAAGCACTCACAAAGAGCATAAGCGAGGTCCAGAATCTCGGCTTCATAGGCGGCATTATGCTCGGGGACTGCCGAGGATTAAAGCCTCCACCTCGGCGGCGATGGACTGGTGCAACTTTTCGGCGGCGGCGCGTTCGCGGGCCATCTCCGCCCGCGCGGCGGCCACGCGCTCCACCAGCGCCCGCTGCACGTCCTTAGGTGGAACGGGAATGGGGAAATTCGCAATGTCGTCCGCTCCAATTTTCCACATGCCCACCGCCGTGCGCGCATTCGACTGAAAGTGCGCCCTCCCAAGCGGGGTTTGCATCACCTCGCAGACGTAAGCGGTAAGCAGCGACGGCTTGAGCCGGGCGCGGATGATGATGTCCGGAAATAGGATGCCCGGCGCGTCTGATTCAACGACGGCGCACTTTGCCACGAGGTCAAAGCTGCCAACGCTCCGGCAAATCAGCAGGTCGCCTTTTCGTAGTGAAAACCGCAGGGCGACCGATTCCGGCACGTTCACGTATTTCGTTGCCGACAGATCCAAACCGGACTCGGCCAGCGCGTTGAGCTTGAGCATCCGGTAGGGCGTCGGACCCGCGACGGGCTTGATGCAATAGCCGTTCATGGTCTCCACGAGGTGCTCGCGCAGGGGAGTGACCGGATACCGCGAACGCATGAAGCCCAGCAGCCCTGCCCGTGCTTGCTGGAGGTAGCCCAAACTCCAGCGATTGATTTCAGACCAACGAAGGGCCAGCAGCTTTTGTTTGGGCGCGCTGGCCGCTGGCGCGGGCGTCCCAAGCGCGTCATAAACCAATTGCGGGATTCGTTTTTGAATCAGTTCCACCCGCTGGTTGGCGGCGGCGATGTCGGCTTGGGCCTTGCGCCAGCGCTCCACAATCGCTCGCTGCTCCGCCAGCGGCGGCAGGGGCAGCTTGATCGCGAGCAAAGCTTCTTCACTGATCTCTCCCTTCATAGCGCCGCCAGTAGCGGTGAGGAATTGAGCCCGGCAGTAGGCCGATCGGAGCGCGAGCCACGCATACGTTACATCCACGCGCCGCCTGTCAGGCTGGAGGGCGCGATAATGAATCGTAACGCTGACCTTGCCTTGCGAATCCTGCACAACACCAATCGAGCCTTGGCGGGCGCGAATCTTGGAGACGACCAAATCGCCCGGGTAGGCGACAAACTGCGCCATCTTTGTTTCGAGTCGGCTGCCGGAGAAAACTTCCCCGTCGAAGCTCACACGATCGAGCAGTGCAACTTCACCAGAGGCGATCTGCGCTGGCGTCGCCTGTTCCCAGCGGACGGAGACGACGTCCCCAAGCGGCACGAGAGGGCGTGAAACGTGAAAAGCAGACTTCAACCAAACCGAGAGTAAGTCCCACTTTTCGATGTCCGCCCAGTTGACTGCGAAGGCCCGGCCGGAAGCGGGCGGCGACTGCGCCGCTACTTCGCCGGGCCGTCGGCGAAAAAACGGCCGGGGTCTTTCCGGAATTCGCGGTAAAGCTCGACGCAGGTTTTCTCGCAGCCGGGCGGCGGGTTGGGGTTGGGATAAAGCTCGTTGGTGTCCGGCTCGCCGGTGGCGGTGATGCCGACGTGTTCGGCCTCGTAGAGGAACACCGGGTAGTTGAACCGCTCTTTGAGCAGGGCGCGGCTCTCGGCGGCCATCTTCTCGGCCATCGCGCGCCGGTAGTCGGCCAATTCGCGCTGGAGCGCCTTGCGCCGGGCGGCGATTTCAGCGGGGGAGCGCGGGCCTCCGGCCTGCCGGGCGAGGCGTCCCGCCTCGCCCTCTTCCACACCGTTTGGAGCGTCCGGCGTGACGCCGGACGCGGCACGCGAGGCGCGTGCGCTCCCTTTCTTTTCCGCGTCGAGCGCGGCGATGGCGTCTTGAATCCGCCGGGTTTCCCCGGCGATTTCGTCCGCGTATTTCGCTTCGACTTCGCTGCGGGCCTTGGCCTTGGTCTCGTCGAATTGCCGCTGCTCCTTTTCGGTGAACTTTTGCAGGAACAGGATGGAGGCCTTCACGCTCGCGCCGCTGCTGAAGAAGGTTTCCTGCGGCAGGCTGATGACGGCGCGGAGAAGGGCGCGGTCCTCGACGAACTCGCGCACGTAGGCGAGCGAGGGGTTGTTGAACACGCCTTCGGGCAGGACGATGCCGAGTCGTCCGCCGGGCTGGAGGAGGTCCAGGCAGCGTTCGATGAACAGGAGTTCGGTTTTGATCTTGCTGAGCTTGGTCGCGGGCTTGTCGCCGTTGCCGCGTTTGGGCAGTTCAAACAGGCTGGCGATGGGTTTGCCCTTGGCGGCTTCGACGCGGGCGACGGATTCGCGGTAGCGGTCGCCATACTCGCGGGCATAGACGCGTTTGCGCTCCTCCCATTCCTTGCCTTCGGGCACTTCGACCAGCGCGCTCGGTTCGACGTGCGCGCCGAAGGGCGGGTTGGTGAGGATGAGGCTGAAGCGGCGCTCGAAGATGCCGTTGACGTTGAGGAAGCCGTTCCAGTGATGCACGCCGCCGTGGCCGTCGCCGTGCATGATCATGTTCATCTTGCTGGTGCGGGCCATGCGATCGTTGGCGTCTGTGCCGTAGATGTGGCGGTTGGACAGCTCCCAGAGGCGGGACTGGGTGTTCCTGGGATCGAGGTCACGTTGCAGGCGCTCGTATTCCTTGCGGAGGAGTTCGGCGCGCTTGGCGGGCGGGAGTTTCTTCTTTTCCAAGCCGGCTTTGAACTTCGCGTAGGCGGCGTCGGCCTCGGCCAGCAGTTGCTCGCGAACCTTGGCGAAGAACCGGATGAGGAAGCCGCCCGAGCCGCTGGCGGGGTCGCAGATGATGTCGCCAAACTTCGGCTCGGCCATCTCAACCATGAAGCGCACGATCTCGCGCGGGGTGAAAAACTGGCCGATTTCGCCGCGGAAGGTGCGGCCGAGGAATCGCTCGAAGGCGATGCCCTTCACGTCCTCGCTGGTGTCGGAGAGGTTGTAGCGTTCGAGCAGGCGCACGATTTCGCGGACGGTCGGGAACTTGAGGCGGATTTCCTCATCCTCGGCGAAGAGGTAATCGGCTTCATATTCCTCCTTGGTCTGGTCGAAGAGAACCTTGACCGGGTCTTTGAACTCGTCAGCCTTTTCGTCGAGGTAGTCGGCGGTGAAACGGTTGCGGCGGTCGCGCCCGCGCAGCAGGCGGCGCTCGAAGCAGACCTTCATGAACAGAACCTTGGCGATTTCGTCGAAGGCGGCCGCGGGGTCGAGGTGTTCGCGGTTGCGGATGACGTTGTGGCACTGGTGGAGCAGGTCGGCGAACTCGTCCTCCTTGAAGACCTTGAGCTTCTTGATGAGCTCCTCAATTTCCTTGTCGCTGGCATCGGCGCGCGGGATGTCGGTGATTTCCTCGATGTAGCCGGGCATCCGGTCCTTCTTCACGCGCCAGAAACGGGTTTCGCGGTTGTTGTGCGTGACGAAGAACGGCGCGTCCACAATGCGGGCGTAGCTTTCGCCCTGGCCGTAGTCCTTGGGCGAAATCGCCACGTTGTCGGCCTTGCACTCGGCGACGATCAGCGGGGGCTTGGCGTCGCGCTTGTCCTGCGCGGTGCGCCAGATGACGATGTCGGCTTCGGCGGACTGGCGTCCGCGCTGGACTTCCAGTTCCTCGCCCATCTGGTCGAGGGAGAAGCCGTAGCCGTTGACGAGGTGGCAGACGAATTCCTGCCGCACGACCTCTTCGGGGAACTCGACGAACCAGTTCTGGCGGATGTAACTCCAGATTTTCCCTTTGCCGTCGCGGCGAAGGGCCAAAGGGGTTTTGGCTTCTCCGTTCAGCATGGGCGGAGACTACCGAGGCCCCCTGCGCTTGGCGAGAGTTTTGCCGCCTGTTCAAGGCTTGGATCTTTTACCCAAGGCGTTGCCTTGGGCTTTTTCTGTCGGGCCGATGGCCCTTTGGTTTCGGCCGACAGCAGGGTCAACCCATATATTATTGCCGGCTTCGCTCCTGTTCCAAAGGGTGCCGGGCTTGCCGCAGGAGGCACGTGGGAGGGGGGGAAGGTGGGAAGGTAGGAAGGTGCGAAGGTGGGAAAGTGGGAAGGTGGGAAGGTAGCAGGGTGCGAAGGTGAAGGCGGGTTCGTTGCTTCTCACCCCGCAATCCAAACCTGGCCGGGATTCCGGCGGCGGGCCGCTTTTTTGGTTTGGAATGTGAGCGGCGGGGGGTAAGCTGGCGTCATGCTGAAGGCAGGCATCATCGGTCTTCCGAACGTCGGCAAGTCCACGCTGTTCAATGCCGTGACGCGCACGCACAAAGCCCCCGCCGAGAACTACCCCTTTTGCACCATCGAACCCAACTTGGGGGTGGTGAGCGTTCCGGACCCGCGCCTGGACGCCCTGGCGAAGGTCGCGAAAGTGGACAAGCAAATCCCCGCGGCGATCGAATTTGTGGATATCGCCGGGCTGGTCAAAGGCGCCTCGAAAGGGGAGGGCCTGGGCAACAAGTTCCTCAGCCATATTCGCGAGGTGGACGCCCTGATTGAAGTGGTCCGGTGCTTCGAAGACCCGGACATTGTGCATGTCACCGGCAGCCTGGACCCCGTGCGCGACATCGAGATTGTTTCGACCGAGCTGATCCTGGCCGACCTGGAGACGGTCCGCAAACGGCTGGAGAAGATTTCCCGGGACGTCAAGCGCGGGGACAAACACGCGGTGCTGGAGGCGCATTTGCTCGAGCAAGTGCAGGCGCATCTGGATGCGGGCAAACCCGCCAACACCCTCGGCCTGCCTTTGTCGCCCGAGGAAAAACAAATCATGCGCGGCTTCTTTTTGCTGACTGACAAGCCGGTGATTTTCGCCGCCAACGTGAAGGAAGGCGAACTGGCCGGCGCGGAAACCCATCCCCAGGTCAATCGCGTGCGGGACTACGCCCGGGCGCATCACGCCTGCGACACGGTCGCCCTGAGCGCCCAACTGGAAAGCGACCTGGCCGACCTCGCGCCCGAGGAAGCGCGCGAATATCTCAAGGAACTGGGCGTGGCGGAGTCCGGCGCCGACCGGCTCATTCGCAGCACCTACCAACTGCTCGGCTTGCGGACCTTCTTCACCTTCAATGACAAGGAGGTCCGGGCCTGGACCCTCCGCGGCGGTGAAACGGCGTCCCGGGCGGCTGGAACCGTTCACACCGACTTCGAGCGGGGTTTCATCAAGGCCGAAACGGTTTTCTGGGAGGACCTCGTAAAGGCCGGGTCGGTCGGCCACGCGCGGGAAACAGGCCATTATCGCATTGAAGGCCGCGACTACGTCGTGCGGGATGGGGACGTGTTGCTATTCCGCTTTGCCGTGTAGCCCGCGCGGCGGATTCAACTTTTCGTGCTCTGCAATTTGGGTGGTTTATGAACGTGTTTTCTCAGCGCAGACCTCAAATCTCGCAACGGCGCCGGCGGCTCGACCGGCCGGCGTGGCTGGCGGCTTTGCTGGCGCTGGCCCTGGGTTTGGCGGGCGTCTGGTGGTGGGCCACTGTTGCCGCCACCCAGGCGCGCGCGGCCGCCCGTTCGGCGGCGCTGGCGGCGGGAAAAGCCCTCGAGCTCGAGTTCAGCCAGGCGCTTCACGCCGCTGAAATGCTCGGGATGCTCGCCCGCCAAAGCGGAGGAACGCTCACCAACTTTCAGAAGCTGGGCGCCGAAATGCTGCGGGAACGTCCCGGCCTGGCCACGCTTGAACTGCAGCCCGGCGGGGTGGTCGCCGACATTGTCCCTCGCGCGGGCAATGAGCGGGCCATCGGCGTCAATGTCATGAACGACCCGGCCCATCGCCCCGGCGCCGCCGCCGCCCTGAAAAAGCGCAGCCTCACGGTGGACGGCCCCGTTCCGCTCTACCGCGGCGAGCCGGGCCTGGTGGTCCGGGTGCCGGTTTTTCAGACCGGACGGGATGGCCGGGAGACCTTTCGCGGCTTTGTCGCCGTCTCGGTTCGGCTGTCCACCTTGCTGACCCGGGCCCGCACGGATGAGCTGCGGCTGGACGGTTACGGCTACCAGCTCTCCGCTCCCGGCCCGTCGCCCAAGAAACCCACCGTGATTGTCCGCCGCGGCGCCGCTTCGTTCGCAGACGCCGTCCGGCAACCCGTCCGCCTTCGCGACACGGAATTTGAACTGGCCCTCCGGCCGGTGCGGGGCTGGTTTGGCACGGTTGAGGCGATGGTGCGAATCGCGTTTGTGCTGCTGCTCGCCGGGCTGGCCGGCCTGCTGGCGCATGCCCTGGCCCGCGGTCTGCACCTCGAACGGGCGCTGGCGGAGGCCAACCACCGCGCGGACCGGGAGACCGAAGAGCACAGGAAACTCGAGGAGAGCGTCCAGAGCATCAAGGATGGCGCCGCGAGTGTTCAAGCCGAACTGAGGGCGGCCCGGAATGCGGCGCACGAGGCAGAAACCGCCCTGGTGGCAGCCCGCGCGCGCGCGGAAACAGCCGAGCAAACCCTTGCGGAAGCCCAGGCCGCATTCCAAACCCGGCTGCAGGAAGCCGAGGCTCGCGCGGCGGAGAAGCTGAGCCGGCTGGAAGCGGCCGGGCGGGCGGTCGAAGCCGCCGCGCGCGCGAAGGATGAGCAACTCGAACAGTTGCGGGCCGCGCTGCACAAGGCGCAACAAGCCAACCGGGAGCTCGAGACCCGCCTGGCGGCGGCCGAGCGGTCCACCGCTGAAGCCGCGCGCGCTCACGCCGCGCAAGCGGACCGCCTCGAGCGGGAGCGTCGTCATTTGGAACAGCGCCTGGCCGCCGCCGAAGAAGCCGCCGCCCGCATCGCCAAACTTACCGCGCCGGTCGAGGCCCTGCTCCCTGCTTCGGACGCGAGCGCGCCCGCCCCACCTGAAGAACCGGCGGCGGGGTCGCCCGTGCCGGCTGAACCACCCTCCGCGGCCGAACCCGAGCCCGGCCCCCCTCCGGACGGCGCCCCGGTCGCTGACCCGGACAAGCCGGAGACCAAAACCCGGCTCGCACGGCCCGCGCGACGGAAACGCGCCCGGCGCAACAACCAAATGGACCTTTTTGGCGGCTCGGATTCCGAGGAAGAGAGCGCGACCGACACCGGGTTGGTTGCGGCCCCGCCAAGACCTGAGCCCGAACCGGGTGTGTCAGACGAAAGCCCCGAGTCTCCAACGGCGGCAGACCAGACCGGAGAGACTGAAGCGGCTGCCCAGGTCGAAGCCGCCCCGGAGGCGGACAACGAGGAACCTGCCGAACCCGGATTCGTTGAGCCGGCCGAAGGTTCCCGGCCTGAGGTGGTGGCGGAAAGCCGCCCCGAGCCAACCTCGAACCTGCCTGCCGCGCTCGAGGAGATCGAAGGCCTTGCTGCCGGCGAGGGACTCGCCCGCGTTGGCGGCGACGTCAAAGCGTACCTCAAAACCCTGAAGACCTTTGCCGAGACGGAATCGGGCACGCCGGACCGGATTCGCGACGCCCTCGAGCAGGGCGATTCGAATCAAGCGCACAACCTGGCGCAGGAACTGGCTCACGCCGCAGGCGAAATCGGCGCCGAATCGGTCCAGGAGGCCGCCTTGGCCGTGGTTCGCGGCCTCCAAGGCCGGGTGGAACCAGACCAACTCGAGTTCCTCTGGGCCGATCTCGACAAAGCGCTCCGCCAGCTCGTGACCGAGGTCAAGGCGGCGCTCAAACCCCGGGAGGAAAAGCCCGCCGCGCCGCGCGCGGCGCGGCCGCCGCCGCCCATCAACCTGGCCGAGTTCCGCAAGGCCGTTCACACCATTGTGCCACTTTTCGCCGGCCAGGATCCGGGCGCAAAGGATTGTTTCAAAGACAATCGGGCCGTTTTCCGTTCGGCCTTCAGCCCCGAGGGCTACGCCGAGTTCGAACAATTGGTGAAGAAGAACGATTTCGAGGCCGCGCTCGAGCATCTCAGAAAAACCGCAAAACGGCACGGCATTCCCGTGTGAGGCGCGCGCGGCGGGAGGGAGGCGGCCCTTCGGGGCGGCGCCGTTGCGCTTGAAAATCGCCGGAACTCAGGTGTTCTATCCCGGTGGATCGGACTCAAAACCAGTGGGCGGAATACAGTGAGCTGGCAGCCCTGTTCTTTTTGCAGGCCATGGCCACCGCCACGTGGCTGGTGCCGCTCAGCCGGGTGCTGGACGCGCACGGCGTTGCGCAGATTCGGCCCTATGCTTTCGCCACCACCGCCGTGGCGGCGTTCATCTCGCCGCTGATCTTCGGCGCGATGGCCGACCGGCATGCCTCGCCGGTGACGGTGTTGCGGGGGCTGGCGGTGGCCAGCGCCACCGGGCTGGCCGTGGTTGCCTGGAGCCTCCAGCACGCCTGGCCCGCCGGCCTGGTCCTGCTCTTGATCCAGCTCTACGCCATCTGCGCCGCCCCCACGGGCAGCATCGCCAACGCCATCGTTTTTTCCCGGCTCCGCGATTCCCAACGCCAATTCGGCCCCATCCGCGCCACGGCCACCTTCGGCTGGATGGTCGGCTGCTGGCTGATCAGCCTGCTCAACGCGGATGCTTCCGCGCTGGCCGCCTATGCCGGCGCGGTCACCTGGCTGGTGCTGGCGGCTTTCACCTTCCTCCTCCCGGCGGTCGCGCCGCCCCCCTCGACCGGCCGCCTCACCTTGCGTGAGCGGCTCGGCTGGGATGCGCTGAGCCTCCTCAAGAACCACGACCATCGGGTGGTCTTCTTTACCGCCGCCCTGTTCAGCATTCCGCTGGCCGCTTTCTACCCCTATACGCCCCCACACCTGAAACAACTCGGATTCGAGCGCACGTCAGCCTGGATGTCCCTCGGCCAGGTCAGCGAAATTTTCGCCATGTTCGCCCTGGGCACGCTGTTTCTGCGGTGGCGGCTGAAGTGGATTTTTGGGTGCGGCCTGGGGATTGGCCTGTTGCGCTATCTGTTCTGCGCTCTGGACAGCCCGGCCTGGCTCCTGGCCGGGGTGTCGCTCCATGGGCTGTCCTTCACCCTCTTTTTCATCACCGCCCAAATCTACATCAATGAACGCGTGGACCCCGCGTGGCGCGCCCGGGCTCAGGCGCTGATGTGGCTGATGATCGGCGGGGTGGGCAACCTCGTGGGCTACCTGGGCTCGGGCTTCTGGTTCAACTACTGCGCCGCAGCCCCTCCCACTCGCTGGACCCTGTTTTGGACCGGCCTGGCTCTGGCCATCGCCGCAGTTACCGCCTACTTCCTTTCCGCCTATCACGGCTGGGGACCCGGCCGGCGCGGGACACAAAGTGCCAATCCCGTCGCGCCCGGTGCAACCGCCGCCGGCTCGGATGACGGCCCTGCGGCGGGTCGTTCTTAAGTCGCCCTAAATTTTTTGCCCCGGCATCGGTTTCTTTCTTGCGCCGGCGCCGGTTCGTGGCAGAGGGTTGAGTCACTCGTTTATGCGCACGCGGATTTGGCGTTTTTTTGCCGGCCATCGCCGGTCGGACACCGGGTTGCCGGGGGTCTGGCTGTCACTTCTGCTGGCGGCTTTGGCCGGGGGTTGCCGACCGCAATCCGAAGTCAGCCAGGGGGCCCAGCTCATCCTCAGCACCGGGCAGGTCCAGCCCGGCACAACCTTTGAGGTGCGCTTTGACCGGCCGGTGGCCCGCGGCGCCAGCATCGGCCTCGAGACGGCGGAGCCTCCGCTGGTGTTTCAGCCCGCGCTCAAGGGCCGTTTTGTTTGGACCAGCTCGAGGAGCGGCGTCTTCTCCCCGACCGAACCGCTGGCGCTGGATACCGAATACACGCTACGGCTCCGGCCCGGCCTGAGAGCCGCGGACGGCCGGAAATGCGAAGCGGTCCTGCGGCGAAAACTGCGCACCCCGCCGTTTGGCGTCGAGACCTGTCAAGGACCGGAAGCCAGCACCAACGCGTTTTCCGATCCCGTCTTTCGGCTCTCTTTCAACGCGGAGGTGGCGGCTCACAAGGTGGGGCTTCGCGCCGGCTTTCGCAACGACCAGGGGCAATGGGTCCCCGCCGCCGCCCGACAAGGCACCGACGAGGATTTTGGATACGGGCTGGTCACCCGGACCTGGCGCGAGATTTTCCAGGCGCAGACCGCCGGGACTCCGCCCGCCGCTGCTTCGCCGGAGGGAGCGAGGGCTCCTCGCCCAGTGGCCAACCTGGTGCTGGTGTGGCCTGTTCAACCGCTGGGGGTGGGCACCGGCTGGCGGCTGGTGCTGGCTTCGGGTCTGCCTTCGGCCGACGGACGATACCACACGCGCGAAAAGTTCGAGGCCCGAATCGGCGACATCGCGCCCTTCGAGTTCAAGTCCGCGGAAATGCGCCACCTCATCAACCAGCGGCCGGAACTCGAAATCACATTTTCAAAACCCCTGCCCCCGGCCCTGACCAATACCCACGCCCAGTGGATTCACATCGCCCCGCCCCTCGAAAAGCTGGAAGCGCGGGTCACCGGCCGGTCCCTCCGCCTCGCGGGCGACTGGCGGCGCGACACGACTTACTCCGTGACCCTCCTCCGCGGTTTTCCCGCCGACGAAGCGTTTCAATTGTCCGAGCCGGTCGCCTTGCGTGTCGAAGTG
>JARKQH010000178.1 GCA_029974925.1 Verrucomicrobiota bacterium
CAGGTGCGGACTGAAATCGTGGGTCCCATCCCTGAGCGAGCCCAGGGCAGTTCTGCGCAGCTTCACCAGCTCATAACGTTGCTGGCCGCATCGCTGCCGGCCATCGGGCAGACCGATCAGTTGGAAATCAATGTTTCGTTCCAGCGGGAGCACGACAAGAGCTCCCGCATCCGACTGGTCTTCTTGCTTTCTTCACCGGATGCTGCGGAGACGGCGAGGCTGCGGCTGCAGGCTGTCGCGGAGGCTTCCGCTGCAATGCGGGGCGCGCGGAGTGGTGGCGCCGAGTTGACCTTCTCGTCAGCCTGGCAGTTGGCGCAGGCGCTGGACGGGGTGCCGGTTATTGAGACCGTGGACGGCCGGAAGGTGCCCCTCCAGGTTTCCCTGCCGGTGCAGCCAGTTCCGTCGTCCGTATCCGGGAACATTCCCGATGAGCTTTTGCCCCAGGGCAACGGGAAAGGCACGGGCGTGGGCGAGCCAGGCGGAGTGCATTAACAAAATCGTCCTTGGCCAGCCGGGCGCGGAACGGGCGACCTTTGCATTGGGGCTGACGTCTTTTAGCTGTCACGTTTGAAATGGCGGGGCGGAGGCGCAGGCGGTATGCTGGGTGATATGGCGCGGCTGAGAATCGGTTGGTGCGGCGGGGCGTTGGCTCCCGTTCTGCCCCTGCTCGTTTTGGCCCTGGGCGCGGTTGCGGCGTCTGAGGCGGAGCGGCATGACCAGGGCGGGGTTCGACCGTGGCCGGAGTATCGGACGATTCTCTGGGTGGGTGACAGCGCGTGGAAAGAGCCTGCAAGAATCCCTGTGTTCATTGAAAGGCTGCGGGAGATGGGCATCAACACGGGCATGGTTTATGGCGAGGCGAACCCGGCGGCGTTTGTCGAGCGAGGTTTTCCTTATTATGTTGAGAACATCGTCAACCGCGGCTTGTGCCTGAAATGGAACGCGCGGGTGCGGGAGTGGGACCGGTTCATCACGGATTGGTCAAACAACGGCCGACCCGAGGAGACTTTGGTGAGGGAATATTGTCTGGATGACCCGAAATGGCGGGCGTGGGCCCGGGGTGAAATGCAGCGCGTGGCACGGCGGAACCGTTCGCATGGTCCGCTGGCTTACGACATCCGCGACGAGCTTTCCACGACCCTTTCCGCCAATCCTTTTGACTACGATTTTCACCCGCTGTCGCTGGCCGGCTTTCGCGCGTGGCTTCAAACGCAATATGCGAGCCTCAAGGCACTGAACCGGCAGTGGGAAACCGGATTCAAAACCTGGGAGGAGGTTCGGCCGTTCACCACCGACCAGATCAAGGCGCGGATGGCCGGCGGCGAGGCGCAGCCGAAGGGAAAGCCGGATTGGCAGGCTTTGCAGCGCCTGAAGTTCGAGGCCGCTACGGCCCGGCAATCGCCCACGCGGTGGAATTTCGCCCCCTGGGCCGACTTTCGGACCTATATGGACATTTCGCTGGCGCGGACGCTGGAGGATTTGCGCCAGGCGGCGCGGGAGGTTGACCCGGAAACGCCGGTGGGCATCGAGGGAACGCAGATGCCGCATGCGTTTGGGGGGTACGATCTCTGGCGTTTGTCGCAGGCGCTGGATTGGGTCGAGCCCTACGACATCGGGAACGCCCGCGAGATTTTCGGCTCGTTCATGCCGCACCAGCCCATCCTGACCACGGTGTTCGAGAAGGAAACCCTTCCGGCCCGGCGGCGGCTGTGGCATTTGTTGCTGGAGGGGGACCGGGGCTGCATCGTTTGGTGGAGCGAAGATTGCCTGGATTGGAAATCCAACGACCTGCGTTTGACGCCCAAAGCGCTTGCGCTGGCACCCGTGCTGAAGGAAATGACGTCCGACCTCGCGCGGCTGTTTCTGCGGGCGAAACGCGTGCGGGACCCGATCTACCTGCATTACTCGCAGCCGAGCATCCAGGTGGACTGGTTGCTGGAATCCACCGTTGACGGCTCCACGTGGGTGCGGCGTTTTTCCAGTTACGAGGCGGATCACAATCACCTGGCCCGGATGCGCAACGCCTGGCTCAAGCTGTTCCAGGACCTGGGTTATGCCCCGCAATTTTTGTCCTCGGCCCAAATCGAGGCGGGCGCGCTGCGCCAGGCCGGTCGCGCCATCCTGGTCCTGCCCCACTCCCTGGCGCTGTCAGACCGGGAGGCGGAGGAGATTCGCCGGTTTGTTGGGCGCAGGGAAAATGCGAAGACAGGACGGCTGCTGGTGGGGAACGGGACGCCCGGCTGTTTTGACGCGCACGGCACCCTGCGATTGAAGCCGGCGCTGGCGGAGCTGGACGAGGCGTTGTCCGGGGCCCGCGCCGGGGCGGGGGCGTGGGGTGTCGAAGGCGGGAAACCGGCACAGACGCGAGACGGTGACGTGGCGGAGTATGCCGTGGAGCGGCTGAAGGCGGTGCCCGACGCCGGGTGGGCCGACTGGCTTGGGCGACAGCTCGTGTTCCTGCCGGCGGCGATTCAGGTGGACGCCGGCCAGCGGGTGCGGGTGCAGCGGTTTGAAGTTGCGCGGGGGCAACTGGTGGCGTTCGAGCGCAACACCAATTACCACATGAGCGAGGATTTGCGGCAGGCGGGGGGCAACGAGGCGCTGGAGCGCCCGGTCGAGGTCGAGGCGCGGCTGGCGCGGCCCATGCATGCCTACGACCTGCGGGCAGAAAAGTCCCTGGGCCGCGTGGAGCGGCTGCGCTTTACGCTGTCGCCGTGGGAACCGGCGTTGTTCGCGCTGAGCGCCGAGGCGTTGCCGGCGGGCGGGTTG
>JARKQH010000217.1 GCA_029974925.1 Verrucomicrobiota bacterium
TGAGCGAGCGAAGTCGAGCGGCGTCCGACATTCTTTTCGCCGTAGGGCGGATCGGCCAGGATCAGATCGAATTGCTCGCCGGCGGCGGCCAGTTGGCGAATGGCGGCAAAAACATCCTGGACGCGGACCTGGAAGGTGTCGGGATTGAAGCCGGCGGCGGTGAAATTCTGCCTCAGGATTTCAGCGTGCCGGGGGGAGCGCTCGACACAGACGGTGGAAACCGCGCCACGGCTGAGGGCTTCGAGGCTGAGGGCGCCGGTGCCGGCGAAGAGCTCGAGCACCCGGGCGCCGGCCACGCGCATCCCCAGGCTGTTGAACACCGCCTGCCGCATCAGGTCGGGAGTGGGGCGGACTCCCAAGCCTTTGGGAGCTTTGAGAATCCGCCGCGCAGCCTGTCCACCGGTAATCCGCATGGGGCCGTCAGGTTGACTGCAGCTTCTTTTCCAGTTCCGCCACCCGGCGCAGCAGTTCGGGCAGGCGCTGGAGCGCGATCATCTGGCGTTTGGTCTGCCGGTCGGGGGCGGCGGGTGAGCCGAGCCATTTTTCGCCGTCGGGGATGCTGGTCATGACGCCGGACTGGGCGGCAACGGAGACGCGGTTGCCGATTTTGAGGTGGCCGGCCAGGCCGACCTGGCCGGCGAGAATGACGTAATTGCCCAGACGCGTGCTGCCGGCAATGCCAACCTGCGAAACCAGCAAACAATGGTCGCCGATGGTCACGTTGTGCGCCACCTGCACCAGGTTGTCAATTTTGGTGCCGCGGCCGATGGTGGTCGGGCCCAGGGCGCCCCGGTCAATGGTGACATTGGCGCCGATTTCGACGTCGTCACGGATGATGACATTGCCAATCTGCGGCACTTTACGGTGCAGGCCACCGTCCTGGACGTAGCCGAAGCCGTCCGAGCCGATGACGGTCCCGGCGTGGATGCGGACGCGGTTGCCGATTTCCGTGCCGGCGTAGAGCGTGACATTCGGAAACAGCACGACCTCCTCGCCGAGGCGGCAGTTGGCGCCGACGTGGTCGCCGCCATGCAGCGCGCAGCGCGGCCCGATCACCGCCTGGTCGCCGATGACGCAGTGGGGCCCGATATGGGCCGAGGGATCAATCGCGGCCGACGGCGCCACGACCGCCGTCGGATGAACTCCCGGCGGCAGAACGGGCTCGGGAAAGAACAGGGGCAGGACCTTGGCAAAGGCGATGCGGGCGTTGGGCACGCGGATGAGCACCTTGGCGGTCGAAGTGAACGGGCCGTCAATGATGATCGCGGAGGCGGCGCTTTGCTCGGCGCGGCGGAAGTAGTTTTCGTTTTCGGCGAAGGTCAGGTCGCCGGGCTGGGCGCGGTCGGCCGGGGCGAAGCCGCGGAGGGTCAGGTCGGGGTCGCCGAGCACCTCGCCGCCGAGGTGGCGGGCAATTTCAGCAGCGGTAAAAGGCATAAGACATTGACGCAAGCAATTGCGGCCACTATAAAGGCGCGGGGTGCTAATTCAACCCCTTTGATATGCCGGATGGCAGGCAGCAAACAGAAACAAAACGATCAATCAATACCCAGAACAGGAGAATTCACTATGTCCAATAGACCCCTGAATGTCGGCTTGGTGGGCGGCGGAAAAGGCGCGTTCATCGTCCATCCCCACCAGAAGGCGATTCATTTCGATGGCACGCGGCGGGTGGTGGCCGGAGCGCTATTCCCGGACCCCAAGGTGGCGCTGGAGGAAGCCGCCAATTGGCCCTACCCGATCAAAGGCTACGGTTCCTACACCGAGATGATCGAAGCCAATGCCTCCCTGCCCGAGGACCAGAAGCTGGATTACATCCTCATTGTCACCCCGAATCACGTCCACTTCGACCCGGCGATGAAGGCCATGAAGGCGGGAATCGCGGTGTTCTGCGAAAAGCCGTTGTGTCTGAATCTCAAGGAAGCCAACGAGCTGGTCAAAACCGCGCGGAAGCTGAACATTCCTTTCGGCGTGGCGCATACGTACCTGGGCCATTGGACCAGCCGCCTGAGCCGCTACATTGTTCGCAGCGGCTTGCTGGGCGAAATCCGGTGGGTGGACAGCTACTATCTGCAAGGCTGGCTGGCCACGAAACTCGAAGCCACCGGCCAGCAACAGGCCTCGTGGCGCGTGGACCCCAAGCGCGCGGGCGGCTCGGGCTGCGGCGGGGACATCGGCACGCACGCGCTGATGCAATTGCGCTACGTCACCGGCCTGGAAGTGGCCAAGGTCAGCGCCCAGCTCGAAACCTTCGTGACCGGCCGGCAGTTGGATGATCATTTCACCATCTACTGCCAGTTGAACAACGGCGGCAAGGCGCTCGTCCGCGCCACCCAGGTGGCCATCGGCCACAAAAACGACCTCGGCATCGAGGTGGTCGGCACCAAGGGCACCTTGCGCTGGCGCCAGGAGGAGCCCGAGTCGCTGACCATCCACCTGCCCAACCAGCCCGATCGCGTCTATTGGCGCGGCGCGGTGGTTCCCGGCGACGGCTTCCTGCCCAAGGACGTGCCCGCCGATCTCATGGCCGAACCCACCATTCCCTCGGGTCATCCGGAAGCGTTCCACGACGCGTTCGCCCGGCTCCATCGCTGCTTCGAAGCCGATGTCCGAAAATGGAAAGCCGGCGAGAAATTCAACTGCGACGGCTCGAAATACGCCAATGTCGAGGACGGCTGGATGGGCATCGCCTTCATCGAAACCTGCGTCAAGAGCAGCAAGAAGAAGGGGGCCTGGACGCCCATGCCGAAGAAAATCTAGCCGGCTCAGAATCATTCCTGTGCGGGGCGGCCTCATCGAGCGCCGCCCTTTTTTTTTGCGCGCCCGGCAGGGCGCACACAAAGAAGGGACCGCGGATTTCGCGGATTTCGCGGATAAGGGAGACGCCGCACAGGGCGGGCGAAGTCGCTGGCTCGGGGACACCACTATCCTTGCCGCCACGCTCTCCCGCTCTTTCTTATCCGTGCCATCCGCGCCATCCGCGGCCAGATCCACCCCCTCGGGGAGGCGACGTCTCGTCGCCACTGCCCACCCCTCGCAACCCAAAACTCTTTCTGAAACGAGACGTCCCAGCCTATCCCGACCCGCAATGACTTCGGGGTTGGAGACGTCCCGTCTCCACACCACCCACGCCTTCGAACCCAACACCCTCTGGGACGAGACGTCCCAGCCCGTCCCAGCCCCGATCCCGAGACCCTCAATCGCCTCGGGGATCGAGACGTCCCGTCTCCAAACCTCCCGCGCCCTCGCAACGCCCGTCATCAATTCGGCACTTCCCCTGACCTTCCCCAACCCGTCTACAAAACCCTGAAAGGGTTTCAGACAGTAGCCGGGGGTAAGGCCGCCAGGCCGCCACCCCCGGTCCCTTGTCCCCAACACGTCCAGCCCCCTCCGCTTGCGGAGGGGGTTGGGGGTGGTGGCATCCCACAGTCTCCGCAAGCCGCCAGTCCCGATGAATGAGGTGCTCCCCAAAAATCCGACCAGTGGTTAAGCTAAGAAAGTAACCACGGAAATGACGGACAAGACGAGTAAGCGAACACGCAAACGGCACAGCGCGGAGTTCAAAGCCAACGTCGTCATCGCGGCGCTGCGCGAAGACAAAACGCTCAATCAATTGAGCACGGAGTTCGGGGTGCACCCGGTCGTGATCAGC
>JARKQH010000288.1 GCA_029974925.1 Verrucomicrobiota bacterium
CCGGCTACCAGCGGGTTTGCGCGTGGTTGGCCGCAACTGCGCCGCAGTTGAAAGGCCAGATGTTCGACGTGCCCCTCCCAACTCAAATCGGAGCCCCCACCGCATGAAAACTTACCCTCCAACTGCGGAATTTAGGATGAAGAGGGCGCCCCCCCGCACTCACCCCGACAGTCTGCACTTTGCCCCGCGTGAGGCGGTTCCAGCGCTCCATCAGACCGTCCAGGTGCCCCACCCAAAAGGCAGGGACGGCCTGGCTCCAGTTGCGCGGCCGCCCGTCAGCCGGCTTCATCATCTTTGCCGGAGCAGACTCGTTACGCCCTGCCTCGGCCTGCCGAGCGGAGTGGTCCTTGCTTGGAATCCGGCCTGCCCGTCCCGGCTCCGCGGCCTGGTTTGTCACCACGATGCCCACCGTCTGAGATCGGGCCTGCGGCATCGAATCGTGGACCGAAACCGGCAACGGCTTTACCTCCGCCGCCCGCAATGCCACTCCCCACAGCACGAACGTCAAGACGCCGACCGCGAGCCATTTGCGCCTCCGTGAGGGCGAGCGGGATGGATGCCGCATGCGCATTCTGCCGGGTCAATTACGGTTCGAGCCGGGCGCGGTAGAAACGACAGCACTGGGTTGCGGGTGCCGGGTCCACAAACAAAAAGGGCAGCGTGGGCGGGCGGGTGGTGCAGAGGGTCACCCAGTCCAGCAGGTTCGAGGAAGTCTGGACCTCATAGTCGGGCCCTGCCGCGCCCGCAAGGAGAAAGGAGAACCTGCCCGCCGGGTCCAAACCCGGCGCGTGCAATGCGAGTGGAGGCGGGGGGAGCACCACCACCCAGAAACTTTGCGTGGCACTCAAACCCGCCCCGCCGCCGGTTACCACCTGCAACCGCGGTGCCTGGACCGGCTCACCTTCTCTGGCGGTGTAATACACCAGACCGTCTGCCGTCGTCTGGGTCGCATAAACCCTTACGGACAACCGGCCGTCGGTCTCCAGCGCGCCTCGGGCGGCGGCCGTGAGCGGCACAGCCGTCACTTCTCCGGCGCGGGGCGTCCAGGTGGCCAAGGGGGGGCCGGACGCTGGTTTGTTCGCCCACGTCAGTGTGGTCTCACCCCAAGCATTGCCCGCCACCGCCACCGCGTGGATGCCGGGGAGAATGGCGTCGCTGGAGTGCAGGCGGAGCTCCGCCCCGTCCACCCACCCCGGGATTTCGAACAGGTCAAAGCGCAGGAAACTTTCACGGCTCAGGCCCGCAGTGGCACTCTGCTTCACCACAAGGTGGGGTTGGGTGCCATAATTGGCATTGGGATAACCGTCGAGAACATAGGCGTCCGCTTCGCATGGAACCTGGGTGTGCCACCCCTCCTGCGTGACCACCACCGTGAAGAGATTGCTGGTGCCGGCCATCTCGCGGGGCGGCCGCCACGACAGCAGGCCTTGGATTGGGTCCATGGCCGCGTCCGCCGGGGCGCTGGCGAGGCTGAACCGCAAGGACTGGGGCGGGACGTTCGGATCGAAGGCACGGTTGGTGACCCATAGCGTCGTTCCGGCGATGACCGATTGGCCGGCCACCGGGAGCAAACCGGGCGGGGACAAGAGGGGCGGGGCGGTGGCCGTGGCCTCGTTGCTGGCGGACGATTCGCCCGCGGCATTGGTGGCCACGACCCGATAGGCGTAGCTCGATCCCGCCGTTAGATTCGTATCCGTGAAGAAAGAAGCATCCCTGTCCAGCATGGCAATTCCCAAGTAGCCCCCTTCGGCGGCCGGGCGGCGCTCGACCCTGTAGCCGGTCTCGTTGGTGGCGGGGTCGGTCCACCGTAATCTAATCTGACACGGGGGTGCCGCCACCGCCACCAAGCCGGTCGGTGCGGCGGGGCGGGTCTCGGGCGCGCTCACCATGACCCGCACCGGTTCGGAAACCGCCTCGGCGCCGAGTGCATCAACCGCCCTGGCCGTGAGAAAGTACTCGCCCGGCTCCGCGAGGTCCCACACCACGGCATACGGGGGATCAGTTGCCACCCCCAAGAAGGCGGTATTGGCAAAAAACCGGACCTGGCTGATGCCATCGCTGTCGGAGGCGGATGCGGCGACGGTGATGCGGGCGGGGGTGAAGAACATCGCGCCGTTGGGCGGGTTGGTGATCTGCACGGCGGGCAATTGCGCGGGAAGATACGCCCTCCGCAGCTCATTCTCGAGGGCCACCCTTTCGACATCCGACAGCGCCCGGCTGAAAATCAACACCTCGGCCAGATCGCCGGGGAAAAAGGTGCTGGCGGCACCCCGCCCGAGGTACGCGGCATTGACCGAGCCATTGATGGCGGGGAGTTTGCCGGGCACGCTCATCACCAGGCGGCCATCCACGTAGAGACGGTCCGTGGTGCCGTCGTGGATGCCGACCGTGAGCGTGTAACTGCCGCCGAGGCTGGCCGGGCGGTTGTATTTGATCAGGTTGCCGGTTTGGGTTGTGCCGAAGCGCATCACGACGTTGGTTTGAAACGGGCTCAGATAGGTCCAGCCCCAAGAGACGGTTTCATCCCAGAAAAGGGGGGCGTAATTGCCCTGATTGACGCCGGGGTCGCGGCTGGCATGGTTGGCGGAAACGAGAACCATCGTCATGCCAGTCCAGCCGTTGATGGGGAGGGTGAAATTGAGGAAATCGTTCACCCCGTCGAACCGGACAACGGGCTTGCCGTTCAGCGCGTTGGGCACCCACGTGGGCTGGCTGGCGGCCGTCCCCTGGCTGGCATGGCGCTGGTGGCCGGATTGGTCCGCCCACTGCGACACAGCGCCCCCATTGAGCGTCACCCCCGCATCGGCCCGGACCCGGAAAGCCAGGTCTGGCGTGGGCAGCGTGGCGGCGGGCGTGGTGGCATGGACCGGCAGGCTCATTGGCGAATGGTTGCCGGCTGCGTCAAAGGCCCTCACGGTGTAACGATAGGTCGTTTCGGGGACCAGGCCAAAGTCCAGAAACGCCAGCGCGGCGGATGTGCCCACTTCCAACTGGTCGCGGTAAATCCGGTAGCCGGCCACGCCGGTGTCGTCCGTGGCGGGAGTCCAGCGCAACGAGACGCTTCGCGGCGTGGTGCCACTCACCTGCAGGCCGGCCGGCACGGCTGGCGCCTGGATGTCCGGGCTGGAAAAAGAAGCCGAAAGGTTTCGAATCCGGATGTTGCGGAAGCGCGCCACGGCCCCGGCGGGCCACTCCGCCACCGTCGAGTGCACCTGCAAGGCGATCCTTCCCGTGGGAGCAAGCCGGACCTGGCTGTCCTGGTAGTCTTTAATCTTGACACCGTTGATCCACGTGATGATGTGGGGCGGATTGTTGGTCACCTGGACGCGGAAGGTGTTCCAGCCCGCTGGATTCCAGATGGCGGGCCAATTGCTGGCGTTGAAGCAGGCAGGATTCCCCTGAATGGAATTGGTGCCGGTTAGAGTGAAATCCCAGAACCCCTGGTTGCCGATGCCTTCCAAATAAATGCCGCCCATGGGATTGTTGGGCTGATAATCAATCGTGACCTGGTAAGCCCGGCCGCTGGCATCCGTGCGGGTAAAAAAGCCCGTATCCACGCCCCAATCCGGCCAGACCTCAAAGATGGCCTCAAAATCCCCGAAGCTTTGATCCGTGCAGAGCAGGCCGCCATTGCCGCTGCCCGGCGGAAGCTGCTGGCCGACGATGGCGCCGTTCTCGACCGTCCACAACCCGCCGGTGGCATGCCATCCGCTCAGGTTTGTGCCGGTGTCCAACCGGATCCAAACACTGTCGTTGCGCCAGAAATCGGCGTGGTAGGTGGGACCGTCCTTGTTCCAAATCTTGCTCACCAGGTCCGGGTCCCCATCTCCATCCACGTCGCCCACACACGCGTCGTGCCACCCCGGATTGTCCTCCTGGATGACCCGCGGTTCAAACAGCGGGGGTGTCCCCCCCTGGTTCACCCAGATCACCCCCCGCTCTTTCAGCCCCCGAGGCTTCATCGGCAGCTTTCCCTGCGCCACCATGTAAGTGTCCGGGTCTTCCTGTTCTCCGGCAAAAATGTCCAAATCCCCGTCTCCGTCAAAATCCGCCACCGCCAGCGAGTGGAAGGATCCTGTCCCTTCCACACTGCCGGGAGAGGTTGGCGGGTCGGTCAGCCCGTAGCGCGTCCAATGGGTCCCTCCCCCATCGTTTCGCACCCAATAGACGTGGCTGTAGCCGGTGTCGCAGTCGCTGTACACGATGTCCTGGTCCCCATCTCCGTCCAGGTCCACCACCCAACTGCGAATGCTGGTGCCATAGGAGGCGTTGGGAATTTCCAGGTGCGGCCAGGGGTGGGCGGCCCACGCGCCCACGCCGGTGCCCGGATTGGCATACCACTTCCCTGCGATCACCAGGTCGAGGTCCCCATCCCCGTCCAAATCGCCCACGCCACGGGGTGCAACTCCTCCGTGATGCCCCACCCCCTGCGCCACCAGGTTGCTGGCCAGCCCCTGCGCCGAGTCGAACCAGGCCAGCGTGTTGCCATCAAACACCACGAGGTCATCCCGCCCATCTCCGTTCACGTCAGCGCCCAGCAGATCGTGCCCCGAGCCGCCAAAAGCATTCACCACCCAGGGGCTGTCCGGATTCTGACGCAGCGTTCCAGGGTTCTTGAACCACACCGAGCTGAACACCAGGTCAGTCCAACCGTCGTCGTCCACGTCCACCGCCGCCGCTCCCAAACCCTGCGGCAGTGCCGCACTGTCATTGATCAAGTGCGGGACCCACACCGCATCGCTGCGCCGCTCGTACCACCAGAAACCATGCGCGTCCCGCCGCGACAGGGCGCAGTCCCAATCCCCGTCCCCGTCCAAGTCTGCCAAGGGAATGCCCGCCGTTCCCCAGTTGGTTCCGGGCAAGGGGTTGCAGATCGAAAAATGGGTGAACTGGACCTCCGCCTTCAGCAGCATGCCGGCGCACAAAGAGACGCCCAAGACCAGCCACCTTGAAACCGAATGAATCATGTTCACGAGATTGCGTTCGAATCTGCCTTGTCCACGCGGGGCGGCGCCGGAGGCCGCCCCGCTCCCAGCCTTTGACACAAGCAGCGCCGCCCTGTGGGTGGCTCCGGCTGCTCCGAACAACCTGTTTCAACGTGTTGCCGGGCCGCCCCATGGGGCCGAATCCGAACGGGCTACTTCTTCAATCGAAGATACTTCGGCCCCTCGCTCAAGGGCAAGGTCACGGTCATCTGATCGCCGACCTGGACCGGTGTCTGGCTGACCGCTGACCAGGACGGCGCGTTCAGATTGTCGCACGATTCCAGCGTATAGTCAGTCGCGGCGGCAGGCCAGGAGACGATGACATTGCCGCCCTCGCGGGCCACCGCCAAGGCCGGCGGCGGCGGTGCGGTGGGATCACTCAAGTCCTCCCCGACCGCCAGGTAAAAATCATCCATCCAGAAACCGCCGTTGGGGGGATTGCTGACGGACTGCAAAATGGTGCGGATGTAGAGCCGGATCAGCGGGTTGGCGGCGACGCCATGGTAAAAGCTGAAGGTCATATTGCCTGACCAGTCCACCGGGGTGATGTTCGCATGTTCACCGCCCTGGATGTACATCTTCCATGTGTCGGTGGCATTGTTGACAACCATCCATAACTTGTACCACACGTCCGACCGGAACGCCTGGCTGTTGGTCCGAAGCGTCCCGCCATCCAAAACGGCGAGGTAGGGATTGGCGAGGTTGTTACCCGTGTAACGGCGGCCTTGCACCTCGAAGGCGCTCTCCTCGGCATACCCAAACGCCGGCTCATCCGAGAACCCGAACTTGATGTCATCCCGGCTCCAGGTGGTCGAAGCGGCGCGGAAAAACAACGTGCGGGTCTCGCCTTCGGGAACAAGGGCCGGGAAGGAAAGCGTCTGATTGGCCTTGGCCAGGCGGAGCACCTTGTTGGTGGGATTTCCACCGGCAAAGGTTGTGGGGTCCAGGCGGACCGAGTCATCGGGGAACGCCCCAGACCACTCGCCTTGGAACAGCAGCGGAGCCAGTTGGCGGCCCTCGAAGTTTTCCAGCAGCGTGAAGCCCGCGGCCGCGCGGCCAAATACGAACACCGGCGCCGAATAGTTGAACAACCCGTCATTGTCCGTAGCTTTGGCCGTGATCATGTGCGCGCCGGGTCCGACGTTGTTCCACTCCACACTCCAGGGCGCCTCGGTGGCGGTGCCGATCAGGGTGCTGCCATCAAAGAACTCGACCTGCGTGATCGTGCCGTCCGCGTCCGACCCACTCGCCGTGAGGGTGAGGCTGGAGGGCAACACCAAGTCGGTGTTGTCGGCGGGCGTGGTGAGCGCCACCTCGGGTTGCGCCTTGGCCCAGTACTTCGCCTGCAGGTAGGTGTCCAGGTCCGCCAGTTCGCCGCTGGACAAGGCGTTGGTATAGACGAGAATCTCCTGAATTTCCCCGCGGAGATAGGTGTAGAAGCTGCTGAAGAACCCCCGGCCGATGTTCCCCCGATTCCCATCAATGCCGGCGGTCATGGGGGCCTTGCCGCTTACCGTCACCGCCAGCACGCCGTTGGTGTAGAGGGTCTCGGTTGGACCGTCCTTGACGACCACGGTGCGGGTGTAGTTCCGCACCAGGGAGGCCGGGCGCTGCAGCGCCGGTCCCGGATAGTTCGGGCTGCCGGACTGGCTGCTTGTCGTGCCAATTCGCCAGGTTGCGGAGTCTTGAAAAACGCCGAGGTTCATGCCGCCCCACCCCGCCGATTCGTTCCAGTAAAGGACGGCGCAACCTTCGCCCGCCGCGCCCGTCGTTTGGGGCGAGGTGTTGTTTCCCACCGCCACCAGCGTCAACCCGGTCAGGTCGTTGACCGGCATGGCGAAAGTCAAATGATTGCTGACGCCGTCAAAATAGAGGGCCGGCATGCCGTTGCCCCCGGTGATCAACCGGGGCCGCGCCGTGGCCACAGGCTGTACGGCATGCCGTTCGAAGCCGGACTGGTCGGCCCACACCGAGACCCCCCCCTCGGCGGTCGTGACCCCCGCGTCCGCCTTGTACCACAGGCCCAATCCGCTCAACACCGGCCCATCTTCTGGAGACGCATAGTTCACGCGAATCACCACGCGCTCCGATACCGCCCACGCGCCCTCGGTGTCCGTCGCCCTGGCGGTCAATCCGTATGCCCCGCCGGACACCCCGCTCCAAGTGACACTGTAGGGCGGAGTCGAGTCGGTACCGATCGGGACGCCGTTGGCGAAAAACTCCACCTGCGCAATACTGCCATCGTCGGCGGCGTCCGCCGTGACGGTGATGTCCGCCGGAGCGGTGAACACGGCCAGGTTGGCCGGACTCGTGATGCTCACGGTGGGCCGTTGATTGGCCAGGTATTTGTTGTAAAGATAGGTTTCCACAGTTTCCCGCTCGGTTTCGGACAAGGCCCGCGTGTAAACCAGAACCTCGAGGAGGTCCCCCGCGAAATAGGTGTTGTAGCCCCGCCCGAGGTAGCCATTGTCCGCCACGCCGGCGAGCGGATAGTTCTTGTATTCCAGACGCAGGGCTTCCGCCCGGTCCACAAACAAGGTCTCCACCTCCGTGTTCTTGATAAGGGTGGTCAGCGTGGGGGCCGACCCAATCGAGGCCGGCCGCGCATACCGGCAGTTGTTGCCGGAGGAGGTGGTGCCAAACCGCCAGTTGACATTGGTCTGAAACACGCCGAGAAACACCCACCCCCAACTGGCCGTTTCATTCCAGAAAATGGCCGGGCAATCCGAATAGCTGGTGCCGCCATTCTGCGCCGCCGAATTGTTGTTGCCCACCAGAATGAGGCTTACGCCCTCCAGCCCGTTGATCGGGATGCTGAAATTCAGGAAGTCGTTGACTCCGTCAAAGCGGACGGCCGGTTTCCCGAGGCTGGAGGTGATCAATACCGGTTGATTCGGGGCGCTGTCCTGGCTGCTGTGATGGCTCTGGCCGGACTGGTCGGCCCAGGTTTGCACCCCGTCGCCGTTCAACGTCAGGCCTGCATCGCTCCGCAGCCACAGCGTCAGGCCGTCCGTGGGAATTTGGGCGCCGGCGCGGTAACTTCCGCCGAGAGCCAGCGCCAGGAGGCTTGCGAGGATGATTTTGGTTTTCATATCATAATGCAGTGTTGGTGTTTTGTGGGTTGATGCGTAACGAACTCAAAAGGGGCGCCGCCGGCAGGCCCGGCCCGTGAGGCGACCGGGGCCGAAACAAGTCCGGCTCGATTCAAGGTCAATCATGATTCAATCTGCCGCCGGCCGGCCGGGTGGCCGGAGCGGCTAGTTCTTTCTCGCGGTGGTCCGCTCCCACAGCCAGCCCATGTCATTCGGCGCCGATCCGCCCCGCGAATAGGTACCGCCCCGGTTCACCGGTTTGAGGGTGGCGGCATCCCGCCACTTGTGGATCTCCGCATGGCCGTCGGCGAAGGTCAGTCCCCCCGCTCCCCCGTGATAGCTGGCGGGGCAGTCGTTGACGACGTTGTCATTGAGCATGCCGAAGAAACCGTCATTAATGCTGTCCTCCCGCTCGTCCAGGATCACCCACAAGTTCACCGGGGGAGGCCGGATGATGTCGGACAGTTTCTTGTAGCTGTAATAATCCGGTTTGTTGAAGCCCTCGTTGCCAGCGCCGACCACGTAGCTATTCATCGCGACACTGCGCACCCGCGGACCGAGACCCTCGACCACGCTCTGATCCGCGGGGCATTTGTAGATGGCCGGGCTCTTCGTATAAGGCCCCAGGACCGATTTCATCAAGAGCACAGTGTTGGTGTTGTCGCGGTTGCTGGCGTTGTAATCCATCATCCCGTCCACCCAGCCGTAGCCTTTCTGGCCGGCGGCGTTGACCCCCCACTGGTTGTTGGGCGGCAGCGTGCCATTGTGATCGTCCGCGTACAGGATCCAGGCGAGGGTCAGTTGTTTGAGGTGGTTCATGCAGTAAATGCCCTGCGCCCTGACCTTGGCCTTGGAAAGGACCGGGAGCAGCATCGCAGCGAGGATTGCGATGATTGCAACCACCACCAACAGCTCGATCAGCGTGAAGCCGCGCGGGCCCGCCCTCCAGACGCGGGTGCCTGAACGACCTTGGAACCATGTCTCCGGCCTCGAGACCGGTGTTAGACAACGTGTGAGTTTATTCTTTTCCATGATCGGCTCTTCTCATCAACCGTCATTTCCACTGTTTGGTGCCGGGCCGCCGGGGGCCCTCGTGCCGCAACCCGTAAGCCCCCGGCGAACCGCAGCCCTGCGACATCACTCTACCGTGCCAGCTTAGCGCCGGCCCGGCATTTGCCTAGCTCCCCAATCGGGGAGTTTCCAAGCCACCCCCGCGCGCCTGCGGCGGGCCGGCCCGGGGAGGGTCAGCGTGTCAAGGGCTGACCCGGGCGGCGGCCGGTGCTGCGCCCGTCTGCAAACACGATTTCTCCATTGACCCACACCCGCACAATGCCCGTGGAAAGGCGGTGGGGTTCCTGGATCGTGGCCTGGTCCGCCACCGTGGCCGGATCGAACAAGACCAGATCGGCCGGCCAGCCCGCTTGCAATCGGCCGCGGTTGGTCAGACCCGCCTGTTGCGCCGCCAGCCAGGTCATCTTCCGCACCGCCTCCTCCAGCGACAGCACCGGGCGCTCCCGGACGTAACGGCGCAAGACCCGCGGAAAGGCGCCCCGGTGCCGGGGATGCGCCATGACCAGCCCCCCGTCGGTGCAGACCGTCGCATGGGGCCAGACCAGGAGCGCTTCGACATCGGGCTCGCTCATACTGTGGCCAATGACGCATTCGCCGGCCTTGCCGGTGCGCTGCTGCCGGGCCAGGGATTCTTCGACCAACTCGATCAAGGTGGTGGCTTCATCCCGTTGCCGCTGGCGCGCGATCTCGGCGATGCTCATTCCAACCAGCCCGGGCTCGGCATCAAATTGTCCCAACACCAGTCCCGCCCCCGGCGCCACCTCCCGCAAGGCCAACTCGGCTGCCGCCCGGTTGGTGAAGTCCCGGTTCGGGAACAGAACCGTCATGGTGGACTGCCAGTAGGTGTAGGGATAGACGTCCGCCGTGACGTTCACGCCCCCGGCGCGCGCCGCCTCCAGTTTCTTCAACAAGCGCGCACTCTGTCCCCACAACGAGCACATGCCCAGCTTGAGGTGGGAAATCTGCACGGGCACCTTGGCCTTGCGGCCAATTTCCAACGCTTCCTCCAACGCCTCCCAAAACCGCCGGTCCTCGCTGCGGATATGACTGACATAACGCCCCCCCGCGCGCGCCGCCACCCTGGCCAGTGCCACCAGTTCCGCCGTGTCCGAGTAAATGCCCGGGTTGTACTCCAAACCCGTGCTCAGCCCTAGCGCCCCCGCGCGCAGCTCCTGCTCCAAGAGAAGTGACATCGCGGCCAGCTCTGCCTCGCGGCATCGGCGTCCGATTTCCCGCCCCAGGACCCGGCGCCGCAGCGTGCCATGGCCGGCGAAGGCCGCCAGGTTGATGGCCGGCGGCTGGGTCCGCAAGCGCGCAAAAAAATCCGCCAGCGGGTACGGCGATTCGCCGTCCTGGCCCACAATGGCCGTCGTGATTCCCTGACTGACCGCCGCCAGCGCATCAGGTTGTTCGAGGATCAGCTCGTCCACATGGCTGTGCGCGTCAATGAAACCGGGCGCGAGGACCAAGCCATGGCCGGAAACCACTTCCTCGCCCGGCTCCGGGCGCAGCTCCCCCATTTCAACAATGCGGCCAGCAGCGACGCGAACACTCCCCTCCCGCCGCGGCGCGCCCGTGCCGTCCACCAGCGTGGCGTCGCGAATCAAGGTGGCCGCCACGACGGCCACCGGCCACAGCAAGGCCAGAGCCGCAGCCCGGGCGCGGCGCGGCGCGGAGACGGTTCCAGGGAAAAGAAGCTGTCCGGGTTTCATTCGGGTTCCATGCTCAGCGACCCCACCCGTCCTTCGGCATCCGTGACCGCTTCCAGACGCAACACCCCGCGGCGCGCCGCCGTTCGATACAGGCGGCGCCGCACTCCGTCCCGCTGGGTGGTCTCGAGCAATTCCAAGCGTCCCAACGCGCCAAAATCCCGCAGGAGGGGCGGCAGTTTGCGCAACCATTTTGGGGGCGTGGAGTTTGGCCCGGCCACGGCGAACCCCTCCGGCAGGGGGTGGCCCGCCCGCACGTCTTCCAAGACGGACTTCAATCGCTGAGTGAATTCGGGATCGGGGTCGGGCCTGACCTGGCCGCGCAAGGCGGGCAGGACCCGCCGCGCCACACCGCGTGCCAGCGCCCCCGGATCGCCCTGTGCCAGATTGAACAGCACGATCACTGTGAGGCGGTCGTCGAGATAGCGGCTGATCTGGGCCTTGAACCCCTGCCAGGAACCGGAGTGGTAAACCACCCGATGGCCCAACTCCTGGTCCACAAACCACCCGCAGCCGTAACCGGCTCCTTCCAGGGCCAGGCATGTGCTGGCGCCGTTCCCAAACCGAGCCGGGGTCCACATGGTCTCCCGCACCCAGCGGGACAGCGGCTGCTCCGCGTCCAGTGCCGCATCCCAGCGCAACAGGTCCCGGGCCGTGACATACAGGCAGCCGTCCCCCATGCGGTTGAGGCTGGGCGCAATCCAACCCTGGTTTTTCACCTGGTCTCCCACCAGGCGATACCCCGCTGCCCGTCCGGGAATCACGTCGCTTTCGCTGATCACCCGGGTCGCCTTCATGCCCAGCGGTGTGAGCAGGCGGTCACGTAAGAAATCGCCATGAAACTGTCCCGTCACCCGCGTTACGAGGTGACCCAGGAGCATGTAACCGGTATTGCAGTAGGACCAACTGGTGCCCGGAGCGAACTTCAGCGGCCGGTCGGCCAGGAGTTGAATCAGTTCCTCCTCGGTGTAATCCCGGCGAAAGTCAATCACGTCGCTGCTGGTGTAGTCGGGCAAACCGGAGGTGTGTTGCAACAGGTGCCGCACGGTCACGGGCCGCCAGGCCGGCGGCACGCCGGGAATATGCTGGACGATTGAATCGTCCAGCCCCACGCGCCCTTCTTCCACCAGCAGGAGAACGCACGCCGCCACAAATTGCTTTCCCATCGAACCGGCCTGGAAAACCGTGTCCGGTGTCACCGGCGCGCCGTGTTCCAGGTTGGCCAGTCCGTAACCCCTGGCTCGGCTCACCCGACCGTCTTTGACCACGGCCAGCGCCAGGCCGGGAATCTGCTGCCGCTTCATCTCGGCGCGGATGAACCGGTCCACGGCATCCCCCCGAGCTGACGCGGGCTGGACCAGGCCAAGTCCCAGGCCGGTGGCCAGGCCGGCCGCCACCAGTCGCGGCAACCGTTGGCTGGCCCACGCAACGCACCTGCGGCTTTTCACAACACGAAATGCTACCCCCCCGCGCGGCCCCGGCAACTCCCCAAATGAGGAGTTCTTGGATTCGTGCAGGCCGGCCGGGCCTCAGCCGCCCATGCCAGTCCGGTATTTGAGGAGGGCCTGGGCGCGCGAGTGCACGTGCAGCTTGGGATAGATGTGCCGCAAATGCCAGCGCACCGCCTCGACGCTGATTCCCAGCCGGTCTGCCACCTCCTTGTTGCTGAGCCCCTCGGCCACCAGGCGCAACACCTCCAGCTCCCGCGGTGACAATTCATCCATGGCCTCGGCCGCCGCCACCGGCTCGCGAAACTGGGCAATGACCTTGCGCGCGATTTCCCGCGTCATGGGCGCCCCGCCTGCATGGACCTCCCGGATCGCCGCCACGATTTGTTCCGGCGTGGATCGTTTCAACAGGTAGCCGCACGCGCCGGCCCGGAGGGCGCGAAAGATGCGGTCTGGATCCTCATACACCGTGAGCATGAGCACTTGGGTGTCGGGCAGAAGGTTTTTAAGTTGGGCGGTGCAGTCCACGCCCGAGAGGTTGGGCAACTGGATGTCCATCAAGACCACCTCCGGCGCACAGCGGGGCAGCAGGCGCAGGGCTTCCTCCGCCGTGGCCCACGCGCCCACGCACTGGCAGCCCGGCGCCAGATTCACAATGGTTTCAAGGCTTTCCCGAACCGTCCGATTGTCCTCAACAATGGCTACCCGGATCATAAGGTTGCTGGGCCAGCGGTAATCGCATCTCGACCGTCGTGCCCTGGCCGGCGGCGCTCAGAATCCGGCACTGGCCGCCCAGATCGGCCAGCCGTGAGCGGAGATTGGCCAGGCCATTCCCCTTGGCCGGCGGGGCGGAGGGGTCGAATCCGCATCCGTTGTCCGCGACCGCCAGCACCAGTTCGTTGCCGCTGACCGCCATGCGGAGATGCACTTCGGTCGCCTGCGCGTGGCACACGACATTGTTCAGCGCCTCCTTGAACGCCAGCAGCAGTCCGTGCCGCGACGTGGAATCCAGGGCGCGATCCGGCAGGTCGTCCGGCACATCCAGGTTGCAGCGCAGGCCGGCCAGGCCGAGGAACCGCTGCGCGTAGAGCCCGCAATACCCCGCCAGGCTGGGCACCGAATCGTAGCGCGGATTGGCAGTCCACACAATTTCGTCCAGCGCGTCCACCAATTGCCGCGCCCGGTCCGTCAACTGGCGCAAACAATCGCTCTTCTTCTCGGGCGGCACGCTGCCGCCGGCCACCAGTTCGCCGAGCAGGCTGATCTCGGTCAATCCGCCGCCCAGGTCGTCGTGCAGATCGCGCGCCAGCCGGCTGCGTTCGCGCTCCAGCGCCTGCTGCTGCTGGATGCGCTGCCGGGTTTGAATTTCCCGTGCCAGTTGGCCTGTGCGCTGGCGCACCTCGTAGCGCAGGACATGAATCCAGAGGAGCGACGCGAGCAAGACCGCTCCCAGCACGCCCGCCAGTGCCAGGACCCGCCCCGGCGTCCACCAGGGCGGCCTCTTCAAAACCACGATGTCTCCCGCACCCCCCAATACCACCTCGAAGTCTTCCACTTCCCGCCCCGCCGCCCAATCGCCACCCCGGCCCACATACACCCCTGTCACCGCCACGCGGCTGCCGGGGGCCAGCGGCGGGAGCAGTCCCAATCCGGTGTACAGGCGCGCCGTATGCAGATGGTTCCCGGTCCGCAAGTCCATCACCTGATGGCCGGTCCGCTGGCCCACTTTCAGCAAATGCGACTCCACGCGCACGCGCGTGGCATCGTAACTGCCGCTGAACAGATTCGTCGTCTGCAACTGCCGGGGCTCCGGCAGCGGACACCGCCGCCCCGGCCGCACCACCGCCTGGCGGAGCACCGGGGCGAAGCCCCCGAGGTCGAGCACCCCCACGACCTCGACCATTGCCCCGGCGGGCGCTGGCACTGGCTCCCGCGGATAGAACCGCAGACCGTTGGTTCCCTCCAGAACACAATGCAAATCCGGCTGCGTGTGAATCAACTGCCCCGCCACCCGGACGCGCTGCAGCGCACTGGCTTGGGGATCGAAGCCGCGCAGGGCCGCCACCGAACGCAACGGCAGGGCAAACGGATCCGCCGGCGCCGGCTCGTCCACCAGCACGGTTGGCTCGATGATACGCAGCGAGCCACTTTGCAGCAGCCCCGTGGCCCGGTCATACCCTGCGAACACGCAACCGCGCACGCGCACCAGGGCGTTCTCGTACTGCCGCCAATCCTTGCGACTCGTGCCCTCGGGATTGATCTCCAGCAGCTCGATTCCCCCCACCCGCGTCAGCAACTCCACCCGCCCCTCACTCGCGCCTGTGACAATCCCCTGGATTTCCACGTACTGAGCGTCGAGACTCCCGTTCAAAACCTGGTCGCGGGTTGGCCAAACGGGCTCCGGCAGGGCCGACAAGCCGAGTCGCCGCAACTCCCGTGCGTCAATAATCGGCGCAAAGTATCCCGGCAACGACACCCCCGTCACCTCGCAGTAGTCGCCGATTTCAAGCACCCCGCGGGTGCGCTGGTCCCGCACGCCGACGTAAATGCCCTGCTCGTGATCCTGGATCACCAGCCCCAGCGCGTCAATGAACTTGGCCGTGACAACTCCTCGCACCCGCACCGGGTAGTTGCGGGCGGCCTGCTCCGGACTGAGGCTGCGCACCTGCCGCACCCGGGTCAACAACGGGAGACCGTCCGGCTCCGGGCCTGCGGGTTGCTGCTGCACCACGGCATTCTCGAGCACCAGCCGGTCCTCGCAACTGGCCAGGCGCCCCACTGCTTCCACGGCATCGCCTGGCTGGATATTCAAGGGCTGGCCGCACCCGACATGCACTTCCCCCTCCCCGTCCTGCAACACCAGTACCCGGCCCGAGCCGAGACTCCCGACGTTCCCACGCACGCGAACCACGGCTGGCATTTCACCCGGGTGGTTCCTTTCCGCCAGCTCCCGCAACCTCACCAGCGGAAATTGCGCCCACCGCTCCGGTGACACCCGCACCAGTTCGACTTTCTCCCACGCTGGACTCCACAACGCGCCGGCCACCCGGCGCCCCTCCAGCGTGTGCAGTCCGTGAACGATGCCGGTCGCCCGCAGCCACCCCCCCAAAAGCACTGCCGGACAGCATCCCCCTTTCCCGCCGACCTCCAGCCGCAGCCGCTCCCGGCCAGACTGCAGTTCCAGCCGCCAGCCCTGCTGGTGTTGCAGCACGGAAATGACTTCCCCCTCCGCCTCGTAAAGGCCGAACTCCTCTTCGTCGGCCAGCGCCGCACCGATGACCAGCCGGCGCGGAGCTGGCGGCCGCCCCTCTTGCAAAGCCGTGATTCGCACCTCCGGTTGGCCCACAAACAGCAGACTGCCGTCATCTGATTCCGTGTAAAAGTGATAGCGGCCTTCGCGCAGGATTTCCAAAAAACCGGTGAATTCCAGCCCCACGTTTTCCCGCCGGCTCCTCACCCCAAGGTCGAAATTGGCGCTTTGGCCGCGCGCGACAACCGGCCACGGAGTGAAATCCGGCACCGCCCCCCACTCGCCTTCCCAGCACTGGTACTCGAGTCCAGGCACCCAGGCGGATGCCGGGGTGAACGCTCCCTTGTCCAACCGAAACAAAGCGCTGTCCGGAATGACCTGCCGCGGCAGGTCCGGCCCCTCGTAGGAGACTTTGAGCGCCGTCTGGCCGTGACGGTTGATCCAGGCCAGGCGGATCGGATGAAGCCCCGCGCGCAGAACGACCGAGCCGGAGGCTTCCCTCGCCAAATGCAGGCCGTCATTATTCACCACAAGGGCCGGCACCAGGATGAATCCCAGGCCGCTCCGCTGCGCCGAGCACTCTCCCTCCAACCGCAGCCCCTGGCCCGGCCGGGGAGCCTCCCCGGAGAATGTCAGCCGCACCGGCACCGCCCCGGAGCGGTCCACCAAAATCACCCGCCCCGCTTCCGGGTCCGCCCACCAAACCACCCCTTCCAGACACACCGGCCAGTTCTCATGTCTTCCGCCGCTGGCCAGACGGTAAAACCAGGCCGCATTGGTGACGATGGGCAGCGTCCGCTCGGGCTCGAATTCCGGCACCCCCGCGCTGCCACCCGAACTTGCGGCCGCCTTCACCCCGCAACTGGCCAAGCACAGCATCGTGGTGATGAACATCAGGGCGCGCATACGGAATCCAATGAATCTTTACGCTGCCAGCCCGATCAGCGGCAAGTGGAAAGATGAGCCGAATGGCTTCCGCGGCCGGCCACCCACAAGTGCCCCGAAACCAGGAATTGTGGAATCAGCGCGGACCCGGATGGCCGCCGCCGACTCAGCCCTGCAGGCGCGTTTCGCCGGAAAGGTCCACGCTGACCCCGTCGAACTCGAAGCCGTGCACCGTCCGGCGGGTGGTGGCCGCCGGGGACCCGTTCACCGCGAGCGGCCGGGGCTCGGGCTCGAGTGCCAGCCGCAGCAGGCTGGCCTGCGGCAACGGTTGCGCCGCGCGCAACGTCACGGCTCCGCCCCCTTCAAACCGGGCCTGGACCTGCCGGCGCGCGGTTTCCCATGCCACAATCTGTTCGCTGGTCCACCACTCGAGTCCGCGCTCGCGCCCGCAGCTCACCACCTCGTTCAAAGCGTCCGCCACGCCGGGCTTGAGGATATGGGCCGGATGAAACAGAAAATGCGCCACGCCGTGATGGCGAAGCGCGGCATCCAGCAGGGGCCGGCCACAAGCGGCCGGGCAGGTGATGACCAGGTCCTGCGTCAGCAGGTTCACCTCCAGGACCTTCAACCGCCGCGGCACGGCCGCTTCGTCGTCCAGCGGGAAGTAGGGTTGCGACCCGCCCAGCGGAAATCCGATGGTGCCTTTCTTGCTCGGCCCGCGCGTCTGGTCGGCGGCGATGCCGGCCTCCTCGCACCAGCGGAACAACTCCAGGCGCCCCTCCCAGCGGGTGTAGTGGTTCTTATTTGACGCAATCCGGCGCAGGCCCGCCGTCTGCATCAGCCAGCCCTGCTGGAACAGGAAGTTTGCCTTGGACCACGAGGTCCGCGCTCCGCCCGTGTGCGCATCATAGTGGAGGGCCACTTCGAAACCGTCGTCCAGCAGGGCGCGGTAGAACGCCGCCGGGTAGCCGCCCGGGTAAAGAATGCACCAGGTGGATTTCTGCCCGCAGCGGTTCATCACCTCCCGGAGAGCCTCGGCTTTTGCCGGTTCGTTGCCATCGGTGTCGTGGGAAAGGTGTCCCACCGCCGGCAGGCCGCGCGGCCAGTACCAGAGCAGGACCAGCGGCAGACGGGCCTGCCGGGCGGCGTGAAAAATCGCCCGGAGAATGAGCTCGCGCAGCTCGTCGCTGACCGGTTCGAGAAAGAACGGCGGATGCTCCGCCACCGGCGCCACCCGGTCCCGCCGCCAGTCCAGCACCAGGCCGTCTTCGGCCTTCAGCACCCCGTCATTCAGCGGCGCCGAGTCGTCCGGGGCGGGTTTGCCATCCTGGAGCACGCGGAGGCCTTGTTGCAAGTGCACCACCGAAAAAATCAAGTCCGGCCCAAGCAAAATGGCCCGGCCGCGTCCGAATCGGTTCTCGAGAATGGCGCCGGACCGGACCGTGCCACTGGCCAGCTCGGCGTCCGCCAGCGCGGTGGCCGTGCTCTGTTTTGCCGTGCAGCCGCCAAAGACGTGCAGCGAACTGCGCAGCCCCGCCAGGAGGGGATGAGCCGCCGCCGCCGGCTTGAGCCAGCCTTCGGCCAGCGGGCTGCTTCCGCTCACGCCGAAGACTTCTTCCAGCCCCGAGGTGCCGCCGAGGCCGACCAGCGACCCGCCGTCTTTCACCCAGGCCGTCAATGCTTCGCGCTGAACCGAACTCAACGCCAGGTCGCCTGCCAGCACCACCACCGCCTCCGCCCCCTGCCCGGGCAGCCCCTCCAAATCCCGGGGCGACGCCGCTTCGAAGAACAATCCGGCGCGCTCGAGAATTTCGGCAATATACCCCCACGCCCGGGAACGCGGATTGACGTCGGTGGAGGGCGTTTGTGTGACGACGAGCAGCGGAGCCCTCGAGACGGGCGAAGGGGAAACGCGCGAACCGGCCTGAGCCGGTCGCGTCGGGGCGGCTTGCTCCGTTGCAGCAAGGGTCAGGCCCGGCAGCGCCATCAGGCTTCCCGCAGCGCCCGCATTTCGGAGAAAGTCGCGACGGGTCACAGGCTTAACCGCTCAGCCGTGGGGCGGGGCGGGGGGAGGCGCCGGGGGCTGCGGCTGCGGTTGGGAGGGGGCCAGCAGCACCGGGACGGGGTAGCGCAGCTTCATGACGTCATCCACCAGCACCTCGACATAATAGGTGCCGGCGGTTTTGAACTCGACCTGGGCGAACATGGTCACGTTGGTGGCATGCAACGCCGCATCTTGCAGCGCGAACTTGACTTCCCCCTTCCGCAGCACCGTCGTCTGGTCCGGCGCGATGAGCCGGACCGTTTCGGTGAACTGGCCCACACCCGCCGTCCAGCGGTTGAACAGGCTCAGCTTGAGCGCCACCACCGGCAATTGCGGCACGCGGATGAAATTGATGACGCCGACCAGGATGAAGTTGCCCGTGATTTCCTGGCGGATTTCCTCGCACAAGAGCGAGCACTGCAGGTCGGGTAAAATGCGAGTCGGTGTCATAGGCTTGGGAGGACTGGGAGGCTAGCGCGTCGCGGCTTCCGCGGCACGCACGGTGTTGTGCATCAGCAGCGCGATGGTCATCGGGCCGACCCCGCCCGGGTTGGGCGTGATTCGCCCGGCAATCGGCTGCACCGCGGCAAAGTCAACGTCCCCGACCAGCCGCGAGCCGCCCTTGGCCGCCGGGTCGGCGACGCGGTTGACGCCCACGTCAATCACCACCGCGCCCGGTTTGACCATCCCGGCGGTGACAAACCCGGCCACCCCCATTGCGGCCACCAGGATGTCGGCCCGGCGGCAATGGCCGGCGATGTCGCGCGTGCCCGAGTGACACAAGGTCACGGTGGCGTTGGCGTTCTTTTCCTTCTGACAGAGCAACGCTGCCAGCGGTTTGCCCACGATGTTGCCCCGTCCCAACACCACCGCATGCGCGCCGGACGTCTGGATTCCCGACCGGACCAGCAATTCCAAAATCCCCGCCGGCGTGCACGGCACAAAACCGCTCCGGTCCCCCAACAGCAGCTTGCCCATGTTCACCGGGTGGAAGCCGTCCACATCCTTTTCCGGCCGCACGGTGGAATAAACCACCGCCTGCCGGATGTGGGGGGGCAGCGGCGCCTGAACCAGGATTCCATGCAGCCGCGCGTCCGTGTTCAGCCGTTCCAGCAACGCCAGCAGCTCCCCCTCGGTCGTGGCTTCGGGCAGCACATGGGTTTCGGAGAAAATCCCCAGCTCGGCGCAGGTTTTCTCCTTCCGCCCGACATAGACCTTCGAGGCGGGGTCCTCGCCGACGCGCACGAAAGCCAAGCCGGGCTGGACACCGCGCGCGCGCAGGGCGCCCATGCGCTCCCCCAACTCCGCCTGCACCTGCCGGGCGATGGCGCGGCCGTCAATCAGGTTTTCCACGGCCATCGGGTCATTCGATCACTTCGATTTTCTGAATGGTCAGCACGGGGGTGTTTTTCCAGCGCCGGTCCATGGCTTCCTCGCCGGTGACCACGATGCGCAAGCCTTTGTAGCGGGACAAATCCAGGTGCGGCGAGGGATTGTGCAGGTATTCAATCAAGCGCCGGTTTTCGGGGTTGTACAAGCCGTAAACGGTGGGCGCCTGGATGCTGACCGTGGGCATGACGATGCCCTCCCGCTCCACAATTCGGGGTGGCGGCGGTTCCTCCTCCTTCGGCTCCGCCATCGCGGTTTCGGCGGGCGCCGTGGACACGACGTTGGTGTCCGGCGCGGGCGTCGCGGGCTCGGGCGCCGGGGTCTCGGCGGGAGCAACCGCCACCATGGGCGGCTCGGTGACCGTGGCCGGCGTGGGGGTCGGCTCGGGCTCGGCGGGTGGCGTGACAGCGGCCACCGCCGGCGCCGGGGCTGGCAGTTGCTGCAAATACTGGGCGGCGACGAAGGCGTAGGCGTTCGTGGGCGCTTCGATCTCGAGCCAGTCGCCCTTGGAGCCAAATTCCTTGATGGTGTCGCCCTTCAGCAACTGCCCCAAGACGCTGTAATTCTCGCCCGGCCCGCTGCGGAGGTTGAGTTTGGTCGCCACCACGGTTTTGTTGGTGGGGTCAATGTAGTGGGTGTTGACCCAGACGTGAATGCCGGCGGGGAGCAAGATTTTCGCCCAAGCCGACGGCTCGTCGGCCGCGGATTTCTTGAGCACGATTTCCTCGAGCACGGTCACTTCCTGGCCTTTGGTGACGCGCCCCACCACCTCGCTCCGCAGCCGGGCCTGGCCGCGAACGTTGACGTTGCTGGCCACCACGACCGCCGGACCCGCGACCAACGGAACCGTCCGCAGCTCCACCGCAGGCGCCTTTTTCGCGGCCGCGGGCGCTTTCTTGACGGTCTTCTTCTTGGGGGTGGTGGCGGGTTTGGCCGCGGGAGCGGGCGCCGGGGCAACCGCCGGACTTTCAGCCGTTGGGGCGGCCGGCGCCGGCGTGGCGCCGGGTGCGGTGGCCGGTGTCGCCGGCTGGGTGGGTGGCGCATCGGGTGCCTGCTGCGCCAGCAGGCTCGAGGTCAGGATGGCCCCGCAAAAAAGCCAAAAGGTTCTTTTCATAAAATTCAGGTCTCCAGTAGAGATTTAATTTCGGTTTCTGTCAATGTCCGCCATTTGCCCGGACGCAGCTCGCCGAGCTTGATTTTGCCAATCTGAATCCGCTGCAACCGCCGCACGGTGCGTCCCTGCGACTGGAACAGCCGGCGGACCTCGCGATACTTGCCTTCGGCCAGCTCCAGCTCGATGACGCAGCGTGAGGGGCCGTTGGAAATCAACCGGACGCGCTCCGCCTTGAGGCGTTCGCCTTGATGGTAAACGCCGCGAGTCAATGTCTCCAACAGCTCGTCGTCCGCCCGCCCCTCGACGGTGGCCAGGTATTTCTTTCTGACCCCAAACCGGGGATGCGTCAGCCGCAGGCTGAACGCGCCGTCATTGGTCAGGAATATCAGGCCTTCGCTGTTGAAATCCAGGCGGCCGGCCGAGTGAAGATGCCCCCATTCCTTCGGCAGCAACTCGAAGAGGGTCGGGCGGCCCCGCTCGTCCTGGCGCGAACAGACCACCCCGCGCGGCTTGTTCAACGCCAGATAAATCTTCCGCCGCGCCCGCAACGGTTTTCCATCCAGGCTCACATGGTCCCGGCCCGGGTCCACTTTGGCGCCCAGCTCGGTGACGACGGCGCCGTTGACCCGCACGCGCCCGGCGAGAATGATCTGCTCGCTGGCGCGCCGCGAGGCAACGCCCGCCTCCGCCAGGTATTTCTGCAGCCTCACCATCATGCGCTCCCGCTGGAAAGTCAAAACCCGAGTCGGACGCCTGCCGGCCCCGACTTCGGGTTCAACCTGAAGATGCCAGTGGAGATTACGCGCCGGGCTTGGTCTTGCGCAAACCGGTAATCCGGTCGCCGTCTTTCCATTGCCCGCGCTTCTTCAACACCTCAATCCGCTCGAAACGCTTCAACACATTGCGCTTCCCGCCCAACAGGGCTGCCGCCCGCAAACTACGATGCTGTGACATATCTTAAAAAACGTCTGCTTTCCAATCTGTTGCCCGCTCCAGGTTCGAAGCGGACGTAGGTTGTAGCACGCCCGACCGGCCCAAGCCAAGCCCTTTCTCCGACCCGCTCCGGCCCCGCCCCAGCCGACCCCGCCGGCCGCGGCTGGCAGTTGGTTGGGGAACTTGAATTCGCACCGGCCCGCTTCAAGGGGTGAGCCGAACGCTGCATCGCTGGTTACCAAGGGTTTAGCGGCTGCCCTCTGCGATGCTGCCGGCACAGGTTCGGGTCGCCCAGGCAAACGCTTCCCCAATCCAACGGCCCGCGCCACAGTGCGTGCAAACCCGTGCAGAATCACCCTGAAAAACGACCCGGCGGGAAGGGCGTTCTGTTCGAATGGTGTTGGACCGAGGGGGGCGTCTGACCAGACCTCGCATCCCAACCCCCAACCGAACGATGCACGCGCCGGGCAAAGCGCTTCCCGGTTCCGGCCAACTGTTTTTGCGCGACACGCCCAGTTTGGCAACCCTTTGGGCCGGCTTGCGCCCGCGGGAGCCGATTTTGTTGTTGGCAAGGGGCGGTTTCGTTTCGATAGTCTTTGCGTTTGAAGTATGGCAGAGAGCACGAGGCACGTTTACGACGAAAGCAAGATCAAGACGCTTTCCTCGCTGGAGCATATCCGGCTGCGGACCGGCATGTACATTGGCCGGATCGGCGACGGCTCGCATTATGATGACGGCTGCTACATCCTGTTGAAGGAGGTGATAGATAACGCCATTGACGAATTCATCATGGGCGCCGGCCGGGAGGTGCAAATCTCCATTCAGGACCGCACGGTGACGGTGCGGGATTTTGGGCGGGGCATCCCGCTGGGCAAGGTGGTGGATTGCGTGTCGCAGATCAACACGGGGGCGAAGTACAACGACGACGTGTTCCAGTTCAGCGTGGGGCTGAACGGGGTGGGCACCAAGGCGGTCAACGCCCTGTCGAAGGAGTTCATGGTGCGCAGCCACCGCGAGGGCCAGTTCGTCGAGGCGTGGTTCAAGCAGGGCAAACTCAAGAAAGAGCTCAAGGGCAAGACCAGCGAACCGGACGGCACCCTGATCCGGTTCGAGCCCGACCCGGAGATTTTCAAGAACACGGAGTTTCGCCCCGAGCACGTCGAGCGGCGGCTGCGGCATTACAGCTATCTGAATTCCGGTCTGCGGCTGATTTACAACGGGAAGGTGTTTCAATCGCGGAACGGGCTGTTGGACCTGGTGATGGAGGATTTGCGGGCGGATGGGAGCGAGCCGATTTACCCGCCGCTGCATTACGCGGAGAAGACGCTTGAGTTTTGCTTTACCCACAGCAACAGCCGCTACGGCGAGACCTTCTACTCCTTCGTCAACGGCCAGTACACCAGCGACGGCGGCACACACCTGAGCGCGTTTCGCGAGGGGCTGCTCAAGGCCGTCAATGAGTACGCCCGCGAGAAGTTCGAGGGCGATGACGTGCGCGAAAGCATGGTGGGGGCGGTGGCCATCCGCCTCAAGGACCCGGTGTTCGAGTCGCAAACCAAGAACAAGCTGGGCAACACGGAGATTCGCACCGAGCTGGTGAACCGGGTGCGCGAGGAGCTGCTGCACTTCTTCAATCGCAACAAGGAAATCGCCGAGAAGATCATCGCCAAGGTTCAGGACACGCGGCAGCTCCGCAAGGAGCTGCAGGAGGTGAAGAAGCTCGCCCGCGAACGCGCCAAGGCCATCACCATCCGCATTCCGCAGCTCAAGGACTGCAAGGTTCATTACGACAAAGCCAAAGGCAAGGGCCGCGGCTCGATGATTTTCATCACCGAGGGGCAGTCGGCCGCCGGCTCGATTGTGAGCTGCCGGGACGTGAACACGCAGGCCATCTTTGTGCTCAAGGGCAAGCCGCTGAACGTCTGGGACCTGAAACGCGACATCGTCTATAAGAATGACGAGATGTACAATCTCATGCGCAGCCTCGACATCGAGGACACCATTGAGAACCTGCGTTATGAAAAAGTGATTCTCGCCACCGACGCGGACGTGGACGGCCTGCACATTCGGAACCTGATGATCACCTACTTTTTCCGCTTTTTTGATCAACTGGTTCATGACGGCCATCTTTACGTGCTGGAGACCCCGCTGTTCCGCGTGCGCACCCGGCAGGAGACCCTTTACTGTTACTCGGAGGCGGAGCGCGACGAGGCCGCGAAGCGATTTGGCAAAGGCTGCGAGATCACGCGGTTCAAGGGGCTGGGGGAGATTTCGCCCGACGAATTCAAGCAATTCATCGGGAAAGACATGCGGCTGAGCCAGGTGGAGTACGCCCCCAAGGTGGAAGCCGCCGGCATTCTGGGTTTCTACATGGGCAAGAACACCCCGGAGCGCAAGGACTACATCATGGAGAACCTCGTGGTGCCCGTGGAGGAGTAAGGGCGTGGTCCCGTTTCCCCGCCGGGTCGCCCCCGCCGCTCATTTGACAGGAGCGGCTTCCTGCGCCATGTAAACCCATGCGGCGGAATCGTCGAAGGTTTCTGAAGTATCTCGGGCTCGGGGCGGGCCTGACGGCCGCCGCCGGCACGTGGTGGGCGGCGACGTCGCAGCGCCGGCCGGCGCGGTGGCTGCGCCGGTTGGCGGCGGACGCCCGCCGCTCGATTCTTGCCGCCCCTGAAAAACCAGTTCCGCAGTCGTGGCCGGACAACACCATCACCCTGGCCTGGATCGGGCATGCCACGGTGTTGATCCATTTTTATGGCGTGCGCATTCTCACGGATCCGGCCTTGGGCAGCCGCGTAGGCATTTCGCTCGGCCTCGGCACCGCCGGGCCGAAGCGTTACGTTGCTCCCGCCCTGACCCGCAAGGAACTGCCGCCCCTTGACCTGGTGCTGCTGTCGCATGCGCACATGGACCACATGGACCTGCCGACGCTGGCCACTTTCGGCCCCGAGACTCCGGTGATCACGGCCCGGAAAACGCAGGATGTGCTGGCCGGTCTGCCCCTGAGACCGCAGGAGCTGGCCTGGGGTGAGCGAACGGTGTTGCGAACCGCGCGGGGCGAACTGGAAATCGAGGCGTTCGAGGTCAAGCATTGGGGCGCCCGCTGGCCCAGCGAGGTCGAGCGCGGCTACAACGGCTACATCCTCCGGCGGGAGGGCAAAGCGTTGATCTTTGGCGGCGACACCGCCCGGACGCCGCGATTCGGCGAACTGCGAAGCCGGGGCCCGTTCGAGGCGGCCATCATGCCCATTGCCGCCTACCGGCCCTGGATTTGGAACCATTGCACTCCCGAGGAGGCGGTCGAGATGGCTAATGCCGCCGGCGCCCGGTTCCTCGTCCCCGTTCACCACCAGACGTTCAAGTTGAGCGAAGAGCCCCTGAACGAGCCGCTCGAGCGGTTGGAAGCCGCCCTGGCGGCTGAACCGGAGCGCGTCGCCCTGCGGCGCATCGGTGAAACCTGGGTGTGCCCGGTCTGAGCCGTTGGACGCCTGTTTTCCTGCCGTTCGCGTTTTTTCCTCTGTCCGTTGGCTGGGACTCCACCCTCTTGGAGATGATTCGCAAGAGTTGGCCGACGAGCGAGGAGGCGCTGTCGCTCCCCCCCCGCAGGAAAAAGAACAAGAAATACCCTGCTTCCGAACGGCAGGCGGCGCAGGCCCCAAATCACGCCCCCCTGACAGGTTTTAGCGTCCGGCTGGGCTTGCCTAACCGGGGCGGAGACGGGATACTTTTCTTAATGAAGACTGCGGCGGCAACTTCGAAGCCGGTGGTGTGGCTGATTGAGGACCATGCGGATTCGCGGCGGGTTCTGGCGCGGGTGCTGAATCGCTCGGCGAAGCTCGCCTGTCCCTGCACGTTTGCCACGTGCGAGGAAGCGTTGGCGGCCCTCAAAACCAATCCGCCACCGGACGTGATTCTGCTGGACATCGGCCTGCCGGGGATGAACGGGATCGAAGGCATTCCGCTCTTGAAGAACCTCGCTCCGGCGACGCACGTCATCATCCTGACGGTCTTTGACGACCAGGAAAAAGTATTCAATGCCATCTGCGCCGGGGCGTCCGGCTACCTGCTGAAGAATACCGATGAAGAGGCCATCGCCACGGCGGTGCGGGAGGTCCTGGACGGCGGGTCGCCCATCAATCCGCGCGTTGCCCGCATGGTGTTGAACATGTTCGCGTCGCGGGCCGCGCCTCACAAGCAGGAGTACGGCCTCTCGGCCCGGGAGCGCGAGGTGCTCGAATTGATGGTCCAGGGCTTGATCAAGAAGGAGATCGCCGCCCGCCTCAACCTCAGCTATCATACGGTGGACAACCACTTGCGCAGCATTTACGGCAAACTGCAGGTTCACACCCGCGGCGGGGCCGTGGCCAAGGCGGTCGCGGAGGGGATTTTGTCCACGTCATGAGCCGGCGGCGGGTTTCATTCGGTGGTCACTTCTGGCAGGTGGCCGCGGTTCTGGCCGGGCTGGGCTTGGGGGCCGCGGGCTGCGGTTCGGACACGCCCGCTCCCCGGCGTCACATCACTTCCATTCACGGGACCGGGGGCTACGGCGACGCCGCCCGCGTGCTCGCCACCGAGTTCGAGCGGCGCACCGGCATCCAGGTTACCGTGGTCGAGGCCTCGCTTCTGAGCCTTCGCGAGAAGCAACTCACCGACCTCCTCACCGGCGCGGGCAACTATGATGTGCTCCAAATCGCCTACCAGTGGGAGGGGGAACTCTTCCCGCACTTGCGGCCGCTCACGGACGTGGCGCCGGGGCTGATCGCGCACCTCGAGGATTTCATCCCCACCGTGCGCAGCAACTGCGGGCAATGGGAGGGCCGGATTTACGGCCTGCCCATGGCCTGCGATGTGATCACCCTGCTCTATCGCACCGATGTGTTTGCCGAGAAGTCGGCCGAGTTCCAACAACGCACGGGCCGCCCCCTGGCGCCGCCGCGCACCTGGCGGGAGTATCTCGAGATTGCGCGTTTCCTGAATTCCGAGGCGATTTACGGAAACCTGGTCATGGGCCGCGAGCAATGCTTTACAATCTGGTCCGGCATCCTTTATGGCCTGGGCGGCCGGCTCGTGGACGAAAACTGGCGGCCGGAGCTGAATTCCGACGTCGGCGTCGAGAGCCTGACGATCCTTGTGGAAATGTATAGGTATGCCCCGCCGCGGTCCGAAGAGGCGAGCGTGGACGCGAACCTGGCCTTCGTTCAGGGCCGGGGAGCCATGCTGATGGGCTGGCCGAGCTTGATTTGGCCGCTGCTTTCGGACACCAACCGTTGCAAAGTCGCCGGCAAAATCGGCGCGGCGGTCATCCCCGGCGGGCGCCCGCAACTCAGCTCCTGGTCGCTGAGCATCAACCCCGCCTGTCGGGATCCCGATGCCGCCCGCCAATGGATCGAATTCCTCGTCAGCCCCGCCAACACCAAGCGCCTGCTCCTCGAGTACGGCCGGGGCTCGCCGCGCCTCTCCACCTACGCGGACCCGGAGTGCAAACAGCGCATCTTTTACCATTCCCAATTGCTCGAGGGGTTGGCGGGCAACCAGGCCCGCTTCCGCATCCCGCCCTCGCAGGAGCTCTCGGACTATCTCGACAACGAAATTCTGAAAGCCATTCGCGGCCAAACCACCCCCAAAGCCGCGTTGGACCGCACCGCCGCCCGCTGGCGCGAAATCCTGACGCAAACCGGTTACCTGCGGGAGTAACCGGGGCGGAAGGTCTCCGCCGCGGCTGCCGGGTCCGGTGCCGCCAGCGGGAGGTGGAGGGGGAGAACCGAATCACGGTTTTTATTTCTCGGCGCCGGGTTTTGTGGCAAATGGAGAAGGCAATGCATCTGGCGCACTTACGGCTTCGCGACTTCCGCAATTACCCGCGGTTGGACGTGGATTTTGCGCCCGGCTTTCACTTGCTGCTGGGGGACAATGCCCAGGGCAAAACCAATATCCTGGAGGCCATCTACCTGATCGCCACCTTGCGCTCGTTCCGCGGCGTTGGCGGCGCTCAAATGGTGCGCCACGGCCAGAAGGGTTATTTCGTCGGGAGTCACATCATCGGCCAGGGGGAGCACGACACGAAAATGTATTGGTCGGTGCGGGAACGCAGCTTGAGCCTCGACGGGCGGCCGGTGCGAAAACTGACGGATTACCTCGGGGTATTGCGGACGGTTGTCTTTTGCACGGAAGACCTCCTGCTGGTCAAAGGGCCCGGGCGGGGGCGGCGACGCTTCCTGGACCTGCTGCTGACTCAGACTTATCCGGGTTATCTCCCCTTGCTCCAGCGTTATACGCGGGCCCTGCGTTCGCGCAACGCCCTGCTGAAGCAGGCGGCCGCCGACCCTCGAGCCCTGGAAGGTTTCTCACGCGAGCTGGTCAGCGCCGGGCAGGAAATCACCCGCTTGCGGCGCGAGCTGGTGCCGCGACTGTCGCCGCTGGCGCGGCTGGCCTACCGGCGCATCTCCAACGACGCGGAGGAGCTGCGGATCGAATATGCTCCCAGCGTGCGCCAGGATTTTGCGGTGGAATTGGCCCAGAGCCAGCCGCGGGAGCGGACCTGCCGGATGACCGTGATCGGGCCGCACCGCGACGAGGTGCAATTGCTGCTCAAAGACCGGTCCGCCGCCGAATTTGGCAGCGAGGGCCAGAAGCGGACGCTGGCCATCGCGCTCAAGATGGCTCAAGCGGAGTACCTCACCGGCATCCACGGGTCGCCGCCGGTTTTGCTCATTGACGACGTGATGGGCGAGCTGGACGCCAAACGGCGGGGAGGCCTCCTGCCGCTCCTGGAGCGCGCGCATCACGCGCACGGCCAGGTGTTTATGACCGCCACGGAAGAAAACTGGCCGCGCGAACTCGCCGGTCAGGTCCAACGGTGGACTGTAAAAGCCGGGGCCTTGGAGCGCGGGTAGGCCCCCGTTCGGGCTGGCGCGATTTCCCGCGTGACATGCGCGAGAGCTTTTCCTTCACCCCAGCCCCCGGCCCCGGCGGACGGGGGTTCGAGAGGAGGCGCCGCCTGGTTTATTCATGAATTTCCACCACGTCGCGGTCCCGCAATGCTTCGGTCTTGTGCACTTGCTGGCCATCGAAGCGACTGTGGCCCCATAACCGCGCATATTTCATCTGGTCCGGCAGATCACGGTGTATCTGCCGGGCCAGGTCCGCCACCGTCGCCCCTGCCGGCAACACGAACGGTCGCTGCATGTCCGCGGGTTTTCCCGGCTCCTTCGCATACACGCGGATCACCCCCAGCAACTCCCATAACGCCCGAAACCATTCCTCCAATCCCAGCCCCGTCCGGGCGCTGACGGGCAGCACCCGCAGCCGCGGATACAACTCGCGCAGGACCGGAATGGCGTCGGCCGCGGCCAGCTCCGCCTTGTTGACCACCATCAGTCCCGCATGTCTGCCGGGTTCCGATGCCGGAATATCCCGCGCCGGCACCGAAACCAGTTCCAGGCCGCGCGCGGTCAAGGCCCCCAGGATTTCCTCGCTTTGTTCGAGAAGGCGCTCCTCGCGGCCGTCGAGCACGACGCAGACGACGTCCGAGTTGCGGAGGGTGCCCATCAACCCCGGGGGCACGTGTGCGGGCGTGATGGGCGGCGTGTCCACCAGTTCGATTGGAATGTCGTCCCGATGCCAGATGCCGGGTTGCGGCAGGGTGGTGGTGAAGGGGTAATCGGCGACTTTGACCTCGGCGTTGGTGGTGGCCGCCAGGAGACTGCTTTTCCCGCTGTTGGGTGGCCCGGCCAGGACCACCTGGCCTGCCCCCGTCTTCGGGATGTGGAACGGGTCCGGCCCCTTGCTCGCGCTGGATTTCTGCCCCGCCTTCCGCAACTGGCTCAGGCGGCGCTTCAGGTCCGCCTGCATTTTCTCCGTCCCCTTGTGCTTGGGGATGGCCGCCAGCATGTCCTGTAATGCCGTGATCCGCTCCTCGTCCGAGCCCGCCTGCCGGTAGCGGAGCTCCGCCTTCTCGTATTCCGGTGTCAGATTCGCCGGCATGACGATGGGTCAGAAGGTCAACCCCGCTTTTCGCCCCGTCGCCAGGATGTGGTCCCGCCCGGCCGCGTATTCCTCGGGGCCGTTGAGATGTTCGATCATCAGCGGCGGGTTCTGCGGCAGCGCGGCCAGCCGCCGCAGGTAGGTGGAATAATCCAGTTCACCCTTGCCCGGCACCACTTCGCGAAAATGCACATTCATTTCGATGTCCCAGGTCAGGTCCTTGGCATGGCAGCTCGCAATCCAGCGCCCGAGCTTGTCAAAGCACTCGTTGAGCAGCGCCGTGTTGCGGTAGAAACGCTCGGGCGAGTTGATCAGGTTGCAGGGGTCCAGGTGGACCCCGAACCCCTTCCGGTCCACCGCCTTGATCATTCGCAGACAGCTCCCGGGACTGTCCGGATACGCCCACCCCATCATTTCATAGCAGAATTTCGCCCGCTTCGGCTTGACCGCGTCAATGATCTTTCGGGCGTTTTCGACGCTGGCGTCGAAATGTTTCCACGTCAGGTTGTCCGGATGCGGCCCGAACCACGACGTCGGATTGTAAGACCCCGCAATATCCACGCAGCACCGCGCCCCGATCTCGTCCGCGAGCGCCAGCCCCTCCGTCACCGCCTGCAAGTTCTGCCGCCGCTTTTCGGGGTCCGCGTCCAGCAGGTTCACCCAACGCCCCACTTCCGCCACCACCACGTCATGCCTGGCGAAGGCGCGCTCGAACGCCCGGATGCGATCCCCCTCCTTCAAGGCAACATTGGGGCAATACGCCGCCCGGTAGCCCAGCTTCCGATGGGCCAGGGCCAGCTCTTCCGGGTCCTCGGTTCGCGCAAACACAGGCGCCCCCAATCGAATGGATTGTGGTGCCCGCCGGGACGCCCCCTCTGCCGAACCGATCGCACCGGAGCCCGGATGCCACAGGGGAGCGGTCGCGGCAAAGGCAATCGAGGAACGCAGGAAATGGCGACGTGAGCAGGCAGATTTCATGCTCCTTTTTCCCATGTTCAGCGCCTGATTTCAAGGCCAGAACCGTGCCGCGCCCCGCCCCGGGGGGGATTGAAACGCTCAGCCGTCCTTCGCGCCGAAGCCCGCGGGGGGCCGGAACCGCGGCCGGTCCACCTGGTGCCGCACGCGACGCTGCGGGCTGTCGGGGGTGAAAATCTCGTACGAAAACGGCGCCTGGGAGTACATGCCGCCCGCCCAGCGCCGCAGACGATGGTGAACAACCCAGAGCGGTTTCAACATCCGCGCCCACGCCGGCGCGCTGCGGCGCAACTCCCGCGCCTCCCGGCGCGCATTGGGCGCCGCGCTCATGTTCGCCCCCGTCTGCGTGAACGCCGAGGTGAACCGGCCCAGGGTGGCCATCGCCACCCCGCGCCTCAGCAGTCGCAACATCCATTCCCCATCCCCCACGTCCCGCAGGTTCGGGTCAAAAAAACAGTCATAATCAAACACCACCCGCCGGCGGAAAAAAGTCGCACAACTCAAGGTCGAGAGGTGGCACGTCCACGTGTGATACTTCAGGGGCGTCAGCATTTTGCGATGCCACAGATACCTCCCCGAACCGTCCACCATCACCACATCCCCAAACACCAGGTCCACCTCCGGATGGGCCGCAAAGAAATCCGTCACGGCGCGCAGCGCCCCCGGCAGATACTGTTCGTCGCAATTCAGCCAGGCGAGAATCTCGCCCCGGCTCCGCCGCAGACCCCGGTTTACCGCGTCATACATCCCCCGGTCCTTCTCCACAAACGCTCGCACCCGCCCATCTGCGTTCAGCCATTCCAGCGTGCCGTCATCCGAACCGGCGTCTTGCACAATGTGCTCGACCTCGGCCCCTTGGTCCGCCACCGAGGCAATGCACAGGCGCAGCCATTGGCCGCTGCGGAAACTGGGGGTGACCACGGAAACCAGCATGACGCAAGATCAGTTGGCCGACGCCATTCTGTCAACATCACCGCCGCCCGCCTGCCCATCAAACCTCGATTGCATGCGCCAAGCCTGCCATAACTCCGGACCCCGGCCAAGGCAATCCCGGGTCCCGGGCCGCGCCCGTTCCGTTTTGTTCGTTGACACCTCCGCCAGCGCCCGCTTGCGCTGGACGCCCGGCTGGCGGATACTCGCAGCGTGCAGTTGACGGTGCCCAAACTGACCGAACGGTTGCTTGACTCCTACGCGCGCGTGGGCGGCATCAACCATCTCGACGAAATCAACCTCCCCTCCAAACGCGCCGTGGCGGTCATCACCATGGACTTGCTGCGCCTGCTCTTCCCGGGCTTCTTCGACGAAAAACTCATCCATTCCTCCGAACTGCGGGAGCAGACCACCGCCTTGCTGCAAAAGGTGTTCAAAAACCTCGAGGCCGAAATCGCCAAAAGCCTCCGTTACCACCCGCCCCCCGAGCTGCCCCAGAAGGATTTCAAGAGTGTCGCCCGCGCGTACACGGTGGATTTTCTCGACAGCCTGCCTCGCATCCGGGATTTGCTCGCCACCGATGCCGAGGCCGCCTACAACGGCGACCCCGCCGCCCTGAGCAAAGAAGAGGTGATTGTCGCCTACCCTTGCATCGAAGCCATCGCCGTCCAGCGCCTCGCCCACGAGCTTTACCTTAAGAACGTGGCCCTCATCCCGCGAATCATGACCGAATGGGCCCACAGCCGGACCGGCATGGACCTCCATCCCGGCGCCCAGATCGGCTCCCATTTCTTCGTGGACCATTGCACCGGCACGGTGATTGGCGAAACCGCCGTCATCGGCAACCATGTCAAGATGTATCAGGGCGTCGGCCTGGTGGCCCGCTCGCTGGCCGCCGGCCAGCAGTTGCGCGGCCAGAAACGCCACCCCACCGTCGAAGACCATGTAACCATCTACGCCGGCGCCACCATCATGGGCGGCGACACCATCGTCGGCGAGGGCAGCACCATTGGCGCGAACGTCTTCCTCACCTCCAGCGTCCCGGCCTACTCCCTCGTCATCCAGGAAGAGGCCAACGTCAAGGTCATGGACAAACGCTCCCGCCAAAAACCCCGCCTCGACCCCAACATCTGAGCCGCGGTCAAGAACAATAGGGGCTGTTTTGCGCTGGCCGGCGGGCGCCTCCCTGCTATAATTGCGCCATGCACGAGCGCTTGCTTTCCTCTTGCGTTATCCTCCTTCTCTCCCTGTGCTTGTCCGCCGGCCAAACCACCTCCTTCACCTACCAGGGGCGTCTGGCCGAAAACGGCGCCGCCGTTTCGGGGCCCTACGACCTGGCCTTCAAGCTTTTCGACCAGCCCGGCGGCGGCGCCCAGCAGGGCAGCACGGTTTCCCGCGATGGCCTCTGGATCAGCAACGGCCTTTTTGCCGTCGAGCTGGACTTCGGCTCCGCCCCGCTCGATGGCTCACCCCGCTGGCTCGAAATCTCGGCGCGCAAAACCGGCGATCCCGCGCCCCCGACCGTTCTGCTGCCCCGGCAACCCATCACCGCCGCTCCCTACGCCGTCAAAGCCCTCGCCGCGGCCTCCTACCTCGGCCCGGTTGCCGACACCCAGCTTTCCCCCAACGTTGCCTTGCGCAACGCCAGCCAGACCTTCACCGCCCCGGTCCAGTTCGCCAGTGCCAGCGGCGCCTTCTCCGGCACGTTCGCCGGCAACGGCTCTGGCTTGACAAATCTCCCCGTCACCGGCAGCGCCGGCGGCGCCGGATTCATCACCGGACGCATCAACCAGTTGCCCACCTCGGCCGGTTCCGTTTTCTTCGCTTCCGCCAGCGGAATCACCGACGCCACAGCCACCGAGGCCCTGACCACCACTCTCTCCCCGGCGGTTTCCGCCGTCGCCACGGGTCTCAGTGTCCGGCTTTCCCAACCCCCGGGCGCCGGGAACTCCCTGACCTTCACCCTTCGCGTCAACGGCTCCGATACCGCCGTTTCCTGCACCATCGCCGGCTCCGCCCGCACGGCGGAATCCGCCGCCGCCGCCTTCATCCCTGCCGGCTCGGAATTGTCCATCAGCATCAGAGCGGCAGGCGTGCCCAACAGCGGTTCGGCGCTCTTCGGGTGGCTGTTTCAATAGCCTCAATGGCAGGTGTTTAACACCCACAGTGCCTTCACCCCGGCCACCGCATCTCCCGTTTCCTCACCCTCTTGACTCGTCCCTTGGGCCGGGTCCTGGCTCCCTTTTGCCCTCCACACCCGGTGGCGGGCCTCAGCCCTGGCCGGCGGCTGGAAATCGTAAAGCGTTGGGAAACAAGAGCCTGTGGCGTAATTGAAGTCTTCGCAAAAAAATGAAAATTTTTTTGAAAAAACGCTTGCGCGTTCTCCAACTCCCGCTATTGTGTGCGCCCTGTTCTTTGCGAGACAGTTTTGACGCGGTCGAAAACAGGCCGAAAAAAAATAAAAAGAACCTGTTGACGACTCGGGTAAAACCGGTAAGATAAAGGTGTTGCTGAGAGCAACCGCAGCGAAAAAAAACTTGCAGAAAGTTGTTGACGCTGCTGGCAGATCAGATAATCTGACTGCGTAACTAACAAAGCTCTGAGAAGCCGAGTTAAAGTGGATAAATCGGCTCCTCGGATTTTTTGTCCCCCGCAGAGGGGCAAAACCAGCGGTTGGTTGGACGCGCTGGAGAGATGGGAAAAGATTTTTCGGGTGGCAACACCCGCTGCTCATTGAAAATTGAATTGTGCGATAAGTTTTAGAGCCCCTTCAGGTCCATCCTGTTAGTGGGATGGGTTTGGAGAGTTTTAATAGTAAGACACCAGTCCGGTTTTCACGAGCCGGACCGGAATCAACTAACGTTTTTTAACGGAGAGTTTGATTCTGGCTCAGAACGAACGCTGGCGGCGTGGATAAGACATGCAAGTCGAGCGCTGGTTGCAAGGTAGCAATATTTTGCAATCGGAGCGGCGCAAGGGTGCGTAACACGTGGGTAATCTGCCATGAAGTTTGGGATAACTTGCTGAAAGGCGAGCTAATACCGAATGTGACAGCCTGGGGGCATCTCCGGGTTGTCAAAGTTGGGGACCGAAAGGCCTGACGCTTCATGATGAGCCCGCGGCCTATCAGCTAGTTGGTGAGGTAACGGCCCACCAAGGCTATGACGGGTAGCTGGTCTGAGAGGACGACCAGCCACACTGGAACTGAGACACGGTCCAGACACCTACGGGTGGCAGCAGTCGAGAATTTTTCACAATGGGCGAAAGCCTGATGGAGCGACGCCGCGTGGGGGATGAATGGCTT
>JARKQH010000363.1 GCA_029974925.1 Verrucomicrobiota bacterium
AACCAACAGCGCCGGCACCTTGATGGTGAACGGGACGCTGGCCGGGCCGGTCACCGTCGCTTCCGGCGCCACACTGGCCGGCCCGGGCACCATCAACGGGCCGACCACGGTTTTGGCGGGCGGCGCCATTGCCCCCGGCGCTTCGATTGGCACCCTGACGATCAACAACAATCTGGCGTTGGCGGGCAATTTGACCGTCGAGGTGAACCGCGCGGGCTTTGCAAGTGACAAAATCGTGGTGACCGGCACGCTGGCCAATACCGGCACGGGCACCGTGACCGTGACCAACCTGGGCGCGCCGTTGGTGGTGGGCGACACGTTCGTGCTGTTCAACAAGGCGGTGACCGGCGGCAGCGCGCTGACCATCACCGGCGGGGGCGTGACGGTTTGGGAAAACCGGCTCGAGAATGACGGGACCATCCGCGTGCAGTCGCTCCTGCCGACCACGCCGACCAACCTGAGTTACAGCGTCGCGGGCAACAGCCTGACCTTGAGCTGGCCGGCGAACTACCTGGGCTGGATTCTCCAGTCCAACGCGGTTGGCATTGCCTCGAGCGGAAACTGGTTCCCGGTCCCTGGGACGGCCGGCGCAACCCAGTACACCCTGACGCTGGACCCGGCCAAAGGCAACGTGTTCTACCGCCTGGTGTTGCCAACGCCTTGACGCAGAATGAGTGTTCGGACACCCCCGCCGACCCTTTGCCGGCGGGGGTGTTTTTTCCCGGCCCGCCTCGCGGCCCCCGTGACATCCTGGCAGTTTATGAAGCATCCCCTGTCCGTCCTGCTCCTGGGAGGAGCCGTTTTCCTTGGCCAAACCCTGCGTGGGGGCACGGTGTTTTTGGACGATTTTTCCTCGAGCACGCTCAACTCCGCGACGCCCGCTCCGCCCGCGGCGGGCTCGACGGCTTATCATTTGTTTTCGTCGAAGGCATGGAACCCCGCGCCCAGCATTGCCGCCAACGACCTGCAGTTCGGCATCGGGCCCACGACGAGCGGCCACATCGAGGCGCAGGCGTTGTTTGCGACGGCACCGGTGGCGCTGACCAACGCGGGCGATTGGCTCGAGCTGGCCTTCACCTTCGTCAACACGGCCGGCTTGTTCACCCAGAGCGGCCACCTCGGCTTTGGCCTGTACAACTCGGGCGGGGTTCCGCCGCTGGCGGGGGGCATGCAGGGGACGGCCACCACTTCGACGACGGCCACCGGCGGAGCGCAGGGCTGGCAAGGGTATGTGGCGCGGCTGGCCTATGAGGGCGGCACACACCGGCTGGCCACGCGCCCGGCGCAGACCATCACCACCGCCAACAACCAGGACCTTGTGACGGAAGGCAGCAGCAGCATGAGTTATGTGGGCGGGGTCAGCCTGGCCGGCGCCGCCTCCACGTTGTCCCTGGCGGCCGGCACGCAACTGACGGCGGTGCTGCGGCTGACCCTGAGCGGGCCGGGCGCCTTGCAGCTCGAGAGCCGGCTCCATCTTGGGGCGGACACCAACGGCGTGCTGCTGGCTAGCCAGTCCGGGCTGGCCAGCGGCGGCAACTTTCTGACGAACAGTTTCGACGCGTTGTGCGTGGGGTGGCGGGCCATGGCCAACACCAGCGCGACCCTGATTAACATTCAGTCCATCCGTGTGACCAGCACCGCCTTCTCCACCCCGGAAGGGTCCCCGGTTGTCAGCGCCATGTCTCCGGCTGCCGGCGCGGCCGGGGTGTGCGTGGACACGCTGCTGAAAATCATTTTCGACAGGCCCGTGCTGCTGCAGAAGAGCGGCGCCATCCGGATTTATGACACGCTCAACCCCGCCGCGCCGGTGGATACGATTGACCTCAGCGCCAATGTGGACAACGGCCCCGGGGGCAGCGTCAGTCATGTGCAGCCCCGCCTGATTGGCGGGGAGGTGTTTACCAATCGCCCGGTGGTGGTGTCGGGAGCCACGGCGGTGATTCATCCCCATGCCGGGGTGCTGACGACCAACCGGACTTATTATGTGCTGATGGATTCGGGAGTGTTCACCGACACGCAGGGCAATGTTTTCCCCGGCATGAGCGACCCCGGCTACTGGAGGTTCACAACCAAATCCGGCGGGCCGGTCAACAGCACCAACCTGGTGGTGGCCGCGGATGGCACGGGCGATTTCTGCACGGTACAAGGCGCGGTGGACTTTGTGCCGGCGGGCAATGCGACCCCCCGGCTGATTAACATTCGCAACGGCGTTTACCGCGAGATTGTGAATGTCAACAACCGGCACCGGCTCACCTTTCGGGGGCAGGACCGGGCGGGAACGGTGATTGGCTACGACAACAACGCGTACCTGAACGGCAGCACCCACTCGCGCATGGCGTTCAAGGTGAACGGGAATGACATCGCTCTGGACACGCTCACCCTGACGAACATGACCCCGAAAGGCGGCTCGCAGGCCGAGGCGCTGATGGTCGAGACGGACCGGAAACGGTTGGTTGCCTGGAACGTGAACTTTTGCAGTTATCAGGACACGATCCTCTTGAACACCAGCGGGTCGCAGGGCTACTTCCAGGACTGTTTGATTCAGGGCGACACCGACTTCATCTGGGGCGGGGGCAACGCGTTTTTCACCAATTGCGAAATCAAGTCGCTGTATGGAGGGTATGTGACGCAGGCGCGGACCAGCGCCGGGAGCAATGGGATGTCGTTTGTGAACTGCCGCCTCACGCGGAACGGGGCGATTAGCGCGTCGCTGGGCCGGTCGCTGGGTTATGCCGACGGGAACGTGGCGTTTGTCAACTGCCTGATGGATTCGCACATTACGGGGTGGACGGACGCCAACCCGCGCTATTGGGAGCACGGCAACAGCAACCTGGCCGCCACCGCGGCGGTGGCCTACAACGGGACGCAACTGGCGGCGGGCAGTCCCGAGCTCGCCAAGGCCCGGTCGGCGGTGTTGTGGTTGAACGGCTGGACGCCCTCCTTGTTGCCGGCCATTTTGATTCACCCCACGAATCAGACGGTTGCGGCGGGTCAGCCGGTGGTGTTGGCGGTGAGCGCGTTCGGAATTCCCGCGCCGGCCTATCAATGGCTCAAGAACGGCGTCAACCTGGCCGGCGCGACGAACGCCACCTACTCGATCGCGAGTCCGGTGCCGTCGGACTCGGGCACTTATGCGGTCGTGGTGACGACCCCCGCCGGCGCCGTGCTCAGCAGCAATGCCGTGCTGGGGGTCACCGCGCCACACCCGCCGGCGTTTCCCGGGGCGGAAGGCGCGGGCGCCAATGCGGTGGGCGGGCGGGGCGGCGATGTGTATTACGTCACCACCCTGGCCGACAGCGGCACCGGCTCGCTGCGCGCGGGCATCTCGACCGCCCCCGCGACGGGGCGGACCATTGTTTTTGCCGTGTCGGGCAACATTGTTTTGAATTCGACGCTGACGGTGAACCGGCCGCGGATCACGATCGCGGGCCAGACGGCGCCGGGGGACGGCATTTGCCTGCAGAACTACGCGTTCAACATCGGCGCCAGCGAGGTGATTGTGCGGCATCTCCGCACGCGGCTGGGCACCAACGCGATGCAGGAGGCCGACTGCATGTGGATCAATTCCGGCACGAACATTGTCGTGGATCACGTCTCCGCGTCGTGGTCGGTGGACGAGGTGCTGTCCGCGTCCGGCAATGTGGGCAATCTGTCGGTGCAGTGGTGTTACATTGCCGAAGCGCTCAACAATTCGATCCATTCCAAAGGCGCGCACGGGTATGGTTCGCTGATCACGCCTTCGCGGAACGGCACCCTGTCCTGGCACCACAACCTGTATGCGCACAACAACAGCCGGAATCCCCGCCCCGGCACGGACAGCGCGGCCACGGTGATTTTCGATTTCCGCAACAACGTGATTTACAACTACGGCAGCCGGGCCGGCTATGGGAGCGATTGGGACCCGGACCCCGAGAACCTGCGGATGAATTACGTGGGCAACTACATCGTCGCCGGCCCCAGCTCGACTTACAGTTATGCGTTTCAGGGCGGCGGCACCAACACGGTGATCTACCAGGAAAACAACTTGATAGACCTCGACAAGGATAACGCCTTCGACGGTATCAACAACAACTGGGGCATGTTCAGCGGGACCTATGTCCAAACCAACACGCCCTTCCCGGCGCCGCCGGTGACCGCCGAGGCGCCGGCGGTGGCGCTGCAACGCGTGCTGGCGCTTGGGGGGGCGATGCCGTGGCGCCGCGACGCCGCCGACCAGCGGGTCGTGGCAACCGCCCGGGCCCACACGGGGCAAATCATTGATGCGGTCGCCCAGGTGGGAACCTGGCCGGTGCTGGCCTCGGTTCCGCCGCCGACCGACGCGGACAGCGACGGCATGCCGGATTATTGGGAACTGGCGGTGGGGCTGAATCCCTTGAACGCGGCGGACCGCAACGTGACCAACGTGCTGACCGGCTACACGCGGCTGGAGGAGTATTTGAACTGGCTGGCCGACCCGCACGCGATTTGCCCCCGCAACGGGCAGGTCGAGGTCAGCCTGCGCGCGCTGACGGGCGAGGCGACCAACCTCGCTTACGTGGTGTCCGCGGGAACCAACGGTTCGGTGGCCTTGCTCGCCGACGGCTTCACGGCCCGCTTCACTTCCGTTCCGGATTACAACGGCCTGGCCAGCTTTGCGTTTACCGCCCGGGATTCGGTCAATGGCGTCACCTTTGGCCCCGTGACGGTGGGGGTTTTGATTTCAACAACCAACGCCAACCATCCGCCGGTGCTCGCGCCCGTGACCAACCGGACCGCGGTGGCGGGCCAGACTGTGTCATTCGTCTGCAGCGCGACCGATCCCGAGGTTCCCCCGCAGACCCTCACCTTCAGTCTGTTGAACGCCCCCGACGGCGCGGCGCTGGACCCGGGCTCGGGACAGTTCCATTGGCGGCCGGCGATTGCCCAGGGCGGCGCCACGTATGATCTGGCGGTGGTGGCGGCCGACAACGGCTCGCCGAGCCTGAGCGCGACGCAGCACTTCAGCAT
>JARKQH010000372.1 GCA_029974925.1 Verrucomicrobiota bacterium
CGGCAAACCGTCCATGGCCAGAGCCAGGGCCCACGCCAATTCGGCGCCATCCAGCACCTCATTGGCGTTTTCATCCGGGTTCGCCGGATTTTTTCCCAGAATCGTCTCCTCCCCGCTTGTGAGCAAATCCGCGTCCGGGTCCTCCCACGCCGGGAGCGGCAGCCAGTGCGGGTCGGGGGCGTTGCGGGTCTGGGCCAGGGCGGAGGAGGGAGCCAGCGACAGCCCCGACGCCAGGGCGGCGACCATGCCCAGCCGCGCAGCCAGCGGCCCGGGGCTCAGGCTTGCCAGCGCCCTGCCCAAAGCCCCTCGCCGCGCTCGCCGGCACTGCCGAAAGACCCGCCGATAAGCCGGCAGCAACCGTGGCGTGATCGGGCAGTGGGGACAGGCCCAGTGAAACAACAAGCGTTGATCCCGCCGGCGGAGATGATTTCGGGCGTAACCGCGGCTGATGAAACTTTCCACGCAACACGAGGGATATCCGAACAAGAGTCCCTCCGCTCTCATGGCCGCGGCGGTCCGTTCAACGGCCTGCTGGTCAAAACGCCGCGCATACCCGTCCAGGCAATCCTTTGAGGTACTGAAGATCAGTTCGCGCAGCCGTTTGCCGGATTGCACGGTCCGCGTGACCACCCGCGATTTCAAACCCAACTCGTGCAAGGCCTGTTGTGTGGCCGGGCCGAAAGGCTTCTCCCAGCGGCTGAGCGGCTTGAGACCCGCTCGCGTCAGGGACGCCAGGTAGGCGAGCTCGAACTCCAGGCCGCGAAGCACGCTCGCATCAAAAGAAGGATTGGTGTTCATCAGGGCTGGACGGTGATTATAAACTAATTTATCCACCCTCGCTTCGAACACAAGAAGAATTGGCGGAGAGAGGGAGATTCGAACTCCCGGAACTAATTTTGGCTTCACTGTCATTGATTTTCAACGACTTGCAAAGCTATGAAAGACAGTGAAAGATAGTTATTGCATACAGTTTGCATACAGTGTAAGGTTTCGGGCATGGCATGGCTGTATAGACGGTCTAATTCAAGTCACTGGTGGATTGGCTTCCGGCATCACGGAAAGCAAGTCCTGCAAAGCACGGGCACGGATGACCGGGCCGAGGCGGAAAAACGTCTGGCCGAGGTCCAAGCGATGCTGTCCCTGGCCCGGGTCGGCGGCCTTACAAGGCAGACCTTCGAAGCCTTGACCGGGACCCGGCTGGAAACCTGGACACTCAAGGCGGCACTGGCCGATTGGATCAAGACCGCCAGAGGTTCGGCAGGGCCGAGGACCACGGAGAAATACGAAGCCTTGGCGCGGGACCTCGAGGAGTGGTTCCACGCCACCGACAAGGGGCCACTGGTTACGGAAATAACGCGGGCATCCCTGCAACAATTCCTCACCGGCAAGAGGGAAAAACTTTCGGCGGCTTCGGCGAACATGGCGCGGAAGTGCTTGGCGGTTTTCTTCCGGCACTGCCGCACCATAGGCGCAACGCGGGACAACCCCCTCGAGGGCATCAAACCCTTCAAACCGAGTCGAGAGGAAAAGCGGGTCCGCCGTGCGTTCAACCTTGCCGAACTGTCCCGCCTCTACGCCGCCGCGCCGGATGACTTTTGGCGTTACATGGTCTTGGGGGGCTTCTTCACGGGCTTGCGCTTGGGCGACCTTGTCACCATGCCGATTGGGGCCGTGGACTTTGAAAAACGCCAGATTAACCTTGTGAGCCGCAAGACCGGGGCGGCATTACATATCCCCATCGCGACGCCGCTATATGACTTCCTCGCCAAGATCGCAGCGGAGCGCAAGGGTGCAAAGCCAACGGATTACTTCTGGCCGGAGCACGCGGCGAGATACGAAACGACCGGCAGCGGGTGGTTCTCGCAACGTTTCTATGACCTTCTGCTGGTCAAGGCGGGGCTGGCCCGAGTAAGACCGCACCGGCCCAACGGTGGTTCTCGCGGCGGAAAGCGCAAGGTTAATGAGGTATCGTTTCACTGCCTACGGCACGCCTATGTCAGCACGCTTGCCGCGCTTGGCCAAAACCAGCAGGTCGTCAAAGCCCTGGCCGGCCACGCGGGCGATCTGGTGAATGACCTCTACACGCACGTGCCCCACGAGGTCCTTCACAAGGCGGTTGCGGCACTGCCGGACATTAGGGAAGGAGGAAAAACATGAAGAAGGTGACCATTGATGAATTGCGCCGAACCGCCTGGTGGTGGCAACGCAAAAACGGCATTTGGGAATTCGACCCCGCAACAACCATGACGCGCATTAAAGCCGTCCCGGCGGGTGCGACTCAGTCAGCGTTCAAGTGCGGGTACTGGAAACAGGGAGTCGAGCGCACCGCATGGGCGTATGAGCTGGCCCGCCGAGCGAAGCGTGCGCCAGCCCTGCCGCCATTTGTGGACCTCAGCGATGCACAGGCGGCAGCGTTATTTGACTTATGGGGTGACCGCGCCGAAAGGACCTTCACCTGGACTGAATCACCCTACCGGCTCGAAGCCGCGCCGGGGCACACCTACCCCGTCATGTTCAACCTCAATGCGAGCGACCACGCCCTGATCGAAAGCTTCAAGATTTTCCTCGCCGACCAGCGGCGCATTCACGGCATCCGGCCAAAGCGGTTTTCGCGCGGCACTAAGTCATCCCAAGGCCCGCGGTGGGATTGGGTGCAACTGCTCGACCTCGACCGTCACGGTCTCCGTGGGAAGTGCGCCCTTGCCCGAAACGCGCAGACCGCCTACGCCAGACCTGAGGCATGGCCTGAGCGGCGATTCCTTGAAGCTCGGGCGGCAGCGAGCCGATTCTTCGAGCAACTCCGCTACGCCAAGCCCCGCGAATTCACAGGATTACTTGACTAAGTAAGTCGCATCTTGGGGATGTCGCCCGCTCCGTGCGAGCGTGGCGGCATGAAGTCAAATCAATTAATTGACAGTCACAACATCGGGGCGGGCTTTGACCTGTTCCGCCTGAGCAAGGCCAAGGAAGTCGTTGGCCTGTGTTACAACACCCTGCGGAAGTTCAACGCCGAGGGGCTGCCGTTCTACCGCGCGGGCAAAGCCGTTTTCGTTTCCAAGGCCGAACTCGCCGCATTCATCCGCGCCAAGAGCGCGAAGGAAGGAGGGTCGCGATGATTGCGAAAGAAAACCCCCGCCGAGTGACCAGCGGGGGCGAAGGAGGAGGTGTTTTACACCGCCCGAAAGATGCCTCATTCCTGGGGCCGCGTCAACCGGATTTTTTCCGACGCTTGGCGCTTGACCTGCAACACCTGCGCTTGCTCTGGGCCGAGGTGAAATCCATCCGGCAGCAGTGGCGGCGGGAATGGAAGGGAGGCCGGCGATGAACTATCAGACTAGTCCGATAAAACGGGCTCGGCGAACCAAGCGCGAGCTGGACGAGCTGCTTGAAACCATTCTCAAAATCCTGGACGGCGAGACCGGGCCTATCACGCTACGGCATCTGTTCTACCGGCTCTCCGGGCTGGGGGCTATTGAGAAAACCGAGGATGACTACAAGCGGCTTTGTCACTTGACCGCCGCTTGGCGCAAGGCGGGGGATATTCCTTGGAGATCATTCACGGATTCAACGCGATGGTACATCCGCGAACCGCTCTTTGACTCTCTCGCCGATGCCCTACGCAACACGCAAGAAATGTATCGGAAAAATCTGTGGCAAACACAGGGCGCATACGTGGAAGTTTGGGTTGAGAAGGCCGCCATTGCGCCGATTGTCGCCGAGGTTGCATCGGGGTTTGGGGTCGGAACGTTCGTTTGCAGGGGCTTCTCTTCGCTGTCATCACTTTTCAGCGCATCGGAACTTTTCAGGCGACAAATCGAAAGCGGAAAAGAGGTCTTCGTCTATCACGTGGGCGACTATGACCCGAGCGGGATTGCCGCCGTGGATTCCATCCGCAAAACCATTACGCAAGAGTTTGGAGTCCCCATTCGCCTGGAGCGCCTGGCCGTCACGGAGCACCAAATCCGGACGATGAAACTGCCCAGCCGGCCAGTGAAGAAATCCGACCCCAGGTCGGGCAAGTGGCGGGGCGGTGATTCTGTCGAGGTGGATTCCATGCCCCCAAGGCTTCTCAAAGACCTCGTCGCCGGCGCGATTCAATCGCACATCATTCCCTGGGAATGGAACGCGCTCTTGAGGGCCGAAGGTCTGGAAAAGGAAACCTTGGCCAGTCTATGCGCCAGCGCGGAAGGAGGCGGGCAATGAGCGTTCCTTTTTGTTGGGCGGACAAGCGGGTATTGGAACGCATCCGGCAGCGGGCCGGCGAGGTCGCCAGCGCCCTGGCGGTTTATCATGCCTTGACCGTGGCGGCCAGCGATGCACGGGCGGAGGAATTCACGGTGAGCCACGCCTACATTGCCACGCTGTGCGGCTTTAGCACGCGGACCGTGCAGGATCGCCTCAGGGAACTTGAAAAGCTTGGCGTGGTTCAAATCACGACCCCACCCCTGAAAGCGCCGAGCACCTTCCGGTTGTTGGCCTATTCCAGCGGGAACACGTCCGGCAATGATTGCCGAACGTTAAGCAACGATTGCCGTACGTTCGGCAACGGCGAGGCAATTCCGTTGCCGACTTGTACTAACAATATAAGAAGGAAAGAAAGGGAGGGGCGTCCCCGCACAACGGCAGACCGGATTGCGTTGGAAAAACGCCTTGTCATCCTGCAACGGAAAGTCAAGACCCTTGAAGCCGATACTTCGGAGGCATGGCAGAGACAGGAGCACCCGGAACGCGTGGCCGAGTTGAAGAAGCTTCGGGGTCAAATTGAGGCGATTGAGGAGGCGCTGCTATGAAGACCGTTGCGCAAGATTCATTGCCCCCGCATAACCTGGAGGCGGAGCGGGCGGCGGCGGGATGCGTCATCCGGGAGCCGAGCCTGGCCGGCGAGGCCAAGCCGGAATGGTTCTATGACGTGCGATTCCGGGCGGTCATTGAAACCGCCAGACGCCTGGCCGAGGCGCGGAAACCGATTGGCCTTGACACCGTGGCCGCCGAGCTGGCCGGGGTGGTCGAGAACCCGGCGGGCTTGGTTCTGGAATGCGATGAAGCATGCCATAGCGCCGCGAATTGGCCGTACTGGAGGGTGGCGCTGATCGAGGCATTCACCCGCCGGCGCATCCTGGCGGTCTGCGGCGCTGCGTCGCAGGACGTGCGGGCGGGCGTGGACGTGGGCGAACTGCTTCAACGGTTCGAGGCGGAAGCCCTGGGCATCCGGCAGGCTTGCGACCCTGGCGCCAGTGATGAAGTGGACGTGCGGTCGGGGCTGACTGAGTTGGTGCGGGAATACGACGCCGCCACGCATGGCGGCGCTGCTGGCCTGAGGACGGGATACCCTGACTTGGACCGCTTGCTTGGGGGGGTGAAGGCGGGGCAGTTAATCATCATTGCCGCACGCCCCGCGGTCGGGAAAACCACGTTGGCGCTGAACATTGCCGAGCATCTTGCCTTGGACAAGCGGGAACCCGTGGCGTTTTTCAGCCTGGAGATGACCGGGCCGGAATTGCTTCATCGCTTGACTTGTAGCCGGGCGCGAGTAGCTGGCGAAAAGCTTGTGCATGGCCTGGCCGATGATGCGGAGCGCCAGCGCGTGATTGAGGCGCACGCGGGCATTGCGAGGGCACCCCTGCACGTATGCGACCGGGGCGGGCTGACCCTGGCACAGTTGCGAGGTCTGGCGATGCGACTACTGCAACGCCACGGGATCAAGATTCTGTTCGTGGACTACCTTGGGCTACTTCGCACGGGCGAGCGGGGCCGGTCGAGATACGAGGAAACCAGTCTGCTAAGCGCCGGCCTGAAAGCACTGGCGAAGGAATTGTCTGTTCCCGTCGTGGCGCTTTGCCAGTTGAACAGGGATACGGAGCGCGAGGGGCGCGAACCCCGGCTTTCGGACCTCAGGGATAGCGGCACGATTGAGCAAGACGCGGATGCGGTTCTGCTACTTGCGCCGTCCAGCGAAGGAGCCGCGGAGGCTGAGAAGGTGCGGGCGATCGTGGCAAAGCATCGGGCGGGCCGGGTGGGGTCTGTGCCATTGGTGTTTCTAAAAAGCATTACCCGTTTTGAATCGGCGGCCAGCGATGATGATTGACATCTACTTGCTTCCCGGTTTGGCCTACGGCGGGCTTTTCCTTCCGGAATGGTGTCGTCTATGCGGGCGGCGGGGAAAATCGTTTATACGCCAAATGCGCGCGAAAGAAAGCCAAATGTCAAACACGGGTCCTTCCGGCGGGGTCCAAGCCGGTCAGGTGACGCGCTGGCCGGGTTGCCTAGCTGGCGGCGGTCAAAACACGTTTCGCGGGCATGGATTTTATGAAGAAAGACAAGGCGGCAAGCATCGTTGAAATCGCCGAAATGCTGGGGTTGGGCCGGCGCCGGGTTGAGCAACTGGTTCATGACGGGGTGATTCCGCCGGGGGCGGACATGGCGGCCGCCGTGCAAAGCTACATCGGCTGGTTGAAGCGGGAGAGTTCCACCACCCTGGCGGAAGAACGGAGGCGGAAGGTGGTGATCGAGCGGCGCCTGCTCGAACTTGCGCTTGCGGAGAAGGAGGGGACGTTGGTTGACCCGTCCGACTACCTCCGAATGACCACCCAGAGCCTGGCCGCAATCAGCCAGATCATCGCCGGTTGCGCGGACATCCCCGAGGACCGAAAGCGGGCGATTTTGTCCGAGTTGCGCGACGCGGGCAAGACCGCGGCGGAAAGGTTTCTCCGCAAGCACGGAGTGCGGGTTTATGAAGATGAAAAAGCAAAGTGCGAAAGCAAGGCAAGGCGCGTCCGCGCGCAAAGGTCGGTTGACGCGAAGTGAACGCGTCTGGCTGCGGTGCCTCCAGGCATTGCAGATTCCGGACCGCGGACCGTTGACGCACGGATGAAAGTGACGGTTTGGGTTGCCCTTGGTTGCGGCGCCCAGGCTGGCCCGGGCGCCCTTGGTTGGGCCGGCCCTGGCTTACTTGCCCGCGGCGAGGGAACGCTGCCAAGCTGGCGTCGA
>JARKQH010000382.1 GCA_029974925.1 Verrucomicrobiota bacterium
CGTCGGTGGCCCGGTTGGTGATGATCAACTCGGTCAGCGGCGCAATGGTGCGGTCGGGCTGGACCGGCAGCACCGGCGCCTGGTTGTCATCCACCACCACCACCGTGAACTGGTTGGTCGCCTGATACGGCGGCACCCCGTGGTCGTTGACCACCATCGTGAACAGGTTGGTCGTGCCGCCGTCGGTCTCGGCCGACTGCCACACGATGATCCCGTCGGTCACCGTGGCCCCGGCGGGGGCCGTCAGCAAGGTGTAGCTCAGCGGGTTGGGCGGCAGGTCCGGATCCAAAGCCGCATTGGTGACCACCAAGGTCGCCGACTCGACAAGCTCCACGTCGGGCTGCACCGGCAGCGTCGGCGGCGTGTTGACCTCGTTGACCGTCACCACAAACGAATTGGTGGCGCTCCGCGGGGGGGTGCCGTCATCGGTTACCCAAGTCACCAACAGGTTAGTGCTTGGCCCCTGCGCCTCGCTCGGGGTCCAGGTAATCACCCCATTGGAGTCAATTTGAACCCCGGCGGGGGGCTAAATCAGGGCATAGTTCAGGGTCTGCGCCGGCACATCCAGGTCGGTGGCCGTGTTGGTCACCACCAGCCTCTCCAGCTCGGCCACGGTTATGTCCGGCTGCATTGGCAAGACGGGCTGGGTGTTGGAAGCACAGCAGAGGCAGACTTCATTGCTGATGGACACCGTATCAATGCGCCAACCGCCGCCTGGAGTGGAATTATCCGTGCCGCAACGCCACCTGAACCGGACGGTTTCCGGCGCGCTCAACACCGGAAGTCGAACGGAAGTGACGATGAATCCGAGGTTGGTTCCGGTCCAGGCGGGGCGGCCGGACAGGGGGTTTTGGAACCGCGTATCGAGAACGCCGTTGTATCCGCCGGTCACGAAAGTGCCTCCCAGCGTCAAAATGTCGGCGAACTCATTGGTGCCCAGCTTCAACTCCAGCACCCCGCCATCGTAGCTGGCTTCCAACTCGTGATAGTGGAGGAAAGTCAGTTGGGCTTGTCCGGCCGCGAGGGTGGTGGGGGCTGAAACCAAATCGGCAAGGCCGACATTGTTGGGGGCCGGGCAGGCGACAGCGTTGGGGGCGGTGTCACGCAGGGCGGTTTGGGTGGCCCAGGGCGACTGGGCGCCCGTGGCCGAGGTGCTCCATCCGGCAGGCAGGGCCGGAGGCGTTACTGCGTCAAAGTCTTCGATGTAAACCAACTCCCCGGGACTGACCGGATAGTATTTGATGACGACGTTGCTGACGGAGGTCCCGACCCTGACCTTGATGGTCTGACCCCGCACACGATAGGCGGCGGGAGGCACCTCGTTGCCGTTGGTAAGAACTTCGAGACCGCAGAAAGCATAAGGAACCAGCCATTCAACAGCGGTATTGGGACTGAGGGCGCCGGAAACCGTCAGCGTGGCGACGGTCTGCAGGCCGTTGGTCTGGCAGGAGGCGTTGATCTGCACATTGGAGCGCTGTTGCCACCATTTAAACACATCAATGGCGTTGGCGGACCACAGGCGCGGATGCAGATTGGTGTTCATCCCGTAAAGGACATATTCGGAGGCCAACTGGCCGGCATCGCCCTGCCCGGTGGACAAGGTATGCGAATAGATGTTGATCAATCCGCCCAGTTCGTAATAGAAGTCAATCGCTGCCCGCAGCGTGCCCACGTTATGAACGCCGGGCGGATGCCACGGTTCGAGCGATTGCGCCACCAGAGTCCCTACAAACCAGTCGCTGACCGGCTGGCTGGAGAACTTGTAGCGCTTGCCGGGGGTGCGGGTGGAAAGCGTCCAGTGAGGAAACGGGCCCAGTTTCTGTTCGCCGGCGATTTTGACGCCGAGTCCCTCCTGGATGTCATAAGAATCTTCCCGCGTGGCATTGAAGTAGCAGCTCACCCACAACCGCATGCCGTTGGTCATCAGGCCGGGCAGCCAGCCCTCGACGTCGCGGAATGAATTCGATATCGAAGTAAAGGCGTAGGCTTTGCCGCTGGAATAACCGGACGGCGTCACATCCAGCGCCTCGTCAGGTCCCCAATGCCAATAGTCGTAGTCCCCGCGCACGAGGGAGGGATTGCGCGGATTGCGCAACCCCCCGTTATGGGGGCAGATGGTGGCGCCATAATTGGTCATGGCCCGGCGCAATCCGGCAATGATTGAACTCTTGTCGGGTGCATCCTCGCGCACCGTGCCGGTGCAGAAATAATAGTCGCCCTTGGCGCCGTTGGTGTACTCAAAACGCGCGGAGGCTTCAATGTTGGCGATCAGATTCGTGTAATTTTCGAGGTCGTGGCGGACCATGAAGGCGGCGTCGTACTGGTAAGGCCACGGGCTAACCTTGGGGATTGGCATGCGCGCAGTCTCAAAAGCCCACTCAATCGCCCGCCGGAAAATCAGATAACTGTACAGGGTGGGGGCAAATCCGCCGTGCCCGATCAGCGGCTGCATCGGAGCATAATAGATGAAACACCCCTTGCCATAGGGCCTGACCAGCAGCGAGGGAGGCAACCCCGAGGAACTCGCCCGCCCCAAAACCGTCGCACCATTGGTCTGCACCCGCCAAATGTCATGGGGGGCGATAAAGGGGTGCGACGGCGACACTCCCCAGACAATTTCCTCCGACGAGGCTGGCATGCGCCATTCCAACTGCCCGGCGGGAATGTGAGCGGTGAGGCGGTGCTCCATTTCCTTGGTGAAATGGCGGTTATCGGCCCAGTTGGTCAGGCCGGGCACCACCATGCTCACTCCGAGTTCATTGGCAAATGCGAAGTTCCCCCGCGTCACACCGTTGGTATGGCGCGTGAAGGAGGAGGAGCCCACGAACAGAAAGCCGCCGGCCGCGACGTAGTTCGTCAGCGGCGCAATCATGTCGTCCCGGATGGCCTCGGCCGCCAGGCTGATCAGGATGGGATAGCGGGGCACGCCGTTGCTCAGGAGCAGGCCGGCGGCGATATTGGAATCGCCGACAACGGTGTAGGCGGTCCCATCCGAGCGCAACACCTCCTTCACCGACTCGGGCATCACGCCGTAGCGCCAGTCCGAAGGCCACCATTCGTAGCCCGTGGTCCCGGAACCGGTGGGGGTGGGCGCGGTGGCCGGACGCGATTCCAAAGCCCGCGTGAGCTCTGAATCATGCACCGCCACCCGAGGCAAAGTGACCTGCCCCAGGGTCACGGAGGTTGAGACTCCGCCCCACAAAACAACGGCCAGGACCCACGCATGCGAATGCCCAAACCGCCGAGATAAATCACTGTTTCCCAATTGTGCCATCATTCTCGCCTCACTTTGCCCGCCACGAAACTCGCCTCTTTACGGATTTGAATTCCGGTTAGTTACGGAATGCTCAAGCCCGCAGTCCGCAAACCCTGTGGTCGCCGGGTCTTCACTGCCTTAAAACGCGGTAAAAACGCACGGCGGAGGTCGCCGAAGCGTCCACGTAATACACCCGGTTTGTGGCAAACTGAATCAGGTCCAATGTGAACCAATCCTCCAGGTCGCCCGAAGCCTCCAAGCGGTATTGGTCTCCGGGATTTCCTCGCAGCAGCAATCTCACTTCATCGTTACGGGGACCGCCTTCGATGCGCAAAGCCGCGTCGGGAACGCCCCAAGGTTGACGGAGGCGGTAAAAACGGAGAGTAGGAGTCGCATTGGTATCAAGATAGAACACGCGGTTCGTTGTCGCGACCCCACCGGTCAAGGTCATCCACTCGAAATAGTTGCTGGAGGCCTGAAGTTCATAGGGCCGCCCGGGGGCCAGATGCAGAATCAATAACATCTGCCCATTGGTGGGTTGACCCACAGTCTCAAGCCACAGGAACGGTTCAAGCACGACTTCATCCACCCAGGCCGCGTCCAGTCCCACGCTGGTATCCTTGTCCTTGGAGTATTCCCAGCGAATCGTGTGCGTCCCCATGGGAAGAGTTACCAAGCGCTGTTGCCAATCCACTTCGCCGGAAATGCGCTCCTGCAAAACATTGTTCACATACAAGGACAACCAATCATAGTCTGGCTCGGACGAAATCTTCCACCAGAAGCCCAACCGGCCCGGTCCAGCCACTGTGGTTTGAAGCCGGGAAACACCAAAATCGTCAATCGCCCCGCTCTGGGCTGCTGACGCTCCGTCATGGGTAATCAGCGTTTGACCGAACCAGGGCAGGTGGCCCGCCGTGGTCCAGGAGAAATCACCGGGGCTGCCCAACACACCGTTGGTGAGCGGCTGGAACGGAATCACCGTGAGCAAAATATTGGTGCCGAATGCCAATGGAACATCGTTCGTAGCCCAGAGAGTAATCCAACCCGCAGCTCCATTCACTCCGGGGGCAACCGTAACACGCAGAGTCAGTTCATTGGTAATTCCGGGCAGAAGCTCGACCTGAGGGATGACTCCCGCGGGCGCGGCCGTCGCCCAAATCACCGCGTGGTTTGGTTTGAGGTCCAGCAGCCGGAAGGTGCTCACCGCCAACCCGCCGCTTTCCACCACCCAATTGGTCCTGACATCGAACCGCGGATCCCGCTGCGTAACAAACTCAACCACCACACGCCCCTGATTGGTCAGGGCAAACAGGTCGTTCCGACCCGGGGAACCCACCCTCAGGTCCACCAGATTGGTGCGCAGGTCCACGAACCGCAAACGGGGCAGTTGCAATGTCGCCGCAATGTTGGTCACAAAATTCTCGGAAATCCGGAGCGACTCGAGATTAGTCAGACCTGCAATCGCGGAGATGTCCACAACCCGATTGTCATCGAGGACCAAGGTGCGCAAGCCGGTCAGCCCTGCGAGAAAATCAATGCTTCGCAAATCATGTCCGGCCAGGCCAAGATAGGACAGGTTCGAGGCGCGGGAGGGCAGCAGGGAGTAATTCAGGAGCGGGCTGCGGGTCAGATCCAGAGATTCCAAGAGGGGAGAAATCCCGAGGGTGTCGAGACTGGAAACCGCGCCTTCGGTCAGAGACAAGTTACGAAGGCCGGGCAGGGCCGCCAAGAAGCCCAAGTCCGGGACCACCCCGCCGCTCAAGTGAAGCGCGGCCAGGTTGGTCAGCCAATCCCAGACACAGGGGTCCGCCGCATTGACATTGGCAGCAGAAAGGTTGGTGAGCATCAGCAACTCGGCGGGGGTGAGGGACGCGGCCGGGGCGCGGTAGTGGCCGGCGATGGCATTTAACAGGTTCGTATCCACCGCCGGACAGAGGCTCACCACCGGCAGGTTGGTTACCACGATCACCTCGATTTCATGAACGCCGGCAAAGCCGGCCGCATCCACGGCGGTCAATTGGATCGCGACGCTGCCCCCAACCGCGCCGCACTGACTATTCGTTATGGTGAGGGTCACCAGCCGGTTCGTGGGGTTGAAGTTCACCTCGGATACCGCGACGGCGTTCGGATTGGCTGAGGCGGCCCACACCTGCAACGGCTGGCAGGGGCTGGCCTCTTCGGCGAACGAATCATCCCATAGTGAAAGGACCGCCTGGCGGCTGCCCTGGCAGGGAAGATACCACCTTGTCAAGCCTTGGATCACAGGCGGCGTGTTTTGAGGTTCATGCCGCACGCGAACGCCTTCGCAAGGTTCCACCCCCTCGGGCAGGTTTTCCGGCGCGCAACCGCACAGGGGCACCCCCGCCTTGCGGCACTGCAACTGTCTCAAGGCCTCCAGGGCGCTGCTCCCCTGCCCCAGCAACAAGGCATTGCCGCTCACATCCACGTCAACCAGCCCGCCGAGCGACAGCAGGGGCTGCATTTCCGAGATTCGATTGCGGTGGAGATAAAGGCTTCGCAGGCTGCCGCAGTTGGTTAGGATTGCCGCGTCGGCCATCTGATTCTGGTTGAGGCTCAGGAACTCGAGCTTTGGCAAACCCGTCAGGAAACCAAGCTCGGCCTCCGTCCGACACTGTCCGTCCAGTCGCAAACTCACAAGATTGCTAAACCCGCCCACCAGACTCAGGTTCGTGACCGGGTTCCGATCCAAACCCAAGCCGGTCAGGTTGGTCAACTGCACCAGCGGATGAATATCGTCCACCAGGTTCTGACCAAGGTCCAGGTATTGGAGTTGGTGCATTTTGTGCACGAATCCGGCGTCGGAAATGCTGTTGTTATGCAACCAAAGGCTCTGGAGCGAGGCGAGGTCGGCGAACTTCACAAAATCGGCACCGGGATTGCCTGCCAGAACCACGCTGGTGAGGTTGCTCAGGGCCAAGAGAGGATCCAGATTGGAAACACGGTTGAACGACAGATCCACAAATCGAAGCTGCGGCATCGCGGTCAGGAAGTTGATATTACTGATGGAGTTGCCGGCCAGCTCAAGGTTGGCCAATCCGGTCAGCGTCGTCAGCGGAGCAAAATTCGTGATCGGGTTCCGGTTCAGGCTCAAGTAGGTCAAATTGGTCAGCCCGGCCAGCGGGGAAATATCGCGAACCCAGTTCTCGTCCAGATTCAACAGGGCCAACCGCCGGAGAGGAGTGAAATTCGGCAGGTTGGTCAGGTAATTGCCGCCGAGGTAAAGGCTCTCGAGGTTGGTCGGCCCTGAAAACAAGCCCCCCACGTTGGTCAGGAGGTTCCAGCGCAAATCCAGGACTTCAAGCTGGGCCAGCCGGCTTAAGGAGCCGACTTCGCGGATGCCATTCTCCCGCAGATTGAGGTGCCGCAGTCGAGTCATCCCCCCCAGGAAGCCGTTGGTTGTGGCCCGCGTGCGCCACAAGGAAAGTTTGGTGAGATTCGTCAAGCCCGCCAGGGCCGCATGATTTGTGATCGGGTTGCGCGCCGGGGACAGGCAGGTCAAATTCACCAGGCCCTGAATGGGGGAAATGTCCTCGATGGCATTGCCTTCCACTTCAAGCTGGCGCAGGACTGTCAGCTCCCGAAGGGGACCGAGGTCCTGCACGCGGTTGTTGTTCAACTGCAGACTTGCCAGGTTGGTTGCCCAATGCAGTCCATATAAATTGGTGATCTCGCGGCTGCAGGCTGAGAAACAGGTGAGCGGCCGCAAGTCCGAGATGGCGAGCATGCCGCTTTGCTTGCCCACCGCGCAGCGAAGCGCGTTGCTAAGGTTCGGATCCGGAATAAAAGCCAGGTCCGACGGAATCACGACGAGAGAAGCCGCTTCGCTGACCACCGCTCCGGCCACGTTTTCGACCACAACCGAGTAGCTGCCTTCGTTCGCCGGCTGCACGCTGAACAACACCAGCATGCTGCTGGTTGCCCCGGGCAGGTTGTTGCCGTTGAAACGCCACTGATAGCTCAAAGGCAGAGTCCCCACAGCCTGGACGGTGAAGTTGGTTGTCTGATTTTGCAGCACCGTGGCGCTGCGCGGTTGCGCCGTGATCACCGGCGGGAACCACACCGTCAGAACCGCCACCTGGCTGGTCACCGCCCCGGCCACGTTGGTGACAATCACCCGATACGGACCCGCGTCCAGAGCGCTCACGTTGGTCCGGATCAGGGTGGATCCGGTGGCCCCCGGCAGATCGCTGCCGTTGAACTGCCAGCGGTAGCTCAACGGGGTGGTGCCGGTCACGCTCACACTGAACGAGGCGTCCGTCCCGGCGAGGTTGGTCCGGCTTTGCGGCTGGGCGGTAACGACGGGTGGCAGTCCTACACTCAGCCGGGCCAGCCGGCTGGTCACCCCTCCGGCCATGTTGGTCACCACCACCGAGTAATGGCCGGCATCCGCCGGTTGGACATTGCTGCGAGCATAAGTGCTGGCGGTGGCGTTGAGGATGTTGGAGCCGTTGAACTGCCATTGGTAGTTCAACGGCGGCGTGCCCGCGGCGGCAACGCTGAACAACGCCACCTGGCCGGGGTTCAGGTCCAGGTCCTGCGGCTGGCTTACGATGAAAGGCGGAATCCAAACGGTCAGCGTCGCCGGCTGGCTGTTCGTCACTCCCGCGATGTTGCTAATGACAACATCAAAACTCCCTTCGTCGCCGGCCTGGACGTTGGCCCGTGAGTAACTGCTGCCCGTGGCGCCAGCGATGACAGTGCCTTGGAACCGCCATTGATAAGCAAGCGGCGCGGTGCCGTCGGCAACAACGCTGAACGCGGCTGTGGTCCCGGCCAGATTGGTGCGACTCTGCGGCTGGACGGTAATCAGCGGCGGCACCCAGACGGTCAGCGTCGCTGGCGGCAAACTGGTCACACTACCGGCGGGATTGCTGACGATCACGTCGTAAACGCCGGCATCGCCAACGGTGACTTTTGGCAGCAACAGGACGCTGGAGATCTCGCCAGGCAATGGAGCCCCATTTCTCCGCCACTGATATGAAGGACTCGGAAGCCCGAAAGCGGTCACGGTGAACACCGCCTCGGTTCCTGCAATGTTCGTGCGGCTCTGCGGCGGCGCCGTGATCACCGGCGGCACCCAGACGGTCAGCATCGCCGGCGGCGAACTGGTCACACTGCCCGCCGGATTGCTCACCACCACCTCGTAGGCCCCCGCATCGTTTATCGAAACGTTGCTCAACGTCAGCACCCCGGCCGTGGCGCCGGCCAGATTCAACCCGTTCTTGCGCCATTGATAAGCCGGATTCGGAAGCCCGAAGGCGGTCACGGTGAACACCGCCTCGGTTCCTGCAATGTTCGTGCGACTCTGCGGGGCAGTCGTGATCACCGGCGGCACCCAGACGGTCAGCATCGCCGGCGGCGAACTGGTCACACTGCCCGCCGGATTGCTTGCCACCACGTCGTAAGCCCCCGCATCGTTCGTCGAAACGTTGCTCAGCGTCAGCACACCGGCCGTGGCGCCGGCCAAATTCACACCGTCCTTCCGCCATTGATATGAAGGACTTGGAACCCCGCTGGCTGCTACAGTGAATACCACCTCGGTTCCCGCAATGTTCGTGCGGCTCTGCGGTGCGGCCGTGATCAGCGGCGGCACCCAGACGGTCAGCGTCGCCACCGCGCTCGTGGCAGAACTGACGCTGTTGGTTATTACCACGTCATACGCGCCCGCTTGCGACGTCTGAATGTTGGTCAACAGAAGGCTGGAACCGGTTGCCCCTGAAATCGGGCTCGCGTTGAAACGCCACTGATAGGACAGGTTCCCGAAACCTGTCGCCAGGACGTTAAAGACCGCCGAGCCCCCGGCGATCACGGTTTGGTTCGTGGGAGCCAGGGCAATGCGAACCTCCTTGCATTTGCCCTCCGCGCCCGCGGCGTAAATCGCCGCAATTTCGTTCGAGGAAAGCGCGCGGTCGTAGAGCGAGACCTCATCCAGCAGCCCGCTGAACTTGCGGTCCCAATAGGTCTGACCTGAACTGCCAAAGAAAAGAGGCTGCGTCCCGTAGTTTTGGGGGAACGAGACGTTGGTCTGGCTTTGCAGAACGCCGTTGAGGTAGAACTGCAAATAGTTGGACCCGCGCACCCCCGCCACGTGGTACCACACCCCCGTCGCAACCTGGCTGGTGGCAAAAGCATTCACCACCTGGCCCGCTGCCGAGGTCACGCGGAACACCAGGAAATCCTGACTGCCCACCCGGTCCTTGCCCAGGTCGTAACCCTCGAAGTTTCCGACGCGGGAGTTCTGTTTGAAAATAATGTATTGCTGGCCGGGCGACGCGTTGCCAGGCGTATCCAAGGTATTGAATCTCACCCAAGCCTCGACCGTCAAATTCGTCGGCTTCAGCAGAGGCGAGTCCGGCACTTGCACGTAGGCCGTGGTGCCGTTGAATGAGAACGCGTTTCCGACCCGGCCTCCCCCGACCACCGCGGCTCCGCCCATGAGGACGCCGTTATTTGTGCCGGCAATATCCGCCCCACCCGTGTCCGCCGGCCACCAGGCCACCAGCCTTGAGGGAGCCGGACTGCAGTCCGCGCCGCGGCCGCCGCACAGGGTGCCCAGCAGGACCACCAGGGTCAACGCTCCGCTCTTGGGCACGGTTTCCCGCAACCTGGGCAAACAATAAGGTTGAATCATAACTTTGTTGTCAGGGGTTGCCGCTTTGAGCCAGCGGACGAGGCAGGCCGGGGTGTCGGCAGCGATGAGGCGCTGCCGCCGAGCCGCTATGGATCAGAACCAATCAGGAAGACCTTGCCGCATGCCAGCGCTCCCGGGCCAGCAACACGGGAATATAAATCTCTTTGGGCAGAAGGAACCGCGCATTCTCAAGCGCTTCGCGCGGTCTTATCGTGGTGAGATAAAGAGCGCAGAAAATTCGCACCCGGTCCAGCCAGGGACGCAAGAGCAGTTGCCGGCGGAGTTCAAAACGCCGGCCCTCGCGCAGGATGCCGCGCCGGACGGCCGGCAAGACGCCGGCGGAAATGAATCCCAGGCTGGCCGCCCGCTCCGCATCCCGGGCAAACCCTTCGTAAAGCCTCACAAACCGCTCCAGTTCCGTGGCTCGCTTTTGCTCGTGCTCGCGCACGGCTTCCCGGGTGGGTCGCCGGAAATTGTGCAGCGCGAAAGTGATGTTTCGAGCGTGGCGGCGATACCGCACCAAAGGCTCGTTCACAAAAGTGAACGTGCCGCCCGCCAGCACGGTGCGAAACGACAATGCCGTGTCCTCGTAAACCACCCCCTCGGGCAGCGGCCCGAACAGCTCGATGAGCTTGCGGGAAATCGCATGCGTGCAACCGCGGACATGCGGCCGCCGCCGCCGCACAAATTCCGCCACCGTGGCGCGCTCATGCACGACCGGCGGCTCGCACCACCACGGCCGGTCCACATACTCCTCGTCCACCGGTTTGCCCTGCTGGTCCATGATGGCCAGGCGCGAATGGAGCGAGGTCGCTTTGCGTCCGGATTCGTTCCACGCTTGAACCAGGCGCCGCGTGCGGTGCGGCACTGAAATATCATCGCCGGCCGAGAGCACGAACAGTTCGCCCTTGGCCTGCGCGAACGCGTGGTTGCAATTACCCGTGAGGCCGCGGTTCGAGGGCGTCCGCGTCACCACCAGCCGATGCGGGCCGCGGTATTCCCGCGCCACCTGCTGCGCGACCGCGAAAGTGCCGTCCGTCGAACAGTCGTCGCTGACCACAATCTCAAGCGGGGAGTAATCCTGGGCGAAGGCGCCCTCCATCGCCTCCCGGATGTAAGCCTCCTGGTTGTAACAGCCAATGAGAAAGCTGACCAACGGATTCTCCATGTCAACGACCCGCCAATGGCATCGCCTGAGGATCGCTCCGCCCCACGGGGCCGCAACGGCCAACGACCTCCAGGAGCTCCTGCTCGAACCGCTCCAAAGACCGCTCCCACCGATAATTCCCGGCGGTGAGCCGGCCCGCCCGCTCCAGGCTGCCCCGGAGCGCTCCGTCGCGAATCAGCCGCACAATGGCTTTGGCCATTCCCTCGTGGTCGCCGTAAGACACCAGCAGACAATTCTCCTCCCCCCGCGCGTAATCGCGCGTGCCCACCGTATCGGTCACGACACAGGCCGTGCCGCAAGCCATCGCTTCGAGGGGGGGCAACCCAAAGCTTTCGCCGATCGCGGCATGAACATACACCAAAGCCCGCCCATACAGGTCCCGCAATTGCGCCCGGTCATGATAGCGGACGGTGGTAATGCCCTCGATTTCACCATCTTGAACCGCCGAGGAAACCAGGACACCCTTCACCCCCGGCGCTTCCCTCCGCACCAAGCTCATGGCCCGCTGGAACACATCGAATCCCTTGGACTTTCCCGGCCGGCCCACGAACAACACATAAGGCTCCTTGGGAACCGGGGCACAATCAAAGAACAAGTCGTCAATCCCGTTCGGGATAACCACCGGTGACAAACCGCTGACGCCGGCCACTTCCGTCGCCGCCCCGGCGGAGACCGCGATCACCCGATCCAGTTTTTTCATCAGCCACCGGCGCCCGAGAAGGAACCGCAAGTAACGCCCAACCCAGACCATGGTGAAGAAATCCTGATACAGCAGCACGATCCGGAAACGGGCGCCAAGCCGCCAGCGCGCGTAAAGCGCATGAACCAGCAGCGGGGTGAAAATCGGGATGACCACGTCGAAACCTTCCGCCAGACAACGCTTCAAGCGAAAGAGGTAAACCAACTGAAACGAATAGTAAACCAGGCGGCCCGGCGCGCGGTTGCACGTGACGATCCGCACGCCGGATGGCGGCGCGATTTCTCGCGCCGATTCCGGGGCGACAAGGGTGACCTCATGTCCCCGTGCTGCCAGATGCCCCGCATGCTTGAGCATCACAAGGTTTCCCCCATGCAGTTCGAGCGTGGGTGTCAGGAAGCAGACCCGCATCGAAGTCCGGTGTTTTTTTGATCGAGGAAACCGCCCAACGGAGAGGGGCGCTTGGTCCTCCAAGTCTTGGCCCAGCGCCAGGGGGGAGGGCCGGCGAGCCCAAAGCCTCTAAGGTGGGTTAACGATGCGCAATCGTTGCGGCGGCGAAGGCCGCGCCGCCGCCTGGGGCAATATGCTGATGCGTCCCACTTGAACCCCCGCCTCGCGACCACGAATCACCAGCCGGTGAACGTCCGCCGTCAGGTGGAAAACCACCGGCACGAACTCGTTCTGGTCGAACGTCCCCTTTCCCCGCCAGCTCGCAATCCGCGTCTCAAAACCACTGGTGACCGGAATGTCCCAGATCATGCCGGGGTCCGTGGGCTCGCCATCCATGTTCAGAAACAGCGAATTGGCGGCATCGTCCGGGGCATTGAGATTCACCGCCACGACGTAATAGCCGGCATTGGTGATTCGAAATCCGTAAACAGCCGAGCCGCTGCCCGCCAGCCCGGTGGCCACGGATTGTGAAATATACCCGCCGGAGTTCGTGACGAACGGCGCGGCGATGGTGCCGGCAAACGATTCAAACGTGGTGCCGGGCAGAACGGCCCAGGCGGTGCCGCTGAGTTGAACCGCCGCGCCGCTCCCCGCCGAAATCACCAGCGTGTGGGCGTGGCTGCCCGCCGCCGTCGGACTGTACCGCACGGTAACCACCTGGCTTTGATTGCTCGCGAGCTGGAAGCTCCCGCCCGAGATCACCGAGAACGGCGCCGGCGCCGTGATGCTGCCCGAGAGGATTCCGCCGCCCCGGTTTTGAAGGGTGAAATCGGTCTGGGCCGAGCCGCCGACCGGGACCGCGCCGAAGTCCAGGCGGACCGGATCCACGTAGGCAATCGGGTTGGTGTTCGGACCGCTGAATTGGAATTCGTAGGCGCCAATATCCCACGCGCCATCCGCTCCGCGCGCGTTGCCGTCCTTGTCGGTCGTGAAGAACGCAGCCAGGCTGATGCCCCGGTTGCGCGCCACCGCGTCCGATGCCGCCAGGCGAAAGTTGTTTCCCGGGGCGAACGGCGCGTAGCTCATCAACACGGGTGCAGCCGTGCTGCCCGTCAGTTCCTGCGTGCCGACCCAGTTCGCGGTGGTGTAGGTGGTGCCGCGAAAAACCACGTATTGCGGCGACGTGGGCGAGTAATAAATGTTGTTGCCAAAGGAAAACGAGCTCGCGGTAAAACCGCTGCTGTCCTCAATGTAGATGATGGGCGAGGAGGAGTTGCCCCCGCCGCAGTTGTAGAACAGATTGTTTTTAATCTCGATGCCGGTCGCGGTGGGGGACGCGCGGAACATGTCAAACCGAATCACCCGGTAGGGAAAGTTGTTGTCAATGAAGGTATTGTTGAAAATCTTGAAATTGGAGATCGAACTGACGGAATTGAACGAGGCATAGAGGCGGAAGTACTCGGGGTAACGGTCAAACGAGTTGGTAATCCGAAAGACATTGTTGTAAATCCAAACATCGTGCGGATTCGCATTGGCGTAACAGTCGTAGTCGAAGATGGAATCCCCCACATTGATAAACTCGTTCTCGTAAATCTTGAGATAATTCCCCGTCGCCTGCAGGTCATCGGTGTGTTGGTCCGAGGTATAAAGGGTCGTGGGCCGGCTGAGAAAAGTATTGCGGAAGACCGACAGCCCGTGACTGCATTGGACTCCGTCCGGGCCGACGTAAGCGGAGCTCTTGCCTGAAGGAGTGGCATAATTGCACAGCAACTCGAACATGTTGCTGTAAACGAGGTTGGCATCCCATCCCCCCGAAGACCCCCCGGCGTCAATCGCCGCATCACCCCGGACCTGGTAAAAGCCGCAGTTGCTGACGCGAAAACCGGTGGAGGAGGCGATGCGAACAGGATTATTGCAGTTGGTGGAAAGGAGATGTTTGACTACCAGGCCGGTGGTGCCACTGGCGTAAATGCCATAGCAGGCATACCGGTTCATGTAGTTGCGCAGGTTGGAAATCACCAGGCGGGCCTCACCCGCCACTTCGCCGTCGAACACCACGTAGCTGCGGTGGCAGGTGATGCCGTGAAAGGCCGCCTGGTCGCCGGCAAAATCATAATCGAAAATAACCTGGCCGTTGTGTTGTGGGTTGGCCGCGTCAATCGCAATTCGAATCGGGCTGCCCGCCGTCCCGCTGGCGCCGACGGTCCACGATTCGGTATAAACTTTGGAGCTGCTCCCCCCGCTGATGTAAAGCGTGTCGCCCGCCTTGACTCCCGCACTCCCCCACACCACCGAAGAAAAATTCGTCCAGGCGTCCGTCCAGCTTCGGCCGTTATTGGCGCCGGTGGCAGCCTTGTCCACATACCACACCGCGGCCTGCAGGCCACCCACACCGCCGCTGATCAGGCCGGCCAAAACCAGCGCGAAGACCAACCCCGCCCCCCCTCCCCCAAGCGAAGAGGAAAGGCTTCCGTCAGCGGAGCGTCTCAGAGTGCGCATATCCAACCAACCTTTCCCGGCGGAGCAAGCCAGTTGCCACAAATTGCTTCATTGGGCGCCGGCCACCCGGAAGTTCATCGGAGGCGACGGGAGCCTGACAATTGCCCACCGGTCAATCCGCACATTGGCTTCGCGACCCCGCACGATCAATTCGTGCTGACCCGCCGCGAGGTTGAACACCTTGGGAACAAACTCGTTTTTGTCAAAGGTCCCGCCTCCCCGCCAACTGACCGTCCGCTCTTCGAAACCCGTCGTCAGGGGAATGTCCCAAATCATGGTCGGGTCCACGGGCTCGCCGTCAATGTTGACGTAGAGCGAGTCCGCCGCAGCGCTCTCGGCGCTCACCCAGGCCTGGATCACGTAACTTCCGGCGTTGGCGAGTGTAAACCTGTAGGAAGCCCGTCCCCCGGCGGCCGGACCGAGCGTTTCAACCGTTTGCAGAACGGCGCCATCCACGGCGATAAAGGGGCTGCTCAGCACGCCACTTTCGGCCTCGAAGGCCAGCCCGTCGGCCGGAACCGGCGCAGACACCACTTCGACGGCCAGTTGGGATTCGGCGCTGACCGAGCCGTTGCTGACCCGGAGTTTCCAGACCACCGTGCTGCCTGCCAGGTTGCCAGGGTAGGTGTAACTCACCGTGGCCACGGCCCCGGTTCCGCTGCGCCACACCGTCTCGGAACCCCCATTGATCGAACAAATCCACTGCCAGCTTAAGGCGTAACCGTTGGGTTCCAGAGCCGTCCCCGACAACTGCGCCGTGGTCCCCGCGTAAGTTTGGAAACCAGGAACAGCGGGATTGACGTCCGGCACGCTGTGGGTAATCGCCCCCACCACCGGCGGGGCGGGCCGCCAGGCCGCGTAAGGCAGAACGGTGAGTCGGCGCAATTGAACGTTGGCTTCCCGCCCACGAACAATCAATTGGTGGGTTCCGGCCGTCAGATTGAAGACGGCGGGGATGTACTGGTTCAAATCCACCGTTCCGTTACCGCGCCACGAAACCGTCCGCTCCTCGAAACCGCTGGTGACCGGAATGTCCCAGATCATGGCCGGGTCAGTGGGTTCGGCATCCAAATTCACGTAGAGGGAATTGGCCGCATCGCTCGGCGCGTTGACCGTTGCGCTGATCACATAGCTCCCGGTATTGGTAATATTGAAGGCGTACACGGCAGAGCCCCCATTGGCCACGCCCGTGTTCTGGCTTTGCGAAATGTATCCCCCGGCGTTGGTGACAAAGGGAGCCGTGATCGTGCCGGCGTACGCATCAAACGTGTTGCCTGGGAGCACCGCCCAAGCCGAGCCGCTGGCGACCACCGTGGCCCCGCCTCCCCCCGTAAAGGTGATGCTGCGGCTGTCGTTGCCCGCCACCGTGGGAGCATAGCGGACGGTCACGGTTTGCGCTTGGTTGCTGCCCAGGCTGTAGCTGCCGCCCGAAACAATCTGGAACGGCGCCGCAACCGAAGCCGAGCCTGACAGGGTGCCGCCGCCCTCATTCCGAACCGTCACCACGAGGTCCTTGCTGGTTCCCACCTGGGTCGAGGAAAAATTAAGACTGTAGGGGCTGACCCCAATCGTGGGCTCTGAACTGATCCCGCCTCGAAAATACGCTCCGATGTCCCACGCTCCGCCCGAGGGCCGCGGCACGGGCGGGCGGGCGTTGCCCCGGCTCGTGTCCATGTTCAACGCGGCAATTCCCACCGCTGTAAGATTGGTTCCCGCCAGGACGGTGGCGGCGAAGGAGTTGGGCGGCGCGTAAAAGCCCGAGGCCGTGTAACCCGCTGCATTGGCCGCCGCAACCGAGTTGGTGAGATTGTAGCCCGCCACGGTGGTCAGCGTGCCCGAGGGAACATAAACCGCCGCCGGGCCGATGAAGTGATTGTTGAACATCTCAATCCGGCTCGGAGGGGTCATCCCGCTGCGGTACACCACGCTGATGATGCCGCCGCCCGACTGCGTGTTCTCAAAGGTGTTGTTGAAAAAGTAATAACGACACTCCAATTCCGGCCGCACAAATTCCATCTCAATTGGCACCGTTCGCGAATTCGGACAGTTCACCACCACATTGTTGAAGCACCAGAAATTGGCCGGGCCGCTGGCAAAGCCGCCGCTGCCAAAATTCGGATAGATCAACTGCACCGCCCCCCCGCCCCGGATGTTGATGAACAGGTTGTTGTAAAAGTAAATGTCCTTGCCGTTGAATTTTTCAATCCCGTTGAAGCTGTCAATGTAGGTCGCGTTCGGGTGCTGCGCCGCGTCCCCCAGGAAACTCATGGTCGCGTTCGAGAACGTGCAGTCATGAATGCTGTAGCCGCCGTGCAGTTGCAGCTCGGGCGCGGAGGCCAAAAGAGAATAGGCCAGCTCGCCCGCGCCGCGGACGCACACCCCGCTCGAGGCATCACCGTCCGAATTGTCAATCACGCAATGCGTGATCAGAAACTCCACAATGGTCCGCCGCCCGATCGAAGCGCCGCCATAATTGTTGTAAATCCCGCCGATGACCCCGTCCGACGTATCGTTGACCCGCCGCCAATTGTGAATATAGAGGTTGCTGAGCGTGGTGTAGTTGGGAGCCGTCGCGAAAATCGAATTGCAATCCACCATGTTCCGAAATTCGATGCCGTCCACATACAGGTAATTGATCGTCCCGATGGTCATGAGGGTGGTGGAGCCGCCGCCTCCGTCGAAAACCGGCCGCGTCCAGGAAGTTCCCGCGTACCACGTGTTGGTGACGCCGTAATAATCATAGGCGCTGGCGCTGCCGCCCACGTTAACCGTCAGCGGCCAGCACCCCGTCCAGACCACACCCCCCTTGAAGATGAAGCGGTCTCCCGCCTGATGGCTGTAACTGCCCGTGAACCCTTTCATGTACGGATGCCGCTTCCACGGCGCAGCCATCGAAGTGCCGGGGTTGCTGTCGGAACCCCCGGCAAAATCAATGTAATACGTCGCCGCAGTGGCCGAAACCGCCGCCCACAGACTCAGAACAAGACAGCCCACCCACCCGGGGCGCATCGCTTTTTGGACACAGGTCCGGTCCGGGCGGCGGGAAAGGCGCCGCGCCAGAGCCCAGCCCCCTGTCCCCATCCACAGGCCGAACAATTTCATCACGAAGGCCCGGAGCAACAAATATGCCACGGCGCCTGCCGCGCCTCCGCCCGGCCACCGGACCGATCCAGCGTCCCGATCCTCAGTTCTTCGGTTAAGTCTTTGCCGCATGTCCGTGAGCATTACCCCCCCTTTCCCTGCCGGGAACTTGGGAAATTCCCGGGCTCCTCCCTGGCCACACCGGGGGGCTCAGTTCCCGCCATTCAAAGTCGCGGGTTCAGCCAGCCCTGGAGCGGCTTCCGCCCCTTGAAGGTTTGGGTCCGCCGGGAAAGCCGCGCTGTCCTGCGCCGCCAGCGCCCACCGCCTCGATTCCAGCACCAGGCCGAGGCTGGCGATGACCGCGAGCAGCCAATAATACATGATGACAATCTGATCGAAATAGGAGACGGAAAAGAACGAGATGCAATGAGCAAAGAGGCAGGCGCCGAGCGACCAAACCAGGAACGCGGCCGGGCGCAACACCGTGTCGTCCAACTCGCGCACCCATCGCCCCACGATCCTGAAACAGAGCACGATCATCGTCACAAACAGCGCCAGCTTGACAATGCCGCCCCCCAGACCTTCCGCAACGTAATGGTTGATGATGTCCATGTTGTTGGGGTCGGCGGCGACCACTTCGCCGCCCGGCGCCCAGTGGGCCGTATAAGTCGAGCCCACCAGCCACCATTCATCAAAATGCCGGATGGCCTGGTCAATGATGTGAGAGCGGTACCACCCTGTCCCCCCCACCACCTCGCTGAGCCGGCCAATCGCGTACCAGACCGGCGCTTTCATGACCAGGGCCAGCAGACCAATCATGGCCACCACGCTCCAGCGGATGAGCCGCATGTTGTGCCGCATCCGCCACAGCATCAATCCGCCGCACCCCGCCAGGAACGCCAGCAGCGCTCCGCTTGACCCCGCCGACAGGGTGACGATTGCGGCGCTTCCCGCCCCCAGCAGCGCCCGCCGCTTCTCTCGCGGAACCGTGAAATACAGGCCCACGAACACCGGAAACAGCGTGGCGCCGTAGGTGCCGGCCAGAATCGGGTGCCGGAAGGCTCCCTGACAGCGAAGCGTGCCGTCGCGCAACTGGGTCAGTTCGGGCACCCCGCCAAACACCGAAAAGATATTTCGGGCGGTAAACTTTTCGACGATCATGGACAGCGCCAGCGGCACAATCATAAGGCTCAGGAAGCGCACCCCGCGCAGCACATCGTCAAAATCGCGCACCCAGCACCGCACCAGGAAGTAGGAACCCAGGGCGTTGAAGGCCAGACCGGAACGGTTGATGAACCGGCTCATCCCAGGCTCCGCCAGAGTGCCCAGCACCACCGTCACGGCAGACCACCACAGAAACAGCTTGTCCAGCGGGGTCAGCCTGAAATCCCGGAATTCGCCCCGCGCCACCACCCGCAACCAGCCAGCCAGAATCAAAATGCGGATGAACTGCAGGTTCAGCCCGGCGACGACAAACTCCTGCCCCAGCGGCATGTAACAGGTGGTGATCAGCAGCGGGAACAGCGCATGCTCGCGCCGGGCCCGCCAAATCATGATGACCATCACCGCCAGGAACAGCAAACCCAGCGGAGCGACGTTGCTGGCGCTTTGAGCTGTCTCGCCCATGCCCATTCAAACGGCCAGACCGCAGCCGGTCGGCTTCGCCGGGCTGGCTGCCAAGGTTGAATCCGCCCGGCCTCGCAATCCCAAGGTCCCCATCAACCGCCGGCGCTGGCTGGCCCGCAAGAATTTCACAAACTCCCCGGACACCGGCCGGCGCTCCCGCCGCGCCGCCGCGGCCACATATCCAATCGCCTGGCAAAGACTCCCAAGGATCAGGGGCCGGCGACCCGCCCGGCGCAGGCATTGACCGAAGTAAAACACGGGATCGTAACCGATGAGGTAGAATTTCCGGCCCCATTTCATCCCGCGCAACCAGACCCCGTCGCGCGTGAATCCCTCGGGTCGCAAGTGGATGGCCGGCAAATCGGCAAAGGAGCAAATCCGCCAGCCATGCATCATCGCCATGACATCAGCGATGGTGTCCTGCCCGCCGCCGTCAATGACCACGTAGCCGCCGATTTGCTCGAAACACTCGCGCCGGAAGCATTGCACGCCGCCCGCCACGTGATGATGTTCGCTGCCCCGGCGAATATTCTCCTGACGGTCGGGATACTGATCCACCACGATGCCGCCGGCGAGCCCCAGCCGTTCATCCCCGGCAAAGCGCTCCAGCAATCGTTCATAATAGTATGCCGGCAGGCGAATGTCGGCATCCAGAAACCCGATGAAGGGGGCGCCCACCGCCGCCACCAAACCGGCCCCATGCTGCGCCGCATAAACCTGCGAGGCAAAACTCCGCGGCCGGCCTCCTGGCATTCGGACGATTTCCACAAACGGCAGGCCGGCGGCGTGACGCACGGCGCGCTCGTGGGTGCCATCCGTGGAGCCGTCGTCCACGATCACCCAGCGCGCCGGCCGCACCGTTTGCGCTGCAATGGTGTCAATCAAGCCGGCGATGAAATTTTCCTCGTTCCGGCACGCGCTCACCAACACGTAGGCTGCTTTATCCATGATCACGCTGCTGTTGCTGCTGCCTGCCGCCCTGCCTGCCATGCGCCAGCCGTTTCACGCCGGCACCCTGCCCCTGCCGAGCATCCAGGACAGACATTGAAAACCGCGGATCATCTTGAACCGCCACTCGGTGGCGCGACCGCGGCTGGCAGCCCATGCCAGGGTGTAACCCAGCACGCGCAAGGCGTGGTGAACACAGGCCACCGCAAAATAGCACTGGCGCGCCGCCCACGAGTGATGCTTCCGCCAGTACTGCAAATCCGCCCGTTGTTTTTCGATGAAAAACCGCACGGGCGCGCTGGCCGAACTGGCGCCGCCGTAATGCACCGCGACGGCGTCAGGCACGAAAACCAGCCGCCAGCCACCCGCCCAAAATCGTTTGCACCAATCCATGTCTTCGCCGTACATGAAAAAGCTTTCGTCCAGCAGCCCCACCGTTTCCAGCGCCGCCCGCCGCACCATCCAGAAACAGCCGCTGAGAATGTCCACCTCCCGTTCCGAGTCATGGTTCCAATAGGGCAGCAGGTAACCGCCAAACCAGGAACTCCGGGGAAACATCGCGTCCAGAGCCAGCGCGCGGCAGAGCATGTTCCAAACCGTGGGAAATCCACGGCAGGAGCGCTGCAGTTTGCCGTCTCCGCCCAGAATCCGCGGCCCGACCATGCCCACGTCCGGGTGCGCCTCGCAATAGTCCACCAGCCGGGTGATGCAGTCCGGCCGAACTTCAACGTCCGAGTTGATCAGACACAGGTATTTGCCGCGGCTTTCCCGAATCCCGCGGTTGTTTCCCCGCGCGAAGCCGAGGTTGCTCCCCGTGCGAATCAACCGGACCTGGGGGAAGTCGCGTTCCACCATCTCCGGAGACCCGTCCTGTGAGGCGTTGTCCACCACAATCACTTCCATGGGATAGGCGCACGCCCGCTCGGTCAGCGAAGCCAGGCACTGCGCCAGAAACGCCTTCGCATTCCAGCTCACGATCACCACCGAGACCCTGACGCTCTCACCCATGACCCACTCCCTCCGCACGCTCCGCGACCTGCCCCCCGCCGTGCTCACACCACCCGGCAGCCGCCACATCGCCGAACACCCCGAACCGGAACCGCTCCGGCCGCGCGGCGACGAACTCGAGGAAGGGTTCCAGGCTTCGCTGGTTGAACCGCGTAAAAAGTTTCGAGTGCCCGATGAGCACGAACGGGACATCCCGCCCGGCGGCGGTCGAGGCAACGGACCGCTCGGCCCGCTCCAACGCCCGGATCAACTGCCGGCCCGTGCATTGGTTAAAGTCCGCCTTCCACGCGTGCCAGCCCAACGCCAAACGGACCAGCCGGCCCGGCCCGCCGCCAGCCCGCCTTGCCGGCGGCGGTTGAGGCGAGCCCTTGGCCGGTGCGTCCGAAAAACGGTGGCGCCAGCTCAACACGGCGCGGTACAGCCGTTGGAGCGTCAGGAAAGCCCCGAGCCGCCGCCTCTCGGCGTAAATCGGCACTTCCAGCAACCTGCCGTCCGGGTCCTCGCGACAAATGTCCCGTTCGTCCACTCTCCACGGTTTCAGATTGCTGCAGGCCGTCGTGTAATCGAAATTGACGCGTCCCTGGCGCCGGCCGTACTTGAACACAGAGGTGTCAATGCGGATGCCATTGGCCACCAGCGCCCGCACCACGTTTTGCGAGGGGCTCACGGCCCAGTTCGCCGCCCGGAAAACAAAGCACTCATACGCGGGCCAAACCGGCCGCAACAAGGTTTCGAGGTAATCCTTCCCCAGCCGGACAATCTGGTTGAGGCGCTCCGCTTCGAGAGCGGCAAAATTGTATTCCGACCAATCCTGCTGCCAGCGGCCCTGTTCGTAACGGGAATTGAAGTACGAGGCATGAAGGTGCAACTGCACGTCGTGGCCGCGGCGCACCGCTCCCCGCAACTGGTCCACAATCGCCCCGTAATGGCAGTCATCCCGGCCCACCTGGTCCCGGTATTCCTTGAACTTCAATATCTCGGCCACGTCCGCCATGAGGGTCAACCGGGCGCCATACCGCTCGAACTGAGCCAGCATCCGATCCGTCGGCTCGACCATCAGCTCGCGCGGACAACCCTCGCCGTTGCCGTGGATTTCGTAATCGGACGTGAATAAAACGGTCAGCATTTCCAACCGGTTGCGAAGCTGCAGACTCAACAGTCCCGCCGGAGCCGCCCGCGGCTACCGGCCGCGGTCGAGGAGGACTTTGACAATGCGGCCGGCGGCCTGTCCATCCCAAAGCGGGGGAATGCTGCCCAGCGTCAGACCCCGCCCAAGCACTTCGCGCAGGTCCGCCCCCAGGCGCTCGACCGAGGTGAGCCTGTTGCTGCCCACCGTAACCGTGACCGGCCGTTCCGTGTTGGGCCGCAGCGTCAGGCAGGGCGTCCGAAAGTAGGTGCTCTCCTCCTGCAAACCGCCCGAGTCGGTCAGCACCAAACGGGCGTGCGCGGTCAGCCAAAGCGATTCATGGTAACCGACCGGCTCCAGAATTCGCAAACCGCTCTCGCCATTCAGGCCGATGCCATACTGCTCACACATCTTCCGCGTCCGGGGATGCATCGGGAACACCACCGGCAGACTCTCCGCCAACTGCTTCAACTGCCCCATGATCGGCGCCAGCGTCTCGCGAGCGTCCACGTTGGACGGCCGGTGCAGGGTAACATAGACGAATTCCTTCTCCTTGATCCCGTGACGCCCCGCCAACGGGAGGGCGCGCATCTTCTCGAGGTTGGCCACCAAGGTGTCAATCATGACGTTCCCGACCAGTTCGATCTTCGACGCCGGAATCCCCTCCCGGAGGAGGTTTTCGTTGGCATCGCTGGAGGGGGTCAACAGCAGGTCGGCGAGCGCATCGGTCACAATCCGGTTCACCTCCTCGGGCATGGAACGGTCAAAGCTCCGGAGGCCGGCCTCGACGTGGGCCACCTTGATGCCCAGCTTGGCCGCAACCAGCGTGCAGGCCATCGTCGAGTTCACGTCCCCCACCACCACCACCCAATCCGGACGCTCCTGCAGACAGACCGGTTCGAAACCCGTCATCACCGCGGCCGTTTGGGCCGCGTGCGATCCCGAGCCGACGCCCAGGTTGATGTCCGGCGCCGGCAGGCTCAGTTCGCCAAAAAACACGTCCGACATCCTGGCATCGTAATGCTGGCCCGTGTGCACGAGCCGATAATCAAAGACCGTTCCTTCGGACCCGACCGCCGCGTTGTGCGCGCGCAGGCGCTGAAGAATCGGCGCCACCTTCATAAAGTTGGGCCGGGCGCCGGCCACCACCAAAATCTTGAGTCGGTTTGTCATGAGCCAAAGCGGGTCAGCAACACGGGCATCCCCCCGTCAACCCGCCTGTTCAAGCTGCAGGATTTGTTCCACATGCGCCAGAATGTCCTGCAAGGCCCGGCGGGGCCGGCTCTGAGGCGTGCCGGCCTTGGGACGGGATTCCAGCCGGATGGTTCGCTGGACCGCCTCCACGGAGTCCACCAGCACCAGCCGGCCCTCGGATTGCAGATGGCGGTCCACGGCCCCGAGCTTGCCCCGGAAGATGCTGTAAACCGGCACCCCCAGCGCGGCCGCTTCGCGGTTCATCGTGCCCCCACCACTCACCACCAGGTCCGAATGCCAAAGGAGGTTGAGCCCATCCACCGCCCCCTGCGGGACAACCGTTCTGCCCCCTTCAAACCAGCCCGGAAAGCGCGCGCGGGCCTGGCTTTCCTGGTTCTTGGTCCGCGGCAGCAGCACCACCTTGACTCCCGGGGTCGCCACGGCGCGGTTCATGAAGGCCTCGAAGAGAACCTCACTTTCCGGGTTGTGATAGTGGGCCTCCGTCGCCGGCGGTCGAACCGTGGCCAGCACGCGGGCATCGGCCACGCCGAGCGATTCCAGCAGTCGCGGGTCGGGATTCAGGTCGCCGGCATAGACATCCTCCTTGATGCCCTGATAAAACCGAATCCGCTCCCGATTCCGGCAATGCAAGGACACCGGCCGCAGCACCTCGGGCACGATCTCCCACCGCGGCCGCAGCAGCCACGGGGTCTCGGCATGCTCATAGTCCATCACCATCACCGTCGGCACCCGCAACAGGTTGCCCAGCAGAATCTGGGAACGCGACCCGTGCGAGAGCGCCAGAACCGGCCGCTGTTGCAAAAAGAACGGCAGGAGTTGCAGCGTGCGCCACCCCAACCCCCACACCTTCATCAACCGATTCTTCCCATAATGCCGGCCGATGGGCCGGCAGGACAGCCCCATTTCAGCGGCCAGGTCACACACCTGGAAGGCATCCCGCGCGGTCACCACCGGCCGCCAGCCCCGCCGTTCCAATTCGCGAATGATCGGCTTGAAAAAGGGCACGTGGGGCGTGTTGTCCAGGTCAATCCAGATTTTGGCCTGCCCCCCCGCCCGCGCGACCGCCGCCGACCGGAGGACAGGCTTCGCCCCCGTCAGTTCGCCCGGGCGACTGACTTTTGGACCATTAATGGTCGTATTCACTTTTATTACTGACACCGCTTCAAACCTCCTGCGCACAACCCGGCCTCAGGCCGGCGCACAGCAGGGAGTTTTCCGCGGAAACCGCCGTAGATCCGTTACAAATCTTCTGAAAGCCGCGCGGGTACATGCTGGCGGCATTTGTTGAGGACAGCCGCCACGTTGGCCCGCGACTGGCGCATGAGCGCCGCGGCCCGGGCCGCCGCCTGCTGTCCGGTTTTCTCCGCCTCCAGGACCAGCAGGGTGATGTCCATGTGACCCGCCAGCCGCGGCGTCGGACTGGTCTGCGTGACGGCCGGCATGTCAAAAATGATATAGTCGTAATCGCTGGCCTTGAGCTTGGGCATCAGGTGACTGAAATGTTTCGGCAGCACCATGGCCAGCTTGCCGGCCCCCTCCTCCTGCACCGAAGCCACGAACAGCCGGTCTTCGACCTGCGCCCCCGCCCGCTTGTCTTCCTCCAGGACGTCGGCCAGACCGCATCCGGGCTGCCCGCGGTAAAACGAGTGGGCCATCCCATGATTGTCTTCGTTCATGTCCACCAGCAAAACATTGCCGTCGCCGGTCTTGGAAAGCTCGGCGGCCAGGCCGCTGGCCAGGGTGCTGACCCCGGCGCCGGGATTGCAGCCAGTTACCGCCACCAGTTTGGGTTTTTTGAGATTCTGATTGTTCACCTCGAAGTAGGTGATCACCCGTTCGCGCAGCCCCTCCGCGTAGCTCTTCAACTCGTCCCGCGGGTCCCACTTCGCGACCGCCAGCGTGGTGGCCTCCTGCCCCTTCGCCGAGGCCCGGCGCCGGTCGCCGCGCCACCAGCGGCCCAGGCGCTCGGTCCAACTGGTATCGGGGATCGTCAGGAAGACCGGCAATTTCAACAACCGTTCCACGTCTGAAGTTCGCTTGATGCTGCGGTCCAACACCATCTCAATGGCAAAAGCCAGCCCCAGCCCCATGCCGAGGCAACCCGCCACGACCACCGCCAGCAGTTTGAGCATTTTCTTGTAATCTCGCTTTGGCGGCGTGGGGTTCTCCACCACACTCATGTTGATGACCTTGCCGCTGACGGCCGCCTCCCCCAACTGGCGCTGCTCGATGCTGCTGACCACCGAGTGATAGCTCCGTTCCTCCTCATCCCGCTGGCGGGTCAATTCGTTGATCCGCGGCTCCATCTCCAGCACCTGCGCCGCCTGCACCTGGATGTTGCTGAGGCTCTGGCCCAGAATGGCCACCCGCGCGCTTAACCGCTTGATTTCAGCCAGCTCGGCCGCCACGTCGCCCCCGGGGGCGTTGGTGCCCCCGCCCGTCCCGACATACTGGGTCAAAGCCGGATAAAGCTCTTCGAGGTTTTGCTTCTGCTGCATCAGCTTGGCGATCTGGCCCTGGACCGTCTGCACCTCGGGATGAGCCTCCTTGTAACGGAGCAGCAGTTCGCGCTCGCGCCGTTTCAAACTGTCCAGTTCAGCGGTGATAAAACCGTAATCGCCCAGTTTCTCCCGGGGAATCAATGTCGCCAGCGAATTGGTGGCCCCCCCGGCAGCCCCGGTCAGGTCGCCCAACACCGCCCGCCGCTCCGCCAGCTCGCGCTCGGCATCCAGCAGGCTGTCCTGAATCTTGGCAATCTGCGTCTGGTAAGCCCGCTTGGTTTCATCCAGGAACAACACGTTGGCCCGCGTTTTGAGCTGCTTCAATTCCTCCTCGGTCTGCCCCAGTTTGCGGCGCAACTCTTCCCGCGTGCGCGAGTAATAGTCATCCAGCACGCCCAGCCGCTGGTGCACCTCAACGTGCTTGCGCATGTAAGTGTGGATCAAGGCCTCGAGCACCGGCTGAACGACCGTTTCGTCCGGGTGCTTGAAGGAGACGGTGATGATGGAACTGCGCGGCGGGTCCACCTCGATCCCTGAAGCGACCACCCCGGCCGCAGCCAGCCGGTTGCTGCCCCCGCCCTTGAGCGCCAAAATGCGCTCGGCTCCAACCTTGTCCACCACCTGCGCGGCGACGTCCAGACTCGTGAGAATTTCGATTTCCGAGGCGATGATCGTCTGGGCGTTGGCGTCCAGGGGCCGCGGCCCCTCCGATTCCTTGCCGGGGGTCGCGGCGCTGGAAGGCGCCACATAATGAACCATCAGCTTGGCCTTGGAAATGTAAAGCGGCGGACGCACCAGCCGCACGGCGAGCGCACCCACCACGCTCAACGCAAGAAAGGCGAGCAGCAGCCACTTGTGTCGAAAAAGCGTGTAGATGACGTCGTCCACGGTCAGCCCCTTGGGGGGCGGCTGACCCTGTGCGCTGCTGACCGGTCCCGGATTCATAAGCCAAACCCTACTCTAACGGACCGGCGGCCAACTGCACGCACGGATTCGATCAGAGTTTTTGCCACAAATTCAATCTGTTCGTCCCGCAATTCGGGATACATGGGCAGGGAGAGGAACTCGCCGGCACACCGTTCCGCCACCGGGAAGGAACCGGCGCGCAGGCCCAGGAACCCATAAGCCTTTTGCAGATGAATCGGCACGGGGTAATGCACCCCGCAGCGCACGCCTTGGGCGGTCATCCGTTCGAGCACCGCGTCGCGGTTCTGGACCCGCACGGCGTAAATGTGAAAGGCGTGCAGGCTGTCCGGCCGCACTGCCGGTGTGATCACCTCGGGCTGGCCGCCCAGCAATTGGTCATAGAGCCGGGCATGCGCCCGCCGGGCGGCGTTGGCCTTGTCGAGCCGGCGGAGTTTGACGCTCAGCACGGCGGCCTGGATGCCATCCATGCGCGCATTCCAGCCGATGGTGGAATGACAATGCTTCGCGGCCTGCCCGTGGTCCCGCAGCATCTGCAGCCGCGTGAGCACGTCGGACTCGTCCGTACACACGGCCCCCGCCTCGCCCAGGGCGCCGAGGTTTTTGCCCGGATAAAAGCTGAAGCAGCCGGCCACACCCAGGCTTCCGGCTTTGCGCCCCTTGTATTCGGCCCCGTGCGCCTGACCGGCGTCCTCCACCACCGGGGTCCCATGACGCCGGGCCACCGCCAGGATCGGGTCCATGTCCGCCATTTGCCCGAAAATGTGCACCGGAATGATGGCCTGGGTTCGGAGCGTGATGGCCGCCTCGAGCTGCCGCGCGTCCATCGTGTAGGTGCGCTCGTCAATATCCACAAACACCGGCCGCGCCCCGCACAGACTGATGGCCTCGGCCGTTCCCAT
>JARKQH010000394.1 GCA_029974925.1 Verrucomicrobiota bacterium
GGGCTTCCTGTCTCCTACAGCATTCGCGCGTTATGGTGGAGGGGGGAGGATTTGAACCTCCGAAGGCGTACGCCGACAGATTTACAGTCTGTTCCCTTTGGCCACTCGGGAACCCCTCCGCTTTGGAGCTGGCGATGGGACTCGAACCCGCAACCTGCTGATTACAAATCAGCTGCTCTGCCAGTTGAGCTACGCCAGCTGCCGAAGGGGCAGCTTGTTAGCCCAACCGCGGGTGCGTGTCAATCCTTTTCCGCTCGCTCCCGGCCACGTCCGTTTCACCCGGACGCGAAGAGGGGTTACTACCCCCTTCGCCCCACCTTGGCAACATTTTTTTTCATTTTCCCGTTTTTTTCACGAGTCCGACGGTCTCCCCCCCGCGTTGTCATTCTCCGGGAAACGTCTTATCTTCCTGAAATCGCGAACCGTACCTCCAAAAACCGAGAGAACCCCTTGAAAAACCTGGAAAAGCACCAACGATTCTCCCTCTGGTACATCCTCATCGCCATCTGGGGCGTGCTGCTCCTCAACAACTTCATCGTCTCCACCTACGGCCCGAAAAACCTGCCCTACTCCGAATTCCTCCAGAAGCTGCAAGCCGGCGACGTGTCCGAGGTATCCATCACCGGCGACGTCATCTCCGGCGTCATGAAGGTCAAGGAGGACGGCGGCGACGCCAAGGACACGGAGTTCGTCACCCGCCGGGTGGACCAGGACCTGTCCAGCGAGCTGGCCAAGTACAACGTCAAGTTTCGGGCCCAGCCGGAATCCACCTTCCTGCGCGACCTGCTCTCCTGGGTCATCCCCATCTTCATCTTCTTCGGCATCTGGTACTTCATGATGCAGCGCATGAACCCGGGCCAGGGCGTCATGGCCTTCGGCAAGAACAAGGCCCGGGTCTACGCCGAAAAGGACCTGGAGACGCGCTTTTCCGACGTGGCCGGCTGCGACGAGGCCAAGGCCGAGCTGGTGGAGATCATCGATTACCTCAAGACCCCCGAGCGCTTCCAGCGCCTGGGCGGCCAGATGCCCAAGGGCGTGCTGCTCATCGGCCCGCCGGGCACGGGCAAGACGCTCCTCGCCCGGGCCGTGGCTGGCGAGGCCGGGGTCCCCTTCTTCTCCATCTCGGGCTCGGAATTCGTGGAGATGTTCGTGGGCGTGGGCGCGGCCCGGGTGCGCGAGCTTTTCGTCCAGGCCAAGGAAAAGGCCCCGTGCATCATCTTTATTGACGAGCTCGACGCCATCGGCAAGTCCCGGGCCGGGGCGGTCATCGGCGGCCACGACGAGCGCGAGCAGACCCTCAACCAGCTTCTCGTGGAAATGGACGGCTTCGATCCCCGCGTGGGCGTCATCATCATGGCCGCCACCAACCGGCCCGAGACCCTGGATCCGGCCTTGCTGCGCGCCGGGCGCTTCGACCGGCAGGTGCTCGTGGACAAGCCCGACGTGGCCGGCCGCGAGGCCATCCTTCGGGTCCACGCCGCCAAGGTGGTGCTTTCGCCAGACGTGGACCTCTCGGTCATCGCCCGCAAGACGCCGGGCTTTTCCGGGGCGGACCTGGCCAACGTGGTCAACGAGGCGGCGCTTTTGGCCGCGCGCAAGGACAAGAACGCCGTGGAGATGGCCGACCTCGAGGAGGCCGTGGACCGCATCATGGGCGGGCTGGAAAAAAAGAACCGGGTCATCAACCCCAAGGAGAAGCAGGTGGTGGCCTATCACGAGGCCGGCCACGCCGTGGCGGCGAGCTTCACGCCCGGGGCCGACGCGGTGCACAAGATCTCCATCGTGCCGCGCGGCATCGGGGCGCTCGGC
>JARKQH010000395.1 GCA_029974925.1 Verrucomicrobiota bacterium
TGGTCCGGCTTGACCGCCATCAGTTTTTCGAACGTCTCCCAGCCGTTGGTAACGGGCATGTCGAGGTCCAGCAAAACCAAGTCTGTCCAGCCGGGACGATACTTCTTCAAGGCCTCGGTCCCATCAGCGGCCACCTCGACTTCGTAGCCCTCCAGGCGCAGCACCTTGGCCAAGGACTCGCGCACACCCGCCATATCATCCACAACGAGAATGCGCGCGCTACCCCGCCGCGTTTCTGATTCCTTTGCGTCCTTCGACTGAGCCGGGCCCGCTGCGCCGGTCGGTGTCTGATCCCAACCTGAGCCTTGCCGGGTAGCGGGGGGAATTGAACCACCAGTCTGGCGGGTCAGAACGCGGGTCTGAGATGCTGCTGCCTGGACCGGGTTTTCCTGCACGATGACGTCAAAGGAGAGGGCACTAAAGTCCTTCATGGTAATCCGGTATTTGCCACGTGCCGGCCGGTTGCTATTGGAGTATTGGGCTTGAATTTTCATAACGAGATTACCAGAGAGCGACCGCCGTGCCAACCGGGACAAACGGGCTCTGCGCTGATTGCCAGCGACTTGCAACTTCCGTCCCCGCCTCCGCCCCGGGCTGCATGGTCAATCAGAATCCACCCCTGGCCATTCGTTGTCCTGCCTTGGAGGCACCGGGCAAGCGATCGGTGCATCTCCAGGCTCGCTCGCCGACTGTGATTCGGGTAGGGTCCGCGGCTGATATGCTGATGGATTTTCTCATGCTGCTGGGCGGGTTGGCCTTGATCGTCAAAGGCGGTGATTTCTTTGTGGCCGCGTCTATCCGGCTGGCGGAATTTTTGCGGATGCCACGGGTGGTGATTGGCTCGACGCTGGTCAGCCTGGCTACGACAACCCCGGAGCTGGTGGTGTCCATCATGGCCGGACTTCGTGGCGAGGCGGGTCTCGCAGTGGGCAACGCCGTGGGTTCCTGCATCTGTAACATTGGGCTCATTCTGGGGGTAACGGCGGCCATAAAACATGTGGACGTGCACTTCCGGACGCTGCGGGGCCCCTTGATCGCCATGTTCGCTTCCGGAGTGTTGTTGCTGCTGATGACCCTGAATCTCGTGCTCGCCCGCTGGCAGGGAGCTTTGTTGCTGCTGGGCGGCCTGGGTTACTTTGCGTGGGACTTTTGGCGCCATTGGAAGAACCGGAGACCCGAGGTGGTCGCGGAAGCCGCGGCGATCAAGACCGAAAAGGCCGCCGCCCGTTGGAGCTGGGTGGAGACCAAGGCTGGCACCGGGGTACAATTCGTGTTTGGCGCGGCGGTGGTCATTGCGGGCAGCCGCTTGCTGGTTGAGGGCGCGGTGGCGACCGCGAGCCAGATGGGCGTTCCTCCGATCGTAATCGGGCTAACGGTCGTCGCGGTGGGCACCTCGCTGCCGGAGTTGGTCACCGCCGTCACCTCTTCTCGCAAGGCTGTGAGTGATCTGGCGGTGGGCAACGTGCTGGGCGCCAACATAGCGAACCTCACCCTCATCGTGGGAACCGCCGCGATCATCCAGAGTGTGGGGATGGATCGGCTTACCCAGGTTTTCAATTTCCCCGCCATGCTCGCGATCATGGGTCTGCTCGGCTGGATGCTTCTGACCGATCGCCGGCTCACCCGGCGGGAGGGTGCCTTGCTTCTGACAGTGTATGCCGGTTACCTCGCCGTCCTTTTGGGTCTTACGATGATCGCCGCCCGTTAAGGCTCCGGCGGGGCTGCGGCTTCTCCATTTCAGCACCTCAGGACTCGACTTTGGCGCCGGCCGGGCGGACGCCAAAGGCGGCGAGCTTTTCCCGCATGGTGGTGCGCGTCACGCCCAGCCAGCGGGCCGCCTTGGCCTGGTTGCCTTGAGCCAATTCAATCGCCCGGGTAAACAGTTCGCGTTCCATGTCTTCCATCATCCGGGCCCGAAGCCCCTCGACCTCGCCACCCTGGGCGCGAGCCAGTAATTCATTGAAATAGGCAGCTATCGTTTGGTCCGCCGTGACCACCGGCCTCCGGCTGCGGAGGGCCGCCTCCTGAACATGTTGCAGGCCCACCGCGTAGCCCCGGGCCAGCAGCAAAGCCTGCCGGACCACATTCTCCAACTCGCGCACGTTGCCGCGCCATTGTTGCGCCTGCAGAAAAGCAATGGCCTCGGGTTGGATGGCGGGGGAGTGCTGCCCCAACTCTGTTGCGGACCGCCGGAGGAAGTACTTGACCAGGTCCGGAATG
>JARKQH010000404.1 GCA_029974925.1 Verrucomicrobiota bacterium
GGGGGTGGAGACGTCTCGTCTCCACACCTCCCACGCCTTCGCAACCCGAGACCCACTGGGACGAGACGTCCCAGCCCCTAACCGTCCCGTCCTCAGTTCGGGGGTGGAGACGTCTCGTCTCCACACCTCCAACGCCCGCGCAACCCGAGACCCACGGGGACGAGACCTCCCAACCCCCCACCCGCGCCGCTCAAGGTTTGAGAAGCCAGGCGGCGGCGGCAGCCGGAATTTCCCCGTGTTTTGTGCGCGATAACGTGAGGTTTTTGGAGGCACCGGCGAGGCGGTAGGTTTTTGAAACCAGCGCCGGCATGCCCTCGGGTTCGCCGGCGACCCAGAGGCGGCCCGGGGCGCCCAAGGCCAGCAGAGCCGGCAGGTCGCCGTATTTGACCGCGCCGGGCAGGAAGTCGGGGTCGTGCAGATGGGTGATGTTGGCGAACCGAAAGGCCCCGGTGTCGAGGGCAAGGCGCGCGATGGCGCGGCCGGATTGGGCGCGGGCGGCAGCGGCCCAGGGACCGGCGCCATTCAGGCCCACAAGGTCCAGCCGTTCAAGCTGCGGGAGATGCTGCCGCGTGAATTGGATCAAGGAAAGGATGTCATGAACGCGCTGGGCAAAGAGAGCGTGATTGTAGCCGAAAGTATAGGCCGCGGCTTCGCGCGGGTTGGCCACCCTGCGTGTCTGGACCAGGGACAGGGTGTTGGTCAGGAATTCGCCCTGGTAAAGAAGATCAGCGCCCAGGACGGTGACGCCGGCATGGAGCAACTGTTCGATCGCGGGCGCGGGGCGCGACGGGTTTTCGGGGCCCGCGAACAGCGCGCTCTTGCCCTGGCCGTCCAGCCAGATCACGGCCTGAGGGCGCGATTGCTTGGGTTCAAGGATGACAAAAGGAAGTTCCTCGCCATGGGCGGAATTGCGAAGCACGGCGAGATGCTCGAGGTAGTAACCCCGGTCAGCCCGGCGGTACGCCCCGCGCGTCACGGCGCCGGCGCGGGCGAGGTCGCGTCCCAGGATGATGTCAAACGCGCCGCCATAGACCTGCCGGAATTCGGAAAGCGAGTTCTGAGCCTGAGCGAGCAGGCGCTGGTCACGGTCGTGGATGGCACGGAGCAATTTCCGTTCGAACTCCGGGCCGCCCTCGGGTTTCGGATGCTGTTCGTCCCAGACCGTCAACTGGACGGGGGCCAGGAAGCTGAAATCCCGCTCTTCAATGGGCTCGTCCGCGCCGAGACGCAGGTGGAGGTTGAACCAGCGGTACATGGCGGCGCGGCTTGGCGCGTTGTAGTTGTGGCCAAATTGGAGGAGGGGTTCGAGCATCACATTCCGGGGGGCTCCGAGCAGGGCGAAGTGTTGTTCGAGCTGGGGAAAACCTTTGGACGGCATTTCTTTGGTCCAATCATTGGCGGCGGTCATCCCAAGCGGTTTGGGCGCAAAAAGGGCCGCAATTTCGACATTGCCCGTGTCCACGCGGAGCAGGCACGCATTCTCGCAAGTGCAACCGCCCTGCATTGCCGTCGAAACCATCACCGCCGGAAACGCGACGGCGGGACGCGGGTCCAGCGCGCACACCAGGAACGTTTGCGTGCCGCCCCCACTGGCGCCGGTGACCCCCAGCCGCGTCGAGTCCACGTCCGGCAGCCCGACCAAGAAGTCCAGGGCCCGGATGGCGTTCCAGGTTTGCAGCCCGAGCACGGATTGGAGGCGGGCTTCGGCTTGGGGGCTGAACAGGCCCCAGTTGGTGGGCGAATTCATCTCCGGCCGTTGCCTGGCGAAACCATGCGCGAGGCTCTCGGGAATTTGAACGCTGTCGGCGTAGCCGAGCATGTCGTAGTGGAAAACCACGCACCCCATCCGGGCGAGCTGAACGCAGCGGGCTTGCAGCGGACTGCGGGCCGCGGCTTCGAAACGTTCCGCGCCCGAATCGAGTTCGCGCCGTATGTCCTCGGGCCGGCTGTCGAGGAACCGGCCGTTTCTCCAGTGACCGTGAGGGGAAAGCACCGCGGGGAACGGGCCCGCGCGGCCCTTGGGCCGGTACAGGTTCCCCGTTACAAAGAAACCAGGCAGGCTCTGGAAATAGACTTTTTCAACGGTGTAGTCCGGCTGTTCGATCCGGCCATGAATGACGGCCTCCAGCGGGGTTCGCGGCGGCATGGGCCAGAGACCGGTGGCGACGGCGAGATTGCGTCGAACTCGCTCGGCTCGCACCGCCCACTCATCCGCCGTGTCGCACGGCGTGAAGGGGAAATAGCCGTTGAGGTCCTTCAAGGGACCCAGGCGGGAGTCGTTGGGAACCTGCCCGCCAGGCAGAACGCGGAGGGGAGAAACAGGCTCAGTCTGCGCGCTGGCCAAGAAAGCGGGTTGAAAAAGGAGAGCGCTCGCGAAGAGAATCGGCCCCAGGATGGAGCCTGGTGACTGGAAGATGGAACCTCGAATCCCGAACCTCGAACGGTGAAGAAGGAGCCGCAAGAACGGCAGGGCAAAACAGCAGTTTCGTTCACAAGCGTTGCGGTGCTTTCCGATGACGAAAAGTGAGCTCTGGGTCATGGGCCGTTAGGTTACCGCGGGACGGACGACTGGCAACCGAAATGGCGGCCGGTCGCAACGGCCGCTGGAGCTTGAACCCCGGACGCCGAATCTCGAATTCTGTGTTGCTTCGGCGGGTTTATTTCACAAGGTCAGGCTGCTCACAGTCAGTTACGGAAGCTGCCGCAGGCGGTAAAAGCAGCCGCTGGTATTGGTCGCGGGCGTGCTCCAGGGCATCGTTCCGGGAATGTTGATGAAGCTGGCCACCGTGGTCCAGTTGCTCAAGTCGGGCGAGGCCTGTACCTCGACCCAGCGCCCCGGCGCGCTGTTGACCGTGAACTGGAACTGGCCGCCCTGAAGCTGAATCGGCCCCGTGATGAGCGGCTGGAGGGGCGAACTGACCACGGTCAGTGTCGCCACCACGCTGGTCACACTGCCATAAGCGTTGCTCACCACCACGCTGTAGCCCCCCGCATCGCTGGGTTGGACGTTGGCAATCGTCAGGTCCGTCGTCGTCGCGCCGGTGATGTCCCGGCCGTCTGCCAGACTCGTGCCGTTTTTGAACCATTGGTAGAACATCGGCGCTGAGCCGGAGGCCGTGATGCCGAAGGTCGCTGTTTCACCGACCGCGCTGGTGAGACTCGTGGGGTGTCCAAGAATCACCGGGGCGCCAATTTTGCCCGGAGAGCTGTGCAGTGAGGTGCCATCCCCCAATTGGCCATGCCGCCAGTTCCAACCCCACGCCCAGAGCGTGCCGTCGGCTTGCAACGCCACCGTGTGCTCGGCCCCCGCCGCCACCGCCAACCAGTTCGTCCCCGTCCCAATCCGCACCGGGCTGCTCTTGTCCACGGTCGTCCCATCCCCCAACTGCCCAAACCCGTTATCCCCCCACGCCCAGAGCGTGCCGTCGGCTTGCAACGCCACCGTGTGACCGCCCCCCGCCGCCACTGCCAGCCAGTTCGTCCCGGTCCCAATTCGCACCGGGCTGCTCTTGTTCGCCGTCGTCCCGTCCCCCAACTGGCCATACTCGTTATCCCCCCACGCCCAGAGCGTGCCG
>JARKQH010000405.1 GCA_029974925.1 Verrucomicrobiota bacterium
GGCACGACCTTGGCGGCGATGATGGCGGAGACGGTGCGCGAGGCGGTCATGATGTCGGGGAACACGGCCATCATGGACTTGGCGGCCTGCGGCGGGGGCACGAGCTTCAGGATGAACTCGCTCATCACGGCCAGGATGCCCTCGGAGGCGACCATCAGCTGCGGCACGTTCAGGCCGGTGACGCACTTCACGGTCTTGGAGCCGGACTTGCAGTAGTTGCCGTCAACGTCGAAGAAGTTGACGCCCATGACGTAGTCCTTGGTCACGCCGTACTTCAGGCCGCGCAGTCCGCCCGCGTTCTCGGCCACGTTGCCGCCCAGGGTGGAGACGGCCTGAGAGCCCGGATCGGGGGGGTAGAAGAGGCCCTTGGCGGCCACGGCGGCGGCGAACTTGGCCGTGATGGCGCCGGTCTGCACCACCGCGTACATGTCCTCCTCGTTGATCTCCAGGATCTTGTCCAGGGCGTTGGTCAGAAGCACGATGCCGCCCTTGGAGGGGATGGTGCCGCCGGAAAGGTTGGAGCCCGCGCCGCGCACGGTCAGGGGCAGGCCGTTGTCGTTGCACAGCTTGACGATCTTGCCGACCATCTCCATCTGGGTGGGGCGAACCACCAGGGAGGGCAGGACAGGGTCCAGCACGGCGGCGTCGTAAGAATAAGAGTGCTTGTCGGCCTCGGCGTCCATGACGTTGTCGTTGCCGACCACGGTGGCGAAGGCCTGTTTGAGCGACTGGCTGACCATTCTGTTGTTCTCCCGGTCGATTTGAGGTTGTACGGCTTCCTCCCCGGTCAAGGAGGATTACAGACAACGGCCCTTTAACAACAATCGTGCCAACTTGTTCGTTGCGCTAACCGCTTTTCACGGCAGGTTTTTTTGTTGGCTGGCTCCAAAGCGTCCCCGGGAATCCAAAATGCCGGATAAACGGTCCGAGCCCTGTAATCCCGGGCTTTTGGTGACATTTTCGTCGCGGAAACGAGACGGGTGCGGACCGTCCGTTTTTCCGGATGAGCGGGCTTTTTCCGGAAAAACAGACGGCCCGGAAAGGGCCGCGAAGGACCAAGGGGCGCGGGTTCATCCCCCTGGCAAAGAGACGCGGACGGGCCGTTAGAGGGTCATGCCGTGCTTTTTCAACAGCGCGTACAGGTGCGAGCGCGAAAGCCCGGAGGTGTCCAGCATGCACTGGAGGTCCTTGCCGGACTGGAAGAGCAGGGCGTCCAGGTATTCGCGCTCCTTGGCTTCCTTGAAGGACTTGAGCGTGGTGAGCATCCCCCCGCAGATCCCG
>JARKQH010000432.1 GCA_029974925.1 Verrucomicrobiota bacterium
CCGGGTTTTTCGATGAAGCCGTGGTAAAGGCCCATGTAATAGGGCAGCAGAAAGACCGTGCCGGCGGCCAGTTCATCGCCGTTGCCGCCGTAATCCAGCCGCCAGGGGTCCGTGTTCCAATGGTTGAAATGGCGGTTCTCCACCGGCAGGACCTTGCCGTTGACGCGATGGCCGCGCGGCGGTTCGCGCCCCGCGGATTCCAGGTCGAGGGCTTGAACAAGCGGAAGGGCGACCAGGTCGAGGCGGTGGCTGTTGCGGTGCGGCCAGTTCAGTCGGTCCAAGGGGAAACCGCGGAGCGTCTCGAGGGCGTCCTCGAGCCAGCCCGCCGGCGGGGCGCCGGAGAAAGCGCCGAACACACTTGGCAGGGAGGCCTTCAGGTTGTGGGCCGCGTAGGCGAAGTTGAAGAAGGGATTCATCTCGGGCTGCTCGTTGAGCCAGTACCGGAAGAAGGAATAGCGAATGAGGGACTTGAGCGGTTCATCCTGTGAATAGCGCAGCAGGGTGTAAAAGCACATGAAGGCCATTTCATCGTCGGACTGGTTCCCCGAGCCGGGGCCATGCTGGACTTTGGGGTGCATGGCGTTCTGGGCGTAACCCTCGCGCTCGCACAGTTCGCGGGCGGCGGCGGCGTAGCGGGCATCCCCCGTGATGTGGCCGGCCACGGCCAGGTAGCTGAGGATGCTGAGAGACTTCAGGCCGCGCTCCGGCCACCAGGCGGGGTCGCGGTTGAGATATTGGGGGCCATAAATGGCCCAACGCGTCGGCAAACCGTCATGGTCAATCAGCACGAAGCGGTGAGCCAGCAGATGGTCCGTCAGGTCGCGCACCACTTCGCGAACCCGCTCCCGTTCGGCCTCGGTGTCTGCGCACAGGTCGTAGTAGAGGGGGTAAAAGAAATAATGTCCGTCCAATTCATCGCTGCTGGTGTCGGACTTCCAGTACCATTTGCCGTCGGCGCTCCTGGGCCAGCGCGGTTCATAGACCTTCCAGAGCGCGTCCTCCTGCTGATGGCGCCGGTCCGCCTCGAGGCGGCCAATATTGGGGTCGGGCCACTCGACGGGCCGGATGGTGCGGGCGACGTAGCCTTTGGGCGGCTGGTGGGCGCCGCCCTGGGTGACCTTCTGGAGAAAGCGAAGCGCTTCGAAGGCCTGGCGGGCGCGTTCTTTCGCCTTCGCATCCCGCGTCGCGCCGTAGGCGAAACACTCGCCGGCGCCGTACATGGCGGTCCAGAGCCCGTCATTATCGCTATCCTGGGGATCGGCGCTGGTTTTGTCGGCCCGGCGGCGCAAAGGGGCCTCCGCCACGTAGCCGAACGGCGTTCGCTTGATATGGAGTTCGATCTCCTGCTCGTAAAATTCGGCCTTCTCCGCCAGAGTCATGGGACGCCGCTCGAGACATCCGATGCCCGCGGCCGTGCCGCACCAGGCCGTGCCCTTTTCGTCAACGGCCAACTGGACCACATGGTCGTGCGGCAGCCAGCGCGGTCCCTGGCGGTAATGCCAGTTGGCGCCGTCGAAGCGGATCACGCCGAGGCGCGTGGCAAACCAAACCTCGCCATCCACCCCGGCGGCCATGCCGGTGAAATCGTTCCACGGCAGGCCGTCTTTTCCCTCGTAGAAACGCCAGCCCTCCGGGGTCTGGCAGCCGACACCCGCCTTGGTGGCGAACCACAACCGTCCCATCGAGTCAAAGGCTACGCCGGGCACTTCGCCGACGGCCCAGGCGCGGCCCCCCTCATCCTCGATGCGGACGGGCTGCCAGTTCGTCCCCTCTGGGGTTAGCAACCCGCGGCTGGTGGCGGCGTGGAGAACGCCTTTGGGGGAGACCGCCACCTGGCGGAGCCACACCCCTTCGGGCAACGTCAGGGTGCTGACAGGCCCGTTTTCCGGGACGATGCAGCAGGCTCGGGCACCGGCCACCCAATTGGTGGGTCCGGCGCGGAGAATCTGACGGACCTCGCCCCAAGGCAGAGGCGCCTCCAGGCGTTGGCCCTCGCGGCTGGGGAAGGTAAACCGGTCTTCGGCGCTGGTTCTCAAGGAGGCATTGGAAACCCAGCGGTCCGCTTGGAACTCATACCACTGGCCGCCGGCAAACGCGCGCGGCGGGCCGCCAGGTGGACATTCGATCAATTGCACCGGCGTGGCCTCGGGGACCACGCTCAAGGCAAAGTGACGGGCGGTCTCCTGCCGGAACGGCTGCGGAGCCGGAGTAAAATCCGCAGCCCAGGCGCCGGGCAGAAGGACCGCCACCAAAAGGGGGAGCCAGGATTTGGGGCGCAGCATGTCAGGGAGAGGGTTGGCGCGGCGGTTGGGAGTCCTGGGGCCGTCCGGCCTTTTGAGACGACGGTTTGCGTTCGCGGTGCTGCAGCTCGCGCAGCGGGCGGTAACTGATGAGGATGATGCCCTGGTCGGTCACCGCCTGCTTGATGTCGGGATCGTTGGTAAACGCTTCGAACTCCTGGGCGCGAGTGGACCACGAGCCGGTGATGGCTTTCATTTCGTCCGTCGGGAGGGCGGCATGAATGTAGAGTTCGGTGACGCCGGGTTTGAGGTTCTTGACCACGTTAAGCCAGAAACCTTTGACGTCCTGCTTCTCGTTCTGGAGCTCCTCGTAAATGAAATGGTCAGGGAAGACGATGCCTTTGGCGGCGAATTGGTCGCGCAATTGCGGGAAGCCGAACCGGGTCAGGGTTTCCTGCGAGGCCATGCGGACGGGCAGATCGAATTCGACGGCGAGTTGCAGGTAAACCTCGACGAAGCGGGGGTGGAGCTGGAGCGTGCCCATGTGGGAATCGAGATGGGTGATGTCAAGCCCCGCCGCGCGAGCGCGCTGGATTTGGGCGCGGCCTTCAATCAGAGCCTCCTTGGGGTCGGCATGGGCATAGACGTCCTCAATTCCGCGCCAGAGATAGCCTTGGGGATCAATCAGCCCGGGCACCTGGTCCCGGCTGGCGACCGGCCCCCAGCGGTACTTGGTCCATTCCGAAGTGTGGCAAAGGTGAACGCCGAACGCCTTATCCGGGTGTTCCCTGGCGTAGGCGGCGATTTCAGGGAACCAGGGGCAGGGCACCATGACGGTGGCCGAGCGCATCAAACCCCGCTCGAGGCATTGGATCGTCGCCAGGTTGGCCGAGTGCGACATCCCCGCATCGTCGCCGTTGACGATCAGCAGTTTGTCGGTGGCCTTGTAGCCCAGCCGTTCGGCGAGCGAGAGTGAGGCGGCGGACGCGACGGTATGGGCGCAAAGGGTGGAGAGCATGATGAGTTCGAGCACGAAATGGCAGCGGTTCATTCGGCGTGGCATGACGCAAGCATAGGCCGCCCCGCTGCGCGGTGGCAAGGGGTAACCCGGGCGGGGAATAGGCTTGAGGCCGGAGCGCCGGTCTGGCAAAGGAGTGCCATGCAAGCCATGCACCCTGATGACCTTCCCCGCGGGCCCCACTCCGCCCTGAACCCTCCGGCGCCTCCATCCCTTCCGCAACCGCAACCTTCCCGGCGCGATTTTCTCAAGGCCTCCGCCGTGGCTGCGCTGGCGGCGGGTGCGGGGCTGCCCTCCCTGTCCGGCGCGGAAGCGCAGGCCGGTCCAGGCGCCGCCGCGCCTGCCGGTTCCTCGATCAAGGACCCTTACGCCCTGGCCGGGCGGTTCAATCGGTTTCTGCGCGTGACGGACGTCACCGACGGCTTGGATGCGGTCGGCCGGGCGGACCTGACGCTGCTGGACCCCGCCATCCGGCCACTGTGGATGGGCATGAAATTCTGGGGACCGGCGGTCACGCTTCGGGTGGTGCCGACGAACCGGCGCATGCCGGTGATTGAGCGCCAGGACGCGTTGCGGCAGCACGCGATTTGGGAACAGATGGGCGGCATGCACGCGAAACTCGAGGTGAAGCCCGGGTGCGTCGTGGTGACCTCCACCAACGGGGCGCGCGAGTGCGGTTACTGGGGGTCGAACAACTCGATGGCCATGCAGGCTGCCGGCGTGGCCGGGATTGTGACCGACGGCTACGCGCGCGACACGGATGAGATCATCCTGCAAAAGGGGCCGGTGGCCTGCCGCGGCATCGGGCGCACCATTATTCCCGGCCGGGTCGAGCTGATGGACGTCAACACCACCGTGGGTTGCGGGGGCGTCATGGTTCGGCCGGGGGATATCGTCGGCTGCGACTGGGACGGGGTGGTGGTGGTGCCGCTCGAGGTGGCCGAGGACGTGTTGTGCATCGCGGCGCGCATTGCCATTGATGACAAGAAAGCCCGCCGCCGCCTTTACGAAAAACTGGGCCGCCCGCCCGACGAAACCGTGGATTGGGAGGCTGCCGCGGAGTATTTCAAGGACCTCCTTTAAGCTCCCCGGGCCGCCCTCCAGACGACGGGCTCTTGGAGCCGCCGCCGGCATGGGGTGGCGGTTGGGGTCATTTGCCTTGACCCGTTCCCCGCCCGCACTAGTCTGAACCTCGCACGACCACTAACCAAAACATGATCATGAAACCGACTCCCTTCTTCTCCGGTTGCGCTTGCTGCCCCATGAACCGCCGCAACTTCCTCGCCCGCGGCACCGCCGCGGTGGCCGGCGCGCTGGGCGCCGTCTCGGCCCCGGCCTTGCTCGCCGCCTCGAAGCCTGAGGCGACGACGCGCATCCGCATCATTTATTCGCTGCACGGCGAGAAACAGGACCGGCCGGACTGGCCGAACAAAGGTTTCGATTTCGGCCCGGTGATGGACCGAATCAACCGGGAACTGACCCGGCGGTGCCGCCATTTCGAGTTTGTTCCCACCCTGGCTGCGGGCGAGGAGCAGGCCAGGAAGATTCTCGCCGAGGACAACGCCGCCGGCGGCATTGACGGTTACCTGATCTACCAGATGAACTGCTGGAACCGGGTGATCCAACCCATCGCCGCCTCCGGCAAGCCCGTTCTCTACGCGGATTTCCAATACGGCGGCAGCGGCGGGTTCCTGGTCTATAATGCCGCCCTCCTCCGCAACCAGGCCCGGAACGTGGGCTTTGTCGCCTCGTCGAACCTGCGGGACCTGGTCGAGGCCGTCGAGTGTTTCGCCACCGTCAAGCAGACCGGGGGCGACTTCGCCGCCGCCACCGCGGAGGTCCGGTTGAAGCACACGCCCAAGCCCGGCAGAATGACGGCCAAATCCGACCCGTTGGAGTGCCTCTCCCCCGGCGAGTGCCTGCGGCGGCTCAGGGAGTCGAAGATTCTGGCCGTTCGGAATCAAAACGCGGGACCGGCCGGCGAATTCGTCGGCATCAAGGTCGAGCACATCCCGTTTGCCGAGTTGAATGAAGCGTGGGAAAAAGCCGACCGCGACGAAGCCCGGGCGGTGGCCGACCAATGGACCCAGGCCGCCCGCAAGATCGAAGGGGTTTCCCGCGAAACGCTCGAGACTTCCGCCGCGATGTACCTGGCGCAAAAGGCCCTCCTGAAAAAACACGGGGCCAGCGGCATCACCATCAATTGTCTCGGCGGTTTCTACGGGGGCCATATTCATGCCTACCCCTGCCTCGGGTTCCATCAACTCTGCAACGAAGGGCTGGTGGGGGGATGTGAGTGCGATGTCCGCTCCGCCGTGACCATGCTGGTGGGCACGACTCTCACCCAAGGGCGCCCGGGCTACATTTCCGACCCGGTGATCAACACCGCCAAACGGCACATCATTTACGCCCACTGCGTCGCCGCCAACAAGGTCTTCGGTCCCCAGGGCAAGACCAACCCGTTCGACATCCTGACTCATTCCGAGGACCGCCAGGGCGCCTCGGTCCGCTCCCTTGTCCCTTCGGGCTATATGACCACCTCCCTCGAGTTTGAGCAAAGCCGCAAGGAGATTCTCTTCCACCGGGCCATCGCGCGAGACAACGATCCCGACGACCGCGCCTGCCGGACCAAGCTCTGCGCCGAACCGGTGGGGGACATTGAAAAGCTGTTCCGGCAATGGGACCAGTGGAGCTGGCATCGCGTCACCTTCTACGGCGACCTCAAGGAACCCGTGTACGCCCTGGCCGACGCCCTCGGCTGGAAAGTCGTCGAGGAGGCCTGAGCCGCAGGGCTGGGGCGGGAACAGAGATGGGTGGGTGCTGCGTCAAAGGCGAGGCCCGGTTGGGCGTGTGCGCTCAGGGCTTTTGGAACACTCCGCGGCTCCCGGGCAACTATTCCAGCGCTGTGAAGCGCTGCGCCGTCCAATCATAGTCGTTCCTTCAAAAATTCAGCCTGGCAGGGACCCGGGCTTGCGCCGAATCCCTTGCCAGGCTGAACTGCATCCGGTGTCGCTGGTTCCGCGTGGGGCTTGGCCTATTCAAGCTGCCAGCGGCGGCGGTGGCGGTAGGACGCCATCTGCTCGGGCGGTTCAGCGTCGTCCAAACGGAAGAAGGCCGCGTGGATGACTTCGTCCTGATGCACGAGCGCGCTGCCCGCGATGGAGTGAAGCGCAAGGCCTGCGGCGGGCGGCGGGTTCGCCACGCTTTTGGCGGAGTTTGGTTTGCCAAACCGGTAACGAAGTTCGGCGCCATGGCCAATTGAAGGGAACCGCTGTTCCTCGGCAGCGAGGAGGGTCTCCAGAAAGGCCTTTGCCACGGCAGTGGGGTCGCCATTGGACGGCGCCGCCGGCGCCGCGCCGGCGGGCGGAGCGTCCCCTGGGTGGGGCTGGGGCAGGGGGGCGGCGGGTTTGGCCGGCTGGTCATGGTCGAGGAGCACTTCCAAGGCATAGCTGCGGACGAGTTTGGCATGCAGCTTGGCGTAGGCCTGGCTGAGCGACAGGAATTCCATGCCCGCCGGCTGGCCGTCCATCATGGCAAACAGCCCAACCTGATTGGGGACGAGCTGAAAGACTTCATCGCATTTGTGAAGTTCGTCCTCCCAGGCTTTGTACACATCGCTCATGGCCGAGGTGGGCGAGTGAGCCTTGGCCTTGGCCTGGAGCAGCGAGATTTCGTCCCAGACCTCCCCCTGGTCCGAGTAGGCTGCGCCCCTGGCTTTGAGCGAGGCATGAACGGCGCGCGCTTTTTTCGAGCGCGCTTTGTAGGCCAAAACATTGCCCGAAACGTCGAACACCCGCGAGGCGTAGTGCCACCGCCCCTGCTCGGTGCAACTGACCGGGATTTTGGTTTCAGACCCCTCCTTGAGCAGGATCGAGGTGTTGAGCACGCGATTCTGTTTGGCGCCGGCCAGTTCCTCGCCGTCAATCAGCAAAACCGCCTGGTGGGCGCGGTTGACCACCAACAGCTCGGGCACCGACCCCCCGGCGGACACTTCCGAGATGACAAGGTCGCCCTGGGTCAAAGCTTCGCCCAGCGTCCGGTATTGAAACGCGCCATCCGCCGGCGCGATGAGCGGCAGGATGGTGAGGTTCTTGTAGGTTTGGGCGGTTCCGAATTGAACTGACTGCAGCCGGCTTTTTACAACATTTTCCATAATCTGACCTTTCGCTAGGTGGAGCCTTCTCCACCGGTTGACCCGACAAGATAACACAGGGGGTGTGACATCCGCAGACACGGGGGGAAGCGCGATTACGAGACTGCAAGACGGTCAGGCCACGCGACTTCGGAGCGGCAAGGCTGCAGGCCCGCAAAACTGCAACACATTGGGAGACTGGAGTTTGAAACTCTGCGGTGAAGGCCGGCCGCTGCCAATTCCCTGGCAGGCGCAGGGCTCAACAGGCGATTCCACGCCCCAATCCCAACCGGCCTTTGGTCCCAAGGTCGGATGGTGGCAAAGTCCGATAGTCCGAGTCATCCCCGGCCCATTCGGTCTATGGTCTATGGTCTATGGTCCATGGTCTATAGTCTTTAGTCCATGGTCTTTAGTCCAGGGGCCCTCTGGGCCCTACTACCCTGCCCGCTCGGCGGCTTCGCGGCGGCGGTATTCATCGAGGATGGCGACCGTGGCGCTGGCCCCGCAACGGGTGGCGCCGAGGTCGCGCATCCGGATGAGGAAGTCGAGGTCGCGCACGCCGCCGGCGGCCTTGACCTGGACCTTCGAGGAGACACTGGCGCGCATCAACGCCACGTCGTGTTCAGTGGCGCCGCGGTAATTGTAGCTGCCGTCCGGCTGTTTCACGAACCCGTAGCCTGTCGAGGTTTTCACCCAGTCGGCCCCGGCGCGTTCGCAGAGCTGGCAGAGACGCCGTTTGAGGTCGTCGCTGCTCAACCCGGCCCCGCCGCCAGCCAGGAAATCGGTTTCGAGAATGACCTTCACTTTGGCGCCGCGGGCGTGGGCTTCATCGCACACGGCTTTCACATCGCGTTCGACGTAGTCCCAGTCGCCGCTGAGGGCCTTGCCGAGGTTGATCACCATGTCAATCTCGGTCGCGCCGTCGCGGCAGGCCAGCTCGGTTTCGTAGCGTTTGGACTCGGTGCAGGAGTTGCCGTGGGGAAAGCCGATGACGGCGCAGACGATCACGCCGGTGCCGCGCAGCAGCTCGACGGCGCGCGGGATGGCGTACGGTTTGATGCACACGGCGGCCACACCGTATTGGACCGCAATCTGGCAGCCCTCCTCGAACTCGGCATCCGTCAGGGTCGGATGCAGGAGGGAGTGGTCAATCATTTTGGCGAGTTGCTCGTAAGTGTATTTCATAAGCGGGGAGGCGCTGGAGGTTCAGACGGTTGCCCAGGCCCGCTGCCGGTGGCTGCGGAGAATGGCCTCGCACACGGCCACCTCCTGGTGGCCGTCGCGCGCCGTGGCAAACAGCGGCGGGGTGGAGCCCGCGCCGGCAATGGCCGAGTAGATGGCGCGGAAGTTCATTTTGAACGTGTCGGGGAACCCTTCGACATGGCCGGGGGGATAGTCCATGAAACCCGCGGCGCCGTCCCCGAATGCCGGGGTGGCGCGCACGGCGGTTTCGTTGGCGGCGTCGCGATTGCCGAAATGAAGCTGTTCGGGCGTTTCGGAGCACCACCAGGCGGACTTTTTCGAGCCGTAGATCTCGAAGCGAATGCAGTTCTTGCGTCCGGCGGCCACCTGCGACACGGCCAGGTTGCCGCGGGCTCCGTTCGAGAACCGCAACAGAATGCTGCCAAAATCATCGGTCTGGACTTTGTACGGGGCGTACCGGAGGCGGGTGTCGGCCCGGGCAAAAGTCTGTACCTCGCCCAAGGGGCGGCGCCGTTGCTTGTGCCAGGTGGCCAGGTCGGCGAACACCGAGGTGATGCGCGCGCCCAGAATGAAGGAAACGGTGTCCATCCAGTGGGTGCCGATGTCGGCCACGGCCCGCAGCCTCCCGCCTTCGGCCGGCAACAGCCGCCAGTTGTAATCGGTGTCCTTGAACAACCAGTCCTGCAGGTAGGAACCGTTGACGTGGATGATGTCGCCGAGGATGCCCTGGCGAACCAGGCGGCGAAGTTGCAGCACCGCCGGGTAAAACCGCACGTTGTAGTTCACCGCGAAGACGCGCCGCGCCGCGCGCGCGGCTTCGACCACCCGGGCGGTCTCGCGGGTATTCATGGCGAGGGGCTTTTCGCACACGACATGTTTTCCGGCGCGCAAGGCGGCCAGGGACATCTGGCAGTGGAACCGGTTGGGGGCGGTGATGTGCACCACGTCAACCTCGGGGCAGGCCGCCAGTTGCCGGTGATCGGCAAATGCCCGGGGGATTTTGAGCCGCGCGGCAGCCTGGGCCGCCAGGTCGCCCACGTCACAAATGGCCGTGACCGTCACGCCCAGCCGGCGCAGCGCTTCAACATGAACCGGCCCGATAAAACCCGTGCCGATGACGCCGGCCCGGAGGGAGGAAAGGGATGGGCTGGTTTTCACAAGACCTGGAGGCGCAGGTTGCGGAATTCGAAGGCCTTGTTCTCGGCCTGGATGCCAAGGTAACCCCCGGCGGCGTCGAGCTGGTCGTATTCCCACGCCGGCTCGCCGTTGACCTGGAGGGAGACCTTGCTGCCGCGGACTTCGATTCGCATCCGGACCCACTGGTTCACCGGCTGCGGCGGTGTCTCGGCGGGCACCTTGGTCTGGAATCCCTTGACCAAGCCGCCCAAGGCGGTGCGCAGGAGGTTCACCTGCCACGCGTCTTTCGGCCAGGGCTTGCCCTCGAGCCCCGCCCGCAGGAACAGGCCGCTGTCGTAGCCCGGCTCGAGCGCCCGCCATTCGGTTTCAAAAATGAAGTTGGTGTAAGGTTTCTCCGTTCGCAGCCAGCCCATGCCGCCCACCAGGCGCAGGCACTGGTTGGTGACGATGAAATTGGCGTCGTGAACGACGACCCAGCCGGCCAGGTCCTTGCCGTTAAACAGGGATTCCCACCGGGGTTCCTCCGCGGCCTTTCCCTGAAAAGGCGCAGTCAAGACCGCCGCGCCCACCAGCAAGCCCCCCGTCAGCCGGCTGAACCTTGCGCCGATGGACCCAAAGGTTGTGTATAGCATGCCGGGACAATAGCGGGAAAAAGCCGGCAGCCGGAAGCAAAATCCGAGCCCGGCGAGGTGACTGTGAGCGCACTGGGAGTGCTCTTGGCCGGACCCGCCCTCCTGCTCACACTGATTGCCGCTCTCGGAATTGAATCTGTTTGGTCTCGGCCCGCAGGCGGCCCCACAGCACTTTCTCACCTTCAGCTTCGATTCCTCGAGGCCACCTTACTTCACGAGGGGGTCATCGTCCCATGAAGAGGGCAATAAAAAAGCCGCCGAAAGCCGGCGGCTTTAAAGGCAGGATTGAAACCTATTGCCGGCGCATGCGAGCCACTAACAGACCGATGCCGCCAACGAGTGCCAGCGCAAGGGAGGAAGGCTCGGGAACGACTGCGACCGTAAGGTTGTCGAACCAGACGTCTGCTCCGGCGCTGCTGAGGCCGGAGCCAATTACAACACTGTCAAATGCATAAGTTCCCGAGATGGGTTTCCAGGAATCCAAACTGTCGTTCACATAGTATTCAACCTTGGAGGAATAAATCACCATCCCCAGTTTTGTCCAATCGTTGTCAGGATTCGCTATCATGGTGCGGGTGTAGGCGCCGGAGAGGTTTCCCCAACCCGCACTGGTGCCGCTCAGGATACGCTGGTTTATAAGAGTCGTGTCAACGCCGCTTGAGGTAAAGCCCAGGGCAAAGAGCTGATTAAGCGTGCCGGAGTTGTAGGAACCACCCGAATACGAGCGCAGTTCAATGTATTGCCGCGTGGACCAAATGGCTGT
>JARKQH010000380.1 GCA_029974925.1 Verrucomicrobiota bacterium
TTTCTCAAGGCCGTCATCAATGGCAAGATCGTTGGCTCCATCCGCGGCTTCGCCGTGGAGGACACGGCCTATTTAAGCCGGCTGATGGTCCATCCCTATTTCCGGCGGCGGGGCATCGGCCGGAAGCTCCTGACGGCGATCGAAAAGGAATTCCCGCAAGTGCGCCGGTTCGAGGCCAAGACCGGACATCAGAGCAAGCGGAATCATTTTCAGCTTTTGTCGCTCGGCTACCAGCAATTCAAGACCGAGCCCTACAACGCGGCGATCACCTGGGTCTATTTCCAGAAATTTCAGCATCCGTCCGACCCTGCCGTTCGCGGCGAAAACCGTCCTGCTTTGAACCTGGTATGAGCACTGAAGTTGTTTGCGAATTGATCTCCGCCGATTGCCTGGTGGACCGCGTCCGCGCGCTGAAACAGGCCGGCTGGCGGCTGGTTCAGATCAGCGCCACCCGCCTGCCGGAGGCGGTCGAGCTGACCTACAGTTTCGATCGGGACCGCCGGCTGGCCAACCTGCGCCTGCTGGCGCTGTCGGGCGGCCCCGGCATCCCGAGCATCAGTGGCGTTTATTGGTGCGCGCTGATGTACGAAAACGAAATTCATGATCTGTTTGGCGTGGTCATCGAGGGCATGGCGGTGGATTTCAAAGGCAACTTTTACAAAACCGCCATCAAGCATCCGTTTGCCTCCGTGAAGCCGCCCGCCGCGGTCAAACCCGCCGCGGCCAAGGCTGCGCCCCCTTCGCCCGTGCCGGTCACCGCCTGATTCCTTCCCGCTTATGGCCCGCACCATCATCCCGTTTGGTCCGCAGCATCCCGTCCTGCCGGAACCTGTCCACCTGGACCTGGTGGTCGAGGACGAGAAGGTGGTTGAAGCGCGCCCGTCCATCGGGTTCATCCACCGCGGGCTGGAAAAGCTGGTCGAGAAAAAAGACTATCAGGAATTCACCTACATCGCGGAGCGGATTTGCGGCATTTGCAGCTTCATCCATGGCCAGACCTATTGTCAGGCGGTGGAAACCATCATGAACCTGCCGGTTCCCCCGCGGGCGCATTATCTGCGGACCATCTGGGGCGAATTCTCGCGGCTGCACAGCCATCTCCTCTGGCTGGGATTGATGGCCGACGCGCTGGGTTTTGAAAGCCTCTTCATGCACTCCTGGCGCGTCCGCGAGCGCGTCCTCAAGATCATCGAAGCCACCACGGGAGGGCGGGTCATTTTTGGCACCTGCAAAGTGGGCGGCGTGCGGCGCGACATCGGGCCGGAGGCCGCGGCGGACATTTTGAAGGAGCTGGACGGTATTGAAAGCGACATGCGTGAGATTACCCGCGTGTTCCTGAAGGACCGTTCGGTGAAGGACCGGATGTGCGGGGTCGGGGTATTGACCAAGGAGGAAGCCTACGAACTGGGATGCGTCGGGCCGACCCTCCGGGCCAGCGGCGTCAGCCAGGACATGCGCCAGCTCGGTTATGCCGCCTTCCACGAGCTCCGCTTCGAGCCCGTGACGCGAACCGACGGCGACTCCTACGCGCGGTGCGCGGTTCGCTGCGGCGAGCTCTTCCAGTCTGTGGACCTCATTCGCCAGGCGTTCGCCCGGCTGCCCGGGGGCGACATTGCCGTGAAAGTCACCGGCAACCCGAATGGCGAGCACATTGCGCGGACCGAACAGCCCCGCGGAGAAGTGGTCTATCACCTGAAAGCCAACGGGACGAAAAACCTCCAGCGGTTCCGCGTGCGGACGCCGACCTTTGCGAACCTGCCGGCGTTGTTGAAAGTGCTGCAGGGCTGCGAGCTGGCGGATGTGCCGGTCCTGGTGCTCACGATTGATCCCTGCATTAGTTGTACGGAGCGTTGATATGGGCTATTTTACCCTGACCCGCCTGGCCTTGAAGTGGGCCCTGTCCAAGCCGGTAACGACCCGTTACCCCTTCGAACCCCGCCAGCCGGTTCCCGGCTCGCGCGGCGAACTGGCCTTCACGAAGGAGAGCTGCGTTTACTGCAATATCTGCGCGAAGAAATGCCCCACGGGCGCCTTGGTCGTGAATCGCGCCGGCAAGCGGTGGGCCATTGACCGGCTGCTTTGCATCCAGTGCGGCTGCTGCGTCGAGTCCTGCCCGAAAAAATCCCTCTCGCTCACCCCCAGCCACGGAACCATTGCGATCACCAAGGATCGCGAATGGTTCTAACCGTCGCAGCGGGCGGCGCCGGGGCAATCCAGCGCGAACCCGCCGCCGGGGGTGCCCCTTTCAGCCTTTGGTGGACCCGGAGTCGGCCACCGTGCGCAAGGCGCGGGCCAGTCGGAAAAGATGCTGTTCGATGGTGAAGTGACTTTCGAACCGCTGGCGCAGCGCCTCGAAGGATTCGTCGTCGGTCAACCGAAGCAGCGCCGCGGCAATCTGGGCCGGCGCGCGCACCTCCACGAGACCCGGATGCTCCGGCGTCATGACTTCCGGAACGGCGCCGCACCGGGTGGTGACAATGGGCAGCCCAAAAGCCATGGCTTCGGCCAGCACCAGGCCGAAACTCTCCAGGTGGCTGGGGAAGCAGAACGCATCGCTGTTCTCGAGCAGTTGCTGCTTGTTTTCGCCGCTGACAAATCCGACGTACTCGACCACTTCCTGTCCCAGCGTGGCGCAGAGCCGGTGAAACTCGGCTTCTTCATCCCCATGCAGAAACTGGCCGGCCACCACCAGCTTGAGGAACAGGGGCGAGCCCTGCTCGGCCAGTTTGCGGTGGGCAAGCACCGCCCCCTCGACGGCATCAAACAGGCCCTTGTCCCGCGTGCAGTGCGCCATGAACAGCACTCTGAACACGTGGGGGTCCGTCCCGGCCCCGGCCGCAATCTCCGGCGGAAGGGGTTTGCCGACGCTCAGCAGGCGCCGCGCCTCGAGCCGGGCGCGCCGGCGTGGCAGCACGGCCCGGGCGAAATCCGGACACGGATCGGGGATGCCATTGCCCACGACGGCCACGTTGCGGGGGAACAGCTTGTCGGCGTCGCCCCGCCCGTAATTCGAGAGCACGATGCTGAGATCGGCGTTCTTGGCGAGGTTGTAGGTGATGGAGCGGGTCCGAATCTGAACCATGGTTTCCAGCCATTTGCCCAGGCCGGAGGCATGCCAATGCAGGATGAACCGCCGGAAGAAGGGCCGGCACAGCAGCATCACCAGCCAATCCCGGTAAAGCGCCGACCGCTTGCCGGGGGCGGGGATGTAATAGAAATTGGTCACGCCATAACGGAACCGGCACCAAATGGCCTGCAGACAATACCAAATCAGGAGGATGAACTTCCCGATGCGCAGGTCGCCGATGTCTTCCAGGTGGCGCGACAGGCGGGCATTGACATGGTAGCATTCGATGCCATCGGTCTCCGGGAGGCGGCGGGCTCGGGAGCCCCCGTCCCCGTCCCGCCTGCGCTTGCGGCAGTCGCCCCCCAGACCCTCGAGCATGAGCTGGACCATAAAGCTCTGCCCGTGATGCGGCGGCGGCGTATGCGCAAAAACCAGCAACTTCATGTTAGCCAATTCAAATCACTCAAGCCGACTCAATCCGGTGCGAACTTCGGAACTTCTTAACGAAGTTGGCGCCGCGCGAAAAGTTTTTTCTTGAACCGCGTCGTCCGCCTCTCAATTGTCGTGCGCGTGACCGACTGCAAGCCGATGGCTTCGATGACGATGCTGGGCACGCCGCTATTGCTCACGGACTATGAGCGGCTGGGGAAAGCGTGCGAGGATTGGGCCTCGGCGAGCCGGCCCATGGCCATCGAGTTTGCCAACACTCAGATCGTGACGCTCCGCCGTCACGAGCCGGCGTTCCGCGACCTGACCTCGGCGTATGACGGATTCGCTCCGGACGGCATGCCCTTGATCTGGTGCCTGAACCGGGCGGGCGCCGCGCTCAAAGACCGGGTTTATGGCCCCACGTTCATGCGGCGGTTCCTGGCCGGAGTGCCGGAGCGCTGGACGCATTATCTGCTCGGCGGCTCGGAGGAGTGCGGCCGGCGCTTGCGGCTGAAATTTCAAGAGCTCAATCCCAAGGTCCGGTTTGTCGGGGGCTTTCATGGACGGTGTGGCCTGGATGGCCGGCTTGAGGCCGAGGAGCAAGTGCTGGCGGAGCTGGACCGGCTGTCGCCGGATTTCATCTGGGTCGGATTCGGCACCCCCAAACAGCAGGCATGGGTCAAACGTTATAAAAGCCGGTTGGGCCGGGGCGTCATCCTGACGGTCGGATTCGCGTTTGACGTGAATGCCGGCATGAAACCCGACGCCCCGCTCTGGATGCAGCGACTGGGCCTGACTTGGGTCCACCGCCTTGCCTCCGAACCCCGGCGGCTGGGCCCGCGTTATTTCAAATACAACTTCCTGTTTTTGTATTACCTGGCGCGGGACAGCCTCCGCGGCCGCTCCATCGGGTGAGCCCCGGCGCCTCACCAGCAACCCCGCCCGGCAACTGCGACGCAAGAGGCCGTGGGACGCGGTCGCTGACATTTCTTGATTCGCGGCCGCCCGACCCCGGCGGCCACGTCCAATCCTCATTCAGAACTGACCCGTTGAAAAAAAACCGCGCCGACGCGAACTCGGCCTTCTTAGGGGCATTCTGTCCGCACCGGCGCGGTAAAAGAGTCGAGCGGGTCCTATTTCGGCAGGTTCTCCGTTTCCAGCGTCGCGACGAGGTCCTTCTCCGCCAGAACCCAGTCCTCAAGCGTCAGGGGATGATCCGGGAGTTTGTCCCGGTAGATCATGTAGGCATGCTGGCGAACCATGCCCTTGGTAATGCCCGGGGTCACCGGAACCGGCTGTTCGACTAATTTGACCGTTTTCGTTTTCATCGTGGCTCCTTCGCCTCCAACATAATCGCTCTCCAGCCCCCCTGCAACCCCGGCTTTGGGCCCCGGCCCGGGGAAGATGCCACCCCGCCCGAAGGAAGATGCCTGCGGGCTCCTGCGTCGTTTATCGCGCCAAAAGCCGTCGGACGGCGCAAGGGAAGGGATAACTCTTGACGTGTTCAAGGCATGAGACATGCTTACTCCGTTGCTTAACAGAGTTGAGTTGAATCTGAAGACTTATCTTACATGAAAGCTGTTCCTCGTTCAGGGTCATCATTTTTTATCCGATTTGCCGGTCTGATGGTTGCCGTGGGGACTTGGGCCGCCTGGGCGGCCACCCCGCCGGTTTTTCTGAGTCCCAAGCTGCTGCCGAACGGGCAATTGCAGATTCAAATGGCCACCGAGGTGGGCCAGAGCTACACGTTTGAGCTTTCGACCAACCTGGTGACGTGGCAAGCGGTTGGAAGCGTCCAGAATGTTGACACCAACCTCCTGGTCTTGGTTGATGAAACGCCGGTGACCGCCTCCCCCTGCAGGTTTTATCGGGCCAAGGTGGGCCTGACGGTAATCTACAGCCTGTGGCTCAATCACTATGCGCAAGCCGGCAGTTTCTCGGGAGGACTGACGCCGTCAGTGAACTACCCCGTGAACCTGCACTCGTATTCGGCCGGATTCGAGATTGAGAATGCCGCACCCTATCCCCCCGCAAATGAAGTGTTCTTCACCGGGCCGGTGGGTTCCGGCCTGAACCACAGCCCGGCAAACCCCCTGAATTCGAG